>JAFOML010000064.1 GCA_017425345.1 Eubacterium sp. | reverse complement strand
TTCCTTTCTTCAGGCCTTTCTTGACCGTGATCTTTCCTTTGGCGCCGACCGTGATCTTGGCATTGCCCTTGGTCTTCTGGTAGGTGACTGCGCCTTTCGCATCTGTGACAGCAAAGGCCTTCGCAGCCTTGATCGTCTGCTGCTTCTTCTTAAGCTTAGCGTACTTCACCGTTACGGTCTTGCCCTTCGCCGTGAGCGGATTTACGAGTCTGCCGTCCGGCTCATCCGGTTCGTCCGGTATGATCGAGCTGCCTTTTTCGATGGCAAAGTAATCGTCGAATGTCCCGGTGTAGTCCCCCTGGAACGTGTAGGTGACGGTTGCGGGACCTTCCTCTACGTTATCCTTGTATTCTGCCGTGTAGTCCTGTCCTTCGACCAGGACCTTGTTGCCGGCTTTGAATACGCCGTTCACCTTGACCGCTTCTCCGGTATAGGCGCAGATCGGCGTGTTCATGACGTAGGAGTCGATCGCGGGAATCTCTTCGCCCTGCTTGACGACGGAATTGCAGGCCGTGCAGTACTGGTGCTCTGTGTGGCCGGCGAGGCGGATCTGCGCGGGCCGCTGCGTCGTGATCACATCGGTGTGATTGTTCGGATCGATTGGGAGGATCTCGCAGTCCTTCAGGACCATGCCGCAGGAGGTGCAGTAGGTCTCGCCCGAATAGCCCTCGCTGCAGCAGGTGGCAGGTACAGCATTCCGGACCTCTGACGCCGGATGCTCGCAGCTGACGCATTTGACGCGGACGGAGGCATCGATGTTCTGATACAGGTCCTTATCAGCTGCCGTATAGTGCGCGGTGAAGCTGCGGGTCTCGCCGACGCTCATTGCGACCGCGCGGTCGCTGGCTGAGAATTCCCAGCCCGGTGGCAGGTGGACGTTACCGGGGCCGCCGGTAACGGTGTATTCCTCTGCCGGCACAAACTGTGGGTGGGCGATCTTCACGACCTGATAGGATTCCTCGCTGGTAAGAGTTTTTCCATCCTCTGTGTAGGAGACGAGGATCGTATAGGTGCCCAGCTTGTCCGGTGTCCAGGTCCATTCTTTCTCCGTGGATTCCGCAATGACAGTACCGGACGAATCCTTAATGGTGAAGGCGTAATCACCCCCGCCTTTTCCGCCTACTGGATAGGCTTCTATGCTCACCTCACTGAGGATATCCGCGCTGCCTTCCGGAGAAAGCTCCAGCCCGACACTTGTGAGCGGATTATGGACATAGACGAAAAGCTCTCCGCCCGTAACGGTCACCTGATCGTCACCCGTAGCGGTAATGACATAGTCCCCGAATTGGTTGAACTTGACGGTATGGTTTTCCGTATCGACGGTGTAGCTGTTCGGAAAACCCCAGCGCAGATCCACGTTAATGGTGATGTGTTTCAGAAGCTCTTCGTTCTCCGCTTCCGATTCTGAGACGCGGTAGGCGATCGTATCGCCGCTCGTGATTTCCAGCGCATGCTCATCACCGCTCACATAGTTTCCGCTGGCCGGATCCCTCCAGAGGATCTCGACGGCCTCCGCAGCCGCGCTGCTGGCTTTGACTTCCTTTGACTGGTCTTCCGAACCGGCGCCGGCTGCGCGCAGCCAGTAGCCGCCCTGGTCGTCATCCTCTTCAAAATACTCCGGATAATATGGATCGCTGTCGTAATCGTAATCGTCATAACCGTAGTATTTCTCATATACCGTAACAGGAGTCGTGATCGTAAATCCCGGCGAGTCCTTCATCGTTGCCGAGATCTCACAGGTCCCCGGGGTGACGCCGTAGACTGAGCCTTCACTTGTCATGTTGGCGATCAGCTTGTTGCTGGACGTCCAGATGAAGCTCTTCTGCGCAAGATGGGAATCCCGGCTTTTACCTTCGCCAGGATCAAATTCCACGAACACCTGCCGCCTGGCATCGTAATGCAGGGAGTCAAAGGCCGGGAACTCGACGTAGGTGCCATCGATGCTATAACCCTTCAGACTGAAGTTGCTCTTCTTCAGGTACTCGTCCTTTACCGCGACCTTGCAGTAGTACTTTTTCGTCCCGGTCGCGGTGGTCATCTCTTTCTTGACATCGGTGGAGCTTAAGATAAGGATGCAGTAGGGGGTAAAATCCTCCGACGTGATGAACCCGATCCCTACGCTCTTCGCCTTATCGTACAGCATGTTCTTCTTATGGCCGGCCGAGGTCAGCCATACGCTGTCGATCACAGACGTGCCCGTTATAAAGGTGCCCATCGCCCAGTTCTCCTTGTTGGACCTCGCACTGATGGTGCCGCAGGCAGAGCCGTTCGGACGGGTGTGCCTGTCATCGATGTACACGACGGACTCCGCCGCCCGCTGTACGGCCAGATCGCAGAGCTCCTTGTCCAGCTTGACCGTGTTCAGCCCTGCTTTCTTTCTCTGTTTGTTGAGCGCCGTCAGTGCATCCTGCACCTGCGCGTAATCCTGCTTGGCATTCACGTAGACATAGCCGGTCTTCGCTTCTGCAGCAGATGCTGTCACGATCATGGCAGCCATGACCAGCACGGTAATGATCAGTATGGAAAGGATTCTTTTCATCACGGGGTTCCTCCTGTTTTCTTTGAGAAGAGTATACCATACCTGCGCGCGGCCGCGCACGTGAATATTTGAAAATAGCAAGCATTCTACAGCAGTTTGTGATATAATGACTCCGTATATAATAAGGAGAATCAGGAATGCAGATAAATATAGATGGATATAACATAGAGTATAAGATAACAGGAGAAGGTCCGGATACGCTGGTCATCCTGCAGGGGTGGGGAACCTCCCTCGCCACGTACAACACCGTGGCGGCTGCCGTGGAAGACAGGTATCGCGTGGTCCTGCTCGATATGCCGGGGTTCGGCTTGAGCGATGAGCCGCGGGAGCCGTGGGCGGTGGATGATTTTGCGGATTTTGTCCTGCATTTTCTGGATGCGCTCGAGCTCCGGAAGGTGTCCTTCCTCGGACATTCCTACGGCGGGCGTGTCATCATCAAGCTGGCAGCCCGGGAGGATCTGCCGGTCGAGATTGAACATATCGTCCTGGTGGACAGCGCGGGCATTAAGCAGAGGCGTTCGAATGATCAGAACTTTAGAGTGTATAAGTACAAAGTCTTGAAGAGGCTTGCCAATCTCAAAATCGCCCAGAAACTCTGCCCGGAACTGATCGAAGACTGGCGCAGCCGCCAGGGCTCTGCAGACTACCGCAATTCCACCCCGATGATGCGCGCGTGCATGGTCATCGCGGTAAATGAGGATCTGCAGGACTGCATGCCGAAGATCAAACAGGATACGCTTCTCATCTGGGGAGAGAAGGATACGGCAACACCGCTGGAAGAAGGAAAACGCATGGACGAGCTGATCCCAAGCTCGGGTCTTGCCGTGATCCCGGGCGTCGGGCACTACTCGTTCCTCGAGGCGCCTGCCGCATTCCGCGCGATCCTCCGGGCGTACCTGATTCCGGAAGAAACCGCAGGAGAGGAGGCCGCGCAATGATTATACTGAGCCTCATTACGATCGTGCTGACCGCTGTAGCCTTCTGGTATGTCATGCGGTACAACCTGCACATGTTCCAGCTGAATGAATATAATAATAAAGAACAGCGCACCTGGATCTCCCTCCACCATGGGAAGGAGCGGATCCTCGCGGTGCTTGCTGTCTGCGGACTCGTCAATCTGATCTGGCCGAACGTGCCGGTGATGATCCTGCAGGCGTTTTTCGCATTTATCGTCATCTGGTACTTCCGGTATCTGAAATCCGTGAAGGCCAAGAAGACGCTCGCATTTACCGACCGCGTCAAGCGGATCATCGCGACGGATATCGTGATCACGGCAGTGATCTGCCTGATCGTCTTAGTTATTTCCGCGAAGAGCGGCGTCCGCATGTGGGACGGCGCGGCTGCCGGCCTTGCCTGCGCGACGGGCGCGCTGGGACTTTTGGCCGCTGCGCAGATATTTATGCTGCTCTTCGTAAACAGCATCAATGCACCGGTGGAGGCCAGGATCCGGAACAACTTCATCCGCGATGCCAAGCGCATTCTGGCGGACCGTCCTGATCTGACCGTGATCGGCGTGACGGGGAGTTACGGGAAGACGAGTGTGAAGTTTTATTTGGAGACTTTGTTAAAAAGCCACTTCAACGTGCTCGTCACCCCCGCGAGCTATAATACGCCGATGGGCATCGTGATCACCGTGCGGCAGATGCTGAAGCCGAGCCATCAGATTTTCGTGTGCGAAATGGGCGCGCGCTGCCGCGGCGAAATCAAAGAGGTCTGCGACATCGCGGAGCCGGACCACGGCATGATCACGGCGATCGGACCGCAGCACCTGGAGACGTTCCACGACCTCGAGACGATCGTGGATACCAAGTTCGAGCTGGCGGACGCGCTGCCGGAAGGCGGCATGCTGTTCCTGAACGGCGATAACGAATATATCGAGGAGCGCGCAGCGAAATATGATAATGTGACGTTCTACCGCAGCAGAAGTGTGGGCGGCGGTTACCGCGCGGGCGATATCAAGCTGAGCCGGCAGGGGACCGAGTTTACGATCACCACGCCGGAAGGGGAGAGCGAGGTCTTCCGCACCAGGCTGGTCGGCGAGCATAATGTGATCAACATCGCGGGCGCGATCGCGGTTTCCCATAAGCTCGGGATCCCGCTGAAGGAGCTCCGCGTGCCGGTGCGCCGGATCAAGGCCGCACCGCACCGCCTCGAGATGAAAGAGAAGGATGGCGTCACGATCATCGACGACGCTTACAATTCCAACCCGGTAGGGTCCAAGGCTGCGGTGGAGACCCTCGCAATGTTTGACGGGATGAAGATCCTCGTCACGCCGGGCATGGTCGAGCTGGGTGACCAGGAAGACGAATACAACTACAAGTTCGGAACGTACGCGGCAGACTGCTGCGACTACATCGTGCTGGTCGGCCGGAAGCACACGGAGCCGATCCGCCGGGGCGCGCTGGATAAGGGATTCCCGGAAGGAAAACTTCGCACGTTCGAAGAGCTGCCGGATGCAATGTCCTATGTTTACGGACTTCCGGGCGAGGCGCATAAATATATCCTGCTGGAAAACGACCTGCCGGATAACTATTAAAGGGGTAAAGAATGAGACTGAAGATAGCCGTTATGTTTGGCGGTGCCAGTGTAGAGCATGAGGTTGCTGTGATTTCGGGAATCCAGGCTTTTATGAATCTGGACACCAATAAATATGAGCCGATCCCGATCTATCTGACCAAGGATGGCGAGATGTACACCGGGCCGGATATCGGAAAGATCGAGAACTATAAGAATATACCGGGACTGCTTGCCAGGTCTAAGCGGGTGATCCTCGCGCGGGAAGGCGGGGACGTGTACATCGTACCGTTTCCAAGACCTGCGAAGAAAGGACCGGTCACGGGACTTCTGGACAGCTTGTTTGGAAATCTGTTCAGCGTGGAAGGAAAAGGCTCCGGAAACCAGGCACGGATCGGAAAGATCCGGAGTTCGGAAAGCATCCGGATCGACCTGGCCTTTCCGATCGTCCACGGAAAGCACGTGGAGGACGGGACAATCGCGGGGTATCTCCGGATGCTGGGCGTACCGTTCGTCGGACCGGACGTCGGCGCTTCTGCGCTCGGTATGGATAAATACGCGTCGAAGGTCGTGCTGCAGGAGGCAGGCGTTCCGGTGCTGCCGGGCATCTGCTTCAATACGGCGGATTACATGGATGTGGACCGGATCATGGACCGGGTCGAGGAGAAGCTCGGTTATCCGGTCATCGTCAAGCCGGTAGACCTCGGATCCAGCGTCGGAATCAGCGTGGCAAGAGACCGCGCGGCGCTGGCGGATTCGCTGGATAATGCGTTTACGTACGCGCATACGGTTCTGGTCGAGCATGCGATCACCAAACTCAGGGAGATCAACTGCGCGGTACTCGGGGATGACCGTGAGGCCATCGCGAGTGAGTGCGAGGAGCCGATGCATACGGACGAAATTCTGAGCTACCGCGATAAATACCAGCGCGGTGGAAGCGGCAAAGGCGGCGGTTCCAAAGGAATGGCCGGTGTCTCCCGGAAGATCCCGGCAGAACTCAGCCCGGAGAAGCGCGCGTATGTGCGTGAGCTCGCGGTGCGTTCCTTCCAGGCGCTGGGGTGCAGCGGAGTGGCGCGCATCGATTTTATGATCGACGAGGAAAACGGCGAGCTGTATTTTAACGAAATCAACACCATCCCAGGCTCCCTCTCCTTCTACCTCTGGGAACCGCTCGGGATCAAATACCCGGAGCTGCTGGACCGCCTGATCGGGCTGGCG
>JAFOML010000063.1 GCA_017425345.1 Eubacterium sp. | reverse complement strand
TTCTCGGAGAGCTCCGGGAGACGAGGCGCTTTCTCTCTGGCAAGGGATGCGGGAACGGAGACTTCCGGAACATCACAGGCAGGGAGTAAGGAAAGCTTTCTGCCTTCAGAACCGATCTCAAATATCAGTTTCATTACTGCGCCTCCTTTCCTGCGTTCAGTTCACGGACGATGTCTGCGACCTGATCCATCTCTGCTTTGGTATTCATCTCTGTCGCGCACCACAGAACTGCGTTTTCCGTGATGGGCAGTCCGCCCAGGATGCCCTTCTCTGCGAGAGCGTCCATCAGCTTCGTAGCGCCGCACGGGCACTCCATGATGAACTCATGGAAGAAATCGTGCTGATACAGCGGTCTGCATCCTGCTTCTGCGAGGCGGTCTTTGAGGTAGTGCGCCTTGGACATGCTCTGACGGGCAGCTTCCGCTAATCCCTTAGCGCCCATGGCGGACATGTAGACAGAGCATGCGAGACAGCAGAGATCCTGATTGGAACAGATATTACTGCTCGCCTTCTCACGTCTGATGTGCTGCTCACGAGCCTGCAGTGTCAGAACGAATGCGCGGTTTCCGTCATTGTCCTTCGTCTCACCGACGATTCTGCCCGGGAGCTTACGCATCATCTTGGATGTCGTTGCCATAAATCCGACGTACGGTCCGCCGTAAGCGATCGGCAGGCCGAGCGGCTGTCCGTCGCCGACTGCGATATCTGCGCCGCAATCCGCCGGGGTCTTGGTGATCGCAAGTGCCATCGGATTGACTCCCATGACGAACTTGGCGCCAGCTGCATGGACGATCTCACCCAGCTTTTCCGCATCTTCAAAGTTTCCGTAGAAGTTCGGCTGCTGTACATAGAAGCAGGCAGCTTCCGGATCTTCCTTCAAAAGTTCGGTCAGCTCTTCCATATCGGTCAGGCCGTCTCTTGCCGGGACGACGACCAGCTTGGTGTTGCTGCCGAAGCAGTAGGTCTGCATGACCTGGATCACTCCCGGATGGGTGGTCTCAGATACATAAGCGGTCTTATGTTTTCTGTCGATGCACATCGGGATCGATTCTGCAGCAGCGGTAGCGCCGTCATAGTGAGACGCGTTGGAGACATCCATGCCGGTGAGCTCGCAGATCATGGTCTGGAACTCGAAGATCGACTGCAGGACGCCCTGACTGATCTCAGCCTGGTAAGGCGTGTAGGTCGTCAGGAACTCTTCCTTGGATGTGACGCTGCCAACGATCGCCGGAATGAAATGGTTGTAGGCGCCGGCGCCACGGAAGATGGACCGGAACACCTGATTCTGTGAAGCGAGATCTTCCATCTCTTTGATGACTTCCATCTCGCTGAGTCCCGAAGGAAGGTTCAGCGGGCCTTTCAGCTTGACCTCTTCCGGAATGCAGGAGAACATATCATCGAAGCTCTGATAGCCGGCTTCTTTTAACATGGCCTCCTGTTCTGCCCTGGTATTAGGTACATATGAACCCATGGTTCCCTCCTTATGATATTACAGCGTTTCGAGATATGCCTTGTATTCGTCCTCGTCCAGCAGTTCTTCTTTCTCGGTGATGTCCTCGACCTTGATCAGCCATGCCTCATACGGCTCGTCGTTGATCTTCTCAGGAGCATCCAGGAGCTCTTCATTGATCTCCGCTACGGTTCCGGTAACCGGGGAGAATACGTCGGAGACAGCCTTTACGGATTCTACGTCAGCGAAAGCCTCTCCGGATGTGACCTCGTCGCCTTCTTCCGGAAGGTTAACGAATACCAGTCCCCCGAGCTCGCTCTGCGCATAGTCGGTCAGGCCGATCGTTGCGGTGGT
>JAFOML010000062.1 GCA_017425345.1 Eubacterium sp. | reverse complement strand
GGTTCCATTTCCGACTTTCAGTGGTGGGTTATAATCCCCCACTGAAACCCGGAGGAGCTGAAGCTCCCGGCGCCCGTTGCAGTCGTTCGCTACGTCCTTGACGTGCGAGCACGCCAGGAGCTACGCTCCGACTTAAAAAAGTGGCTGTCTCGATGAGACAACCACTTTTCTATTCGTTGAGTTGTGTTGGGGGCAGAGTGTTGCCGTCCCGCGGTTCCCAAAACGCTTTCGCGTTTTGACCGCTCTGGCATAGAACCTACATCAGCTCTGGCTTCGCCTTACAGGCTCGCCACTCGCTGTGTTAGGTTCTGATTATTCCATCCTGCTGAAATCACTCGCCGGATGCTTACAAAGCGGACAAATGAAGTCCTCCGGCAGCGGATCTCCCTCGTAGATGTATCCGCAGATATTGCAGACCCATCCCTTGACCTTCTCCTGCGGCTTTGGTTTGACGTTCTCCTGGTAGTAGGTGTAAGTCATCGTGTTGATACTGTTCAGGACAGCGCTCTCGGTGATCTCACAGATGAACATCCAGTGGGAACCCATGTCGACCGTCTGGACGACCTTCAGGGACATGTATGCGTTCGCGTACTTGTTCAGATACGGCAGGCCGTTCGAAGCCTTGTTGTAGTGCGTAAAGTCCGCAAACTTATCCACGTTCCGTCCGCTCTGGAATCCGAAGTGCTGGAAGATCTGGAACGGAGCTTCCTCGTTCAGCATGCAGACGTTCATGACGCCGGTCTTCTTGATGGTCTCACAGGAGTAGTTCGCCTTATTGATACCAACCAGAATGTGGTTATCGCTGCTTACCTGTGCAACCGTGTTGCAGATAAATCCGTTATCCTTGTTTCCGTCGTTGCTGGTGATCACGTACAGACCGTAGCCGATCTTGAACATCGCAGCCTTATCAATCTTATTCTCATCCGTGATCTTAGCCGGCTGATAGCTTGCAGCCAGGTCATCGGCCAGCGCGAGCAGCGCCTCGTGGCTCTCCTCGTTCAGCGCGGACTTGATCGTGACCATCGGCTCCGCGATCGTGATGTCCTTGCAGTCCTTGAACATGCCCTTCATGATGCGGCCTGCGGTCGGCGCCCAGGAACCGTTCTCGATGAATCCGATCGTTCTCTTCTGATAGTTGCGCTCGACCAGGTGATCGATGAACTGCTTCATGAACGGGAAGATCTCCGAGTTGTAGGTGGTGGTAGCCAGAACCAGCTTCTCGTAGCGGAACGCATCTTCGACTGCCTCTGCCATGTCGCAGCGAGCAAGGTCGCTGATCTCTACGGTCGGAACGCCGCGATCCAGCAGCTCTTTCTGCAGCAGCTCAGCCGCTTCCTTGGTGTGTCCGTAAACGGACGTGTAGCAGATGCAGATGCCGTCGCTCTCCGGCAGGTAGCTCGACCATGTGTCATACAGGCCGATGTAGTATCCGAGGTCCTCGGTCAGGAACGGTCCGTGCAGTGGGCAGATCTTCTCGATGTCCAGCGCAGCGGCCTTCTTCAGGACTGCCTGTACCTGCGGGCCGTACTTGCCGACGATGCCGAAGTAGTATCTTCTGGCCTCGCATGCCCAGTCCTCATCGGTGTCCAGGGTTCCGAACTTGCCGAAACCATCAGCAGAGAAGAGAACCTTCTCGACAGAATCATACGTCATCATAACTTCCGGCCAGTGTACCATCGGCGCGAAGACGAACGTCAGCTCATGTCCGCCCAGATTCAGCGTGTCGCCGTTGTCCACGACCATGGTGTTCGAAAGATCCATTTCCGGGAAGAAGTTATTGATCATTGCGAAGGTCTTCTTGTTTCCGACGATGATTGCTTCCGGATATGCCTTGGCAAACGCAGCGATGCTCGCGGAG
The DNA here is from genome assembly GCA_017425345.1 of Eubacterium sp. The sequence goes on along the minus strand of JAFOML010000062.1, from coordinate 4,827 downwards.
TGATCCGGCTCCATATGCTGCACGATCAGGTAGTCCGGAGACTTGGCTCCCAGGACCTGACGGATGTTGCTCAGCCATTCTTCTGTCTTTCTCTTGTCGATCGTGTCCATGATGGCGGTCTTCTTGCCGGAAAGCAGGTAAGAGTTGTATGCCATTCCGTTCGGTACGATATACTGTCCCTCGAACAGATCGATATCATAATCGTTTGCACCAATATAGGTGATCGTATCAGTTACTTTATAGACCATAATTCCTCCTTATTATTTCGGGTCTTTGCCTGTCCCCTTATTGTACTACAAAATCTTCATTTATTCCATCCCTAAAAAACGCGTCTCCGGAAATCTTCCAGGTGGCAATTATGTTGAAAATACCCGCTCTTCTGTGCTATCATAGGGAGGACTGGAAGGAAGGAAGAATGAAGAGCGGCGATTTTACTGAAGGAAAGATCATACGTCCACTGATCGGGTTTCTGATACCCATTGTTTTTACGATGCTGCTCCAGACGCTCTACGGAGCTGTGGATCTTCTCATCGTAGGGCAGTTTTCGGACGATATCAATGTGGCAGGTGTGACGATCGGCGGCCAGATCATGGCAACGGTCACATTCATGATCACGGATCTTTCACTTGGAACCACCGTCATTCTCGGACAGCTGCTCGGGCAGAAACGGGCGCAGGAATGCGGCCGGGTCATTGGCGCCACGTTCAGCATGTTCGTCACGATCGGGCTTGCTGCTGCGGTGCTGACAGTTTTCGCAGCAGAGCCTCTGGCGCGGATCATGAACACGCCGGAAGCCGCGATGGGAGCGACGCTCAGCTATCTTCGGATCTGCGGGGCAGGCACCGTCTTTATCGTCGGGTATAACGTGGTTGGGAGCATCTTCCGCGGAATCGGAAACTCCAAGATCCCGCTGATGGTCGTCATCGTCACGTCTATCCTGAACGTGGCAGGCGATCTGCTGCTCGTCGCATACTTCCACATGGGATCCGCCGGCGCTGCGATTGCGACGGTCGCTGCGCAGGGACTCGGCGTAGCAGCCCCCGTAATCATCGTACGGAGAAGCGGAATGCCGTTTCCCTTCAAGCTTTCCGATATTGGTTATCACTGGTCGCTTATCAAACAGATCCTGAAGCTTGGCATTCCGGTCGCTCTGCAGGATCTGCTGGTCTCGATCAGTTTTCTGGTCATCATGGCCATCGTCAATCAGCTTGGAGTAACGGCGGCAGCCGGGATCGGGATCGCAGAAAGACTCTGCTCCTTTATCATGCTCGTGCCGTCATCCTTTGCGCAGGCGATGTCCTCGTTCGTTGCGCAGAACTACGGAGCCAGGAAAATGGACCGGGCTGCCCGGGCGCTGCTGTACGCGATGGGAATCTCTTTCCTGTGCAGCATCGTGCTCGGATACACCGCGTTTTTCCATGGAGTGGAGATGAGCGGGATCTTTTCCCCGGATCTTCCCGTCTGTATCGCTTCTGCGGAATATCTGAAAGGCTACGCGATCGACTGCCTGCTGACCGCATTCCTGTTCTGCTTCATCGGCTTCTATAACGGGTGCGGCAGGACAAGGTTCGTCATGGTGCAGGGAATCGTCGGCGCATTCTGCGTCCGCGTTCCGGTTTCCTATCTGATGAGCCTGATCGAGCCAGTCTCTATTTTCCGCATCAGTCTGGCGACGCCGGCTTCGTCCGCGGTGCAGATCTGCGTTTGTGTGATCTACCTCTTATGGTTCCGTCGGAATGTCTACCGGGACTGAAGAGGATTGGAGTAATATTATGTAAAAGTGATGGATTAGTTGTATGGAGAAGGCACCTGCCAGGTCATCCGGCTGCGGGACGCAGGCGGTATTCAGGTGTTATAGGAGAGGAGATATGATCAGCAAACTGATAAAAGAATTGACAGATTACGCCCTTGCCAAAGGGCTGATCGAAGAAGCAGACCGAGTATGGGCTGTCAACGGACTGCTCCAGGTCATGGAAGAAGAGTCCTATGAGGAGCCAGCAGAAGCAGCAAAGCCACGGGAGCTTGCCGAGATCCTTGAAGATCTGATCGCTCTGGCAATCGAAAGAGGATTATGCGAGGATTCCCAGGAGGCGCGCGACCTCTTTGATACGAAGCTCATGGGCGTGCTGACACCACCTCCTTCCCAGGTGATCCGGACGTTCCTGGCGAAAGAGAAGGAATCGGCGAAGGCTGCGACCGACTGGTACTACGCGTTCAGCCGCGCAACCAACTATATCCGCGAAGACCGGATTCGCCGGGACGAGAAGTGGGTCAGCGATACGGAATACGGCAAGCTCGACATCACGATCAACCTGAGTAAGCCGGAGAAGGATCCGCGCGATATCGCGCGGGCCGGGAAAGCGAAGAAGAGCGGCTATCCGGCCTGCCTGCTATGCCGGGAGAACGAAGGCTATGCCGGCCACTTCGGCCACCCTGCCCGTCAGAATCACCGCCTGATTCCGATCGAGCTCTGCGGTGAGCCATATTACCTGCAGTATTCGCCCTACGTCTACTACAACGAGCACTGCATCATCCTGAACGAGCAGCACATTCCGATGAAGATCGATCGTGCCTGCATGGGCAAACTGCTGGAATTCACCCGGAGGTTCCCGCACTACACGGCAGGCTCGAATGCCGATCTGCCGATCGTCGGTGGATCGATTCTGAGCCACGATCACTTCCAGGGCGGCTGCTACGAGTTCCCGATGGCAAGAGCGGAGTACGAATGGGAGTTTTCACTCAAAAAGTATCCGCACGTGAGAGCCGGCGAGATCTGCTGGCCGATGTCCGTCATCCGGCTGCAGTGCGCGCCGGGGGATACAGAGGAGATGCTGGATGCGGCGGATGAGATTTTGTGCAAATGGCGCAGCTACAGCGATCCCGCGGCAGGCATCTTCGCCGAGACCGAGGGCGTTCCCCATAACACCATCACGCCGATCGCCAGGAGGAGAGGAGACCTGTTCGAGCTGGACCTGGTGCTGCGGAACAACCGGACGAGTGAGGAGCACCCGCTGGGCATTTTCCATCCGCACGCGGAGTATCATCATATCAAGAAGGAGAATATCGGCCTGATCGAAGTCATGGGACTCGCCGTTCTGCCTGCCCGCCTGAAAAAGGAGATGGCGGAGCTGGAGCGGATCGTCCTTGCCGGCGGAGATCTGCGTGCCTCAGAACTTACGGCCGCTCACGCGGACTGGGCGGAGAGCTGGCTGCCCGAGCAGATCGCCCCGGACGAGCTGCATGCTCGCGTGCAGCAGGAGATCGGCCTCGTGTTTGCCGGGGTGCTCGCGGACGCGGGAGTGTTTAAAAGAACCGAAGAGGGACAAAGCGCATTTCGCCGCTTTACTGTCTCTCTGTAACAAAAATCCCACCGATTCAGGTGGGTTTTTTGTGTGTGTGTTAAATTTTTAATTACTGCAGAACCCCTTGCGCATTGAAAAAACTTGCTGTAAGATGAATGAGTGGCATATTACTATTTGGTTTGACGGGTAACCGCCGTAGATTATGAGAAGGAGAGAAAATTTATGGTAGTTAAGGTAGGAATCAATGGATTTGGACGTATCGGCCGTGTCATCATGAGAATCCTGGAGGACAGGGACACTGATATCGAGGTTTGTGCGATCAACCTCCGCAACGCGGATATCAAGCGTATGGCATATCAGATGGAGTATGACTCGGTATTTGGACGTTTTGAAGGACGCGTCCGCGCAACGGATACCGATCTGGTCATCAACGGAAAGCACATCACGGTCTTCTCGGAAGAGGATCCGGCGAACATCGACTGGGCCTCTGCCGGCGCAGAGTACATCATCGAGACCACTGGTAAGTTCACGCACTATGCAGACTGTGAAAAGCACTTTAAGGGTGGAGCCAAGAAGGTCATCCTGTCTGCACCGGGCAAGGACGAGGGATTCCCGACATTCGTCATGGGCGTCAACAATCAGAAGTACGATCCGTCTATGCCTATCGTTTCCAACGCATCCTGTACAACCAACTGTTTAGCGCCGCTGACCAAGGTTATCAACGATACCTTTGGTATCGAGAAAGCGCTGATGTCTACGATCCACGCTTCTACCTCCAAGCAGAAGCCGGTAGACTCGAACGGCGGACGTGACTGGAGAACCGGCCGTTCCGTATTCAATAACATCATTCCGTCCTCCACGGGCGCAGCAAAGGCAGTCGGCCTGGTCATCCCGGAGATGAAGGGTAAGATGACGGGCATGAGCTTCCGCGTTCCGACCAATGACGTATCCGTCGTTGACCTGACCGCACAGCTGAAGACGCCGACGACTTATGAGGCAATCTGCGATGCAGTGGAAGAAGCCAGCCAGACTTACATGAAGGGCATCATCGAGTACAACGAGGATGAGATCGTTTCCGGCGACATCCGCGGTAACTATCAAACCTGCGTATTCGACGCCAAGGCAGGCATCATGCTGGACGATTCCTTCGTCAAGCTGCTCGCATGGTACGACAATGAGTGGGGTTATGCGAACCAGTGCATCAACCTCGTGCAGTACATGGCACGCCAGGATATGAAGGCGGAGCTGCGCAAGGCTAAGGCAGAGCAGGAAAAGGCTGCTAAGGCTAAGGCTTCTGCTAAGGAAGATAAGCCGGCGAAATAAGAATAGATTCGTATGATGGGGGTTGTCTCAAAATGCTTTGATTCATTTAGAGACAACCTCTATTTTAAGTCGGAGCGTAGCTCCTGGCGTGCTCGCACGTCAAGGACGTAGCGAACGACTGCAACGGGCGCCGGGAGCTTCAGCTCCTCCGGGTTTCAGTGGGGGATTATAACCCACCACTGAAAGTCGGAAATGGAACCCG
>JAFOML010000061.1 GCA_017425345.1 Eubacterium sp. | reverse complement strand
GTGGATTAGTGTTTCCTTTGCAATCTGCGCAGGCAGGCACGCGAGTTCCTGTAAATCGGGGGATGAAAGGCAGTTTACAGGAGGAAACTGACACGCGAGTTCCTGTAAATCAGGTCCAAGAAGGCAGTTTACAGGAGGAAACTGACACGCGAGTTCCTGCAAATCGACGGCTGGACGGCAGTTTACAGGAGGAAACAGACGCGCGAGTTCCTGCAAATCATGACCAAGAAGGCAATTTGCAGGAGGAAACTGACATGCGAGTTCCTGTAAATCAGGATCAGGAAGGCAGTTTGCAGGAGGAAACTGACACGCGAGTTCCTGCAAATCGGGAGTCGGAAGGCAGTTTGCAGGAAAAGGCCGGCACGCGAGCTCCTGTAAATCAGGACCAGGAAGGCAATTTGCAGGAAAAGGCCGGCACGCGAGCTCCTGTAAATCATGACCAAGAAGGCAGTTTGCAGGAAACGGCAGGCACGCGAGCTCCTGGCGCCTGTAATAAAAAGAGAGCCGCCTCAATTCTGAGACAGCCCTGACCTGACGTTACCGGTTCCGGCGCATCGCCTGCTCCATGCGGCGGTTCGCATCCCGCTTGGCGATCGACTCCCGCTTGTCGTAGTTCTTCTTGCCGCGCGCGACTGCGATCTCCACCTTGGCGAGACCGCGCTCATTGATATACATGCGCAGAGGGACCAGCGTATAACCCTGCTGCGACGTGTAGCCGATGAGCTTGCGGATCTCTTTTTTATGCAACAGAAGCTTGCGCGGACGCAGCGGCTCCACGTTAAAGCGATTCCCCTGTTCATAGGGGCTGATGTTCATGCCGAGCAGGATCAGTTCTCCGTTCTGGATCTTGGCATAACTCTCCTTGATGCTGACCTTCCCCGCGCGGACGGACTTGATCTCCGTTCCGGTCAGGGCGATCCCCGCCTCATAAACCTCGTCTATAAAATAATCGTGCCGCGCCTTCTTGTTATTCGCGACCAGTTTGCTCTCTCTCTTTGCCATAGTTCTTCCTTACCGTACCAGCGCCGGCTGAATCTTGCCGATATTCTTAAAGGGGAAAACGCGGTAGACGACCTTCCCGCTGATCTGATCCGCGGAGACCGTTCCGACACTCTCACTGCGGCTGTCCGTGCTGCGGGCGCGGTTGTCTCCCATACAGAAGTACGAGCCCTCCGGCACTGTCATCGTAACGGCCCCATCCGTGTACGGCTCTTTAATATAGGATTCCTGTAATACTTCTCCATCGATCATGACCTTGCCGCCCGCGATCTCGATCTTCTCCCCCGGAAGACCGATGATCCGTTTGATCAGCAGCTCGTCTTTCCCTTCCGAATCCTTCAGAGTGGACTGAAACACGATGACATCTCCGCGCTTCGGCTGCTTGTTTCGGTAAGCCAGGCGGCTGATGATCAGATAGTCGTTCTCCTGAAACGAAGGCTGCATGGACACACCAAAAACACGCGTCGGTTCATAGAACTGCGCAGCGATCAGAACGACCATTGCGGCGACAGTGACGTCTTTGATAATGTCCTTCATACGGGTTTCTACTCCTCTTCGTAAGGGTTATGGATGATACCGATCTGGTTAAACGGAAATGCGCGGAAGAAAACGCGCCCTACGACCCGGTCGTAGCTGACGCATCCCACTTCCGGGGACCGGCTGTCCAGACTGACCGTCCGGTTGTCGCCCATGCAGAACAGCTCGCCTTCCGGAACCGTCACATCGATATCACCGACCGTCATCCCTTCCGCGGTGTAGTCCTGCAAGTCCTCTTTTCCGTTGATCAGCACCTTTCCGTTATGGATCGAGATCTCATCTCCCGGGACACCGACCACACGCTTGATCAGCAGCTTCTTGTCCCCCTTCTCCGTCTGTAGGTCCGATTTGAAGATGATGACATCCCCTTTCTCCGGCGTCGCGCTGAACTTATACGCCATGCGGTAGACGAACAGATAATCTCCCTGATAAAAATTCGGCTCCATCGAGCTTTCCATAACGATCGTCGGCTTGACGAACTGGATGATCACAAGCGCTATGACAACAGCGATGATCACATCCTTTATCAATTCTCCGATGGTCAACTGATCACTTCCGTTCTTTTCTTTCTTGGTCATTTCCGTTTCCTCTTGCTGTCCTTCCATTGTGAATTCCAAACTGCAAACTCTTCTCCGAGCAGTGCCCTGCCCGCCTTTCCAAAGCCTGCGGGAGGCGGCGCCGTCACTTCCCTGCCGTTCAGGTACGCATAGTCCCCGGGGCAGTCCGTGAATGTGAGGCGGTACGCGTGCAAAATCTGCGTCGTAAGCCTAAGCTCCGCCTTCAGCTTCCGGTTGAGCGCCGGGTCCCCGTACTTCGGATCGCCGACCAGCGGATAGCCTGCCGACGCGAGGTGCGCGCGGATCTGATGCGTCCTTCCGGTCAAAATCTGAACCTCCGTCAGCGTATAATCGTCATTTCCCGCAAGCGGCCGCGCGATGGTCTCGATCGCAAGCGCGCCTTCTCCGCTGACCTGCACCATATTCCGGTCGGTATCCTTATCCAGACGTCCCGTCAGATGCAGCGGCTCCGTCAACCTGCCCCGCACGATCGTCACGTAGAACTTGCCGATGCAGTTCCGTTCGCGGATCATCTGGTTGAAGGTCTTGAGGGCGGCATAGGTTTTGCAAAAAATCACAAGACCCGTCGTATTCCGGTCCAGCCGATTCACCGGCGCCGGCGTAAACGTGCCTGCCGCGGACGGCTTATACTCACCCTTTGCAGTCAGATAGCTCATCACCTGGTTTGTCAGGTGGTTCTTCTTTTCGTTTCTGTCACCATGAGTCAGGAGCCCGAAAGGTTTCTCCGCGATCAGGATATTGGCATCCTCGTAGGCGATGCCGAACTGCCTCCGCACGTCTGCGGTGCGCGGGGCCTTGTGGTATGCCTGAAGGTCTTCCTCCCGGAGGTACAAAGCCAGCAGGTCCCCTTCCTGAAGCACGTATTCCTTCCCCTCGCGCCTGCCGTTCACCTTGACGTCCTTTCGGATCATCTTGTAGATATGGCTGAGCGGCGCTCCGGAAAGATACTTGCGAAGAAAGCGATCCAGCCTCTGATTCCGTTCATTTTCCCCAATCTCAATAGTAACCATAACGCTATTATACATCATTACTTACATCATAGCAAAAGGATTTGTTCTTTTGGTGAATGTGTGATAGAATAGATATGATTTTTGAAAAATGGAAACTTGCGGAGGTATTCATGAAGAAACGCCACTCATTCAGAGATTTCTACTATGATCACAGCGATATCGTTCTGGCCGTGCTCATTCTGTGCATTGCCGCAGTCGTGATCGTATGGAGGATCAATATAATCGTTGACTATCCGAACACGCTGCAGGACATCTCCGGTGTCGTTCAGACGACCGGACAGCAGGAAGCCGCGGATACAACCGCGAAGGACGACGGGAAGAAGGGCCAGCAGACCGCAGTGATTGCGTCCTGGGCAGATGATAAGCTTGCAGAGGATTTTACCGTCGAGGTCAAGGGAAAGAAGACCGCGAAGCGCATCGCATGCCTCGTCAATGCCGGCCTCTTCACCAGCGACGTGGACTACCAGAGCGTCTGCGAGGCTGCGGAGGTTAATTCGCTGGATATCAAAGAAGGATCCTTCACCTTCAAGGCCGGAACGACCAAGGAGGATATCGTGAAGGAGATCACCAAGAAGTAACTTCAGAACAAGTTAAAAGGAGCGGATCCATCCGCTCCTTTTCTATTGCTGTTGTTTACTTCTGATTGTGCTCCTCGATCAGCGCATGCTTGACATCCCAAAGATTTCTCGAGAGGTCAACGTAGTACGTCTGCGGATTTTCGAAACGCAGTGTCTCTTCCCACAGCGTCTCCATCTGGTCCTTGCAGTACTGCCGGATCGTCTGGATGTCCGGGCAATCATAGACCAGCTCACCCTTCAGGAAGATCGGCTTGCGCAGGTTCACTGCTGTGAAATCGCTGAGCATCTTCTTCTTCCAGATCGCGTTCGGATCGAAGATCTCATAGTCTTCTCCGCTTACGATCTCTTCTCCGTCCAGCGTCATGACGTCTGCCTGCGCCTTGCCGCTCTCATTGTCATAGAGACGATACAGAGTCTTGAATCCCGGATTGGTGATCTTCTCCACGTTCTCGGAGATCTTGATCTTCGGAATGATCTTTCCATCCACTTCCAGAGCCGCCAGCTTGTATACGCCGCCGAATACCGGTTCGGACTTGGCCGTGATCAGGCGCTCGCCGACGCCGAAGGAATCGATCTTCGCGCCTTCCATGATGACGTCACGGATCAGATACTCATCCAGCGAGTTGGAAATGGTGATCGTGCATTCCGGAAGACCTGCCTCGTCCAGCATCTTGCGCGCGCGCTTGGTCAGATAAGCGATATCGCCGCTGTCGATGCGGATGCCCATCTTCTTCGGCTTCATCTCCTTGAACACGCGGATTGCGGTCGGAACACCCGACTTCAGCACGTTGTAGGTATCGACCAGAAGCGTGCAGTTGTCCGGATAGATCTCCGCATACTTCTTGAATGCATCGTATTCCGACGGGAACATCTGTACCCAGCTGTGTGCCATGGTTCCGAGAGCCGGAATGTGATAGTCACGGTCTGTGATCGTGCAGGCAGTACCGATGCAGCCTGCGATGTAAGCAGCTCTTGCGCCGTAGTTCGCGGCGGAAGCGCCGTGAGCGCGGCGGGAACCGAATTCCATAACCGCTCTGCCCTGCGCAGCGCGGCAGATTCTGCTTGCCTTGGTCGCGATCAGACTCTGGTGGTTGATAGTCAGAAGAACCATCGTCTCAACAAACTGAGCCTGGAGGACCGGTCCACGCACGGTCAGGATCGGCTCATGCGGGAAGATCGGCGTTCCTTCCGGAACCGCCCAGACGTCGCACTCAAACTTGAAGTTTTTCAGATACTCCAGGAACTCCTCGCAGAAGATCTTCTTGCTGCGCAGATACTCGATATCCTCTTCCGTAAACTTCAGGTCCTTGAGATAATTGATCAGCTGTTCCAGTCCGGCCATGATGGCGTAACCGCCATTGTCCGGGATTCTGCGGAAAAACATGTCAAAATATGCAATATTGTCTTTTAATCCTGACTTCAGATAGCCGTTTGCCATGGTAAGCTCATAAAAGTCTGTGAGCATCGTCAGGTTCTGTTCTTTTACCATTGTTTTTCTCCTTACACACCGGTAGTTAATAAGAGTTCGCAGACGCTTTCGCGCCTGTGTGAATGGCGTCTTCTGACCATTCGGCTACTATTATACTTCATCCGAGCAGTTTCTTCAAGAACTGTCCGGTATAAGATTCTTCGCATTCCGCCACTTCTTCCGGCGTGCCGCTCGTCACCACACTTCCGCCGCGGTCTCCGCCGTCCGGACCCATGTCGATAATATGGTCCGCGCGTTTGATCACGTCCAGATTGTGCTCGATCACGACGACGGTATTTCCTGCGTCCACGAGCTTGTCGAGTACCGCGAGGAGTTTATCCACGTCCGCGAAGTGCAGACCGGTCGTCGGCTCGTCCAGAATGTAGAGCGTCTTACCCGTGCTGCGGCGCGAAAGCTCTGTCGCCAGCTTGACACGCTGCGCTTCTCCGCCGGAAAGCTGCGTGGAGGGCTGTCCCAGCTTGATATAATCGAGGCCCACTTCATTGAGCGTATCCAGCTGCCGTTTGACCGATGGGATATTCCGGAAAAACTCCAGTCCTTCCGCGACACTCATATCCAGAACCTCATAGATGTTCTTTCCCTTGTATTTCACTTCCAGGGTCTCGCGGTTGTAGCGTCTGCCCTTGCAGACCTCGCATGGCACGTAAACATCCGGAAGGAAGTGCATTTCGATCTTGATGATGCCGTCGCCCTTGCAGGCTTCGCAGCGGCCGCCCTTGACGTTAAAGCTGAAGCGCCCTTTCTGGAATCCGCGCATCTTCGCTTCCGGCAGACTTGCGAACAGATCCCGGATATGCGTGAACATGCCGGTATAGGTCGCCGGGTTGGAGCGCGGGGTACGGCCGATCGGGGATTGGTCGATGTTGATGACTTTGTCAATATTTTCAAGCCCCAGGATCTCGTCAAACTGCCCTGCCTCTTCATGCGAGCGGTTGATGATGCGGGACGCTCCCTTGCAGAGGATCTCGTTGATCAAGCTGCTCTTTCCGCTGCCGGACACGCCCGTCACGCAGACGAACTTCCCGAGCGGGATCTCCACATCGATGTGACGCAGGTTATTCTCTGCCGCTCCCCGAATCGTGATCGCATTTCCGTTTCCCGGTCTCCGCACGAGCGGTATGGCGATCTGACGCGCACCGGACAGATACTGTCCGGTGATGGAGTCCTTCGCCGCCTTGATATCCTCCACGGATCCCTGCGCCACAAGCTCACCGCCGTAGATGCCGGCGCCCGGTCCGATATCGATGATGTGGTCTGCCGCGTACATGGTCTCCTCATCGTGCTCCACGACGATCAGCGTGTTGCCGAGCTCCGTCAGCCGCCGCAGGGCGCTCAGAAGCTGTCCGTTATCCTTCTGGTGGAGGCCGATGCTGGGCTCGTCCAGGATGTAGAGGACGCCGGTCAGTCCGGAGCCGATCTGGGTCGCAAGGCGTATGCGCTGCGCCTCTCCTCCGGACAAAGTCCCTGCCGCCCTCGACAACGTCAGATAATCAAGCCCCACATTCACGAGGAAGTTCAGTCTCTCGTGGATCTCCTTGCGAATCTGCTTTCCAATGATCTGATCTTTCTCGGAAAGCTCCATCTGGTCGACGAACTTCATGGCGTCCCGGATGGAGAGGTCGGAGACTTCGGCAAGGTTTTTGTCCGCGACGGTCACCGCCAGAACCTCCGGCTTCAGACGTTTCCCCATGCAGTCCGGGCACTGTCTGGTCACCATATACTTGCTCACGCGGTCCTTAAACCACTCTGAGCCGGTCTCCCGGTAGCGCCGTTCCACATTGGTGAGCAGTCCTTCGAAGGGATGATCTCTGTGGTAGACCTTTCCTTCGCGGCTGGTGTAATCGTATTTCAGATGCCGGTTTCCGGTTCCGTAAAGCGCCTCTTTTCGGAACTTCTCCGGCAGATCTTTAAACGGCAGCGTCAGATCCACGCCGTGTTCGCGCGCGAGGATCTCGATCAGGCCGCGGTAATAGCTTGAGAATTCCATCGATCCGTAGATCGCCTTGAAGGCACCGCGAAGCGGGCTCAAATCGTAGTCGATGATCGCTTCCGGGTCGAGCTTCTCGGTAAAGCCGAGCCCGCTGCAGGTCGGACATGCGCCGAACGGGCTGTTGAACGAGAACATTCTCGGCTCCAGCTCCTCAATGCTGACGCCGTGTTCCGGACAGGCGAGCTTAGTCGAGAAAACCTGCTCCTTCTGAAAGTCGCCATGCTGGAACGACACCGTGACCAGGCCTTCGCCTTCCCGCATCGCGAGCTCTACCGCCTCCGAGATACGGCTCTCCTGCCCTTCCCGGATCACGATGCGGTCGACGACGATCTCGATCGTGTGCTTGAATTTCTTATCCAGCTTGATCTCGTCCTCATCCAGGAGGAGGATCTGCCCGTCGACCCGAACGCGCGTGTAGCCGTCCCGGTGGATGCGGTCCAGGATCTTCACGTGTTCGCCCTTGCGCTGGCGCACGACCGGCGCCATGACCATGAGTCTCGTACTCTCCGGGTAGCTCATGATGATGTCTACCATCTGGTCCACGCTCTGGCTGGAAATGGGCCGTCCGCAGACCGGGCAGTGCGGTTTGCCGATGCGCGCGTAAAGAAGACGCAGATAATCGTGGATCTCCGTTACGGTGCCGACGGTGGAACGCGGGTTTTTGCTCGTCGTCTTCTGGTCGATGGAGATCGCGGGTGAAAGGCCTTCGATCGACTCCACATCCGGCTTATCCATCTGCCCGAGGAACTGCCTGGCGTAGGAAGACAGGCTCTCCACATAACGTCGCTGCCCTTCCGCATAGATCGTGTCGAACGCAAGCGAAGACTTGCCGGATCCAGAAAGACCGGTCAGCACGACCATCTTGTCCTTGGGAATCCGCACGCTCAGGTGTTTCAGATTGTTTTCGTTTGCGCCGTTAATGATGATTTCGTTTGCCATATTCTAAAACCTTCCGGAAGCCCGGTATTCGAACAGCTTGTCACGCAGCTTGGCCGCGCGCTCGAACTGCAGATCCTCTGCAGCCTGCCGCATCGCTTTCTCCAGCTCCCTGATGTAGTCTTTTCTTTCTTTCGCCGTGAGTTCCTCCGGCTTCCTGCCTTTATAGGAATCATCTTCGATAGCCTTGGTGGCCTCGATGATAGACCTCACGGATTTTTCTATGCTCTTCGGCGTGATGCCGTTTGCCTCGTTATACTTCTGCTGAATGCTGCGTCTGCGGTTCGTCTCGTCGATCGCAGCGCGCATGGCCGGGCTGATCGAATCGCCGTACATGACGACGTGTCCGTTAACGTTTCTCGCTGCGCGGCCGACCGTCTGGATCAGCGAAGTCTCCGTACGCAGGAACCCTTCCTTATCCGCGTCGAGGATCGCCACGAGGCTGACCTCCGGAATGTCGAGGCCCTCACGCAGCAGGTTGATGCCGACCAGCACATCGAACTCGCCCAGTCTGAGGTCGCGGATGATCTCCAGGCGCTCGAGCGTATCCACATCGGAGTGCAGATAGCGCGTCCGGATCCCGGCGTTCATCAGATAGGTCGTCATGCTCTCAGCCATCTTCTTGGTCAGCGTGGTGACAAACGCCTTGCCTCCCGCCTCGATCGTCCGGTTCAGCTCACTGATCAGATCGTCGATCTGGCCTTCCGTCGGCCGCACTTCGATCGGCGGATCCAGAAGACCGGTCGGGCGGATGACCTGCTCGGCGGTGATGCCACCGGCGTGCTCCCGCTCGTAGGCTGCGGGCGTAGCGCTGACGAACAAAATCTGATTCACCATCCCCTCAAACTCCTGGAACTTCAGCGGCCTGTTATCCAGCGCGGACGGCAGACGGAATCCGTAATCCACGAGGGCCTGCTTGCGCGACCGGTCGCCCGCGTACATCGCGCGAAGCTGCGGCAGCATTACGTGGGACTCGTCGATCATGATCAGAAAGTCCTTCGGGAAATAGTCGATCAGGGTATATGGACGCGATCCGGGCGGCATGCCGGCCAGATGCCTGGAATAGTTCTCGATTCCCTTGCAGGTTCCGATCTCGCGGAGCATCTCCATATCGTAGCGGGTCCTCTGTTCGATCCGCTGCGCCTCGAGAAGCTTGCCGCGGTCCTTGAACCACTGGATTCTCTCGTTAAGCTCCTCGTCGATGGTCACCATCGCGCGCTCCATGTTCTCCGGCGTCGTGACGTAGTGAGTCGCCGGATAGATGGCCACGTGATTGCGGAGCGCGACGATCTCTCCTGTGAGCGGATTCATCTCTTTGATGGATTCCACCTCATCGCCGAAGAGCTCGATGCGAACCGCGTTGTTCTCACCTGCCGGGAAGACGTCGATGATATCTCCTCTTGCACGGAAGTTGCCGCGTTCCAGCACCATGTCGTTCCGGGTGTACTGGATGTCTACGAGCTTGCGCAGGATATCCCGGCGCGACTTGACCATGCCCGGTCTGATGGAGAGCATCTGCGTCTCATAGTCAAACGGACTACCAAGACCATAGATGCAGCTGACGGACGCCACGATAATGACATCGCGCCGCTCGAACAGAGCGGCGGTCGCGCTGTGGCGGAGCTTATCGATCTCGTCGTTGATATCGGAGTCCTTTTCGATGTACGTGTCCGTGGAAGGCACATAGGCTTCCGGCTGATAGTAGTCGTAATAGGATACGAAATACTCAACCGCGTTCTCCGGAAAATACTCCTTAAACTCGCCGTGCAGCTGCGCGGCGAGTGTCTTGTTGTGAGAAATGATGAGGGTCGGTCTCTGCAGTTCCTGAATGACGTTTGCCATCGTAAAGGTCTTGCCGGAACCCGTTACCCCGAGCAAAGTCTGGTAGCGCTCCCCGTTCTGAAAGCCTTCTACGAGGCGGTCGATCGCCTGCGGCTGATCCCCCATCGGTTTATAGTCTGCATGCAGTTTGAATTCCATGCGGTATTATTCTCCTGTGATCATCTCGGCTGCCCGGATCACGTGCTTGGCGAGTACTGCTGATGTGATGCCGCCGACGCCTCCCGGTACCGGGCTGATCGCGCCTGCTTTCGGGCTGACAGACTCGTAGTCCACGTCTCCGCAGAGCTTGCCTTCTTCATTCACATTGATGCCGACATCCGCTACGTAAGCGCCTTCCGCGATCATATCGCCTGTGATCATGCCGGCTTTTCCGGCAGCGGCGCAGACAACGCTCGCGCGGCGGCATTCCTCACCCAGGTCGCGGGTTCTGGTGTGGCACATGGTGACGGTTGCGTTTTTCTTCTGGAGCATCATCGCGAGCGGTTTTCCGACGACCATGCTGCGGCCGACGACGGTCACGTTGCGGCCGGTCAGATCGACGCCGTAAAAGTCCAGCATTTCCATGACCGCCTGCGCAGTGCAGGGTGCATGACAGTCCGGATCGCAGGTAAAGACGCGCGCGGTGTTCACGATGCCCATGCAGTCGACGTCTTTTCTCGGGTCGATATCGTGTACGGCAAACTCGTCACTCAGATGCTTCGGCAGCGGACGGAACAGCATGATGCCGTGGACATTCGGGTCTTCATTCAGTTTATAGAAGGTCTGCTCTAATAGATTTTGTGAAACATCCTCAGGAAGCTCCGCGACCGCAAGCTTAATGCCGACGCTCTCCATACGCTTCCGCGCGCCGCGCTCGTAAGCCAGATCGTCAGGCCTTGCGCCGACGCGGATGATGGTCAGGCACGGCTCCACGCCTTTCGCCTTCAGTGCCTCGACCTGCTCGGTCATCTTTTCCTTCATGGCGGCCACTACCGGGGCGCCTTTCATGATCAGTTCTGCCATTGCTCCTCCTATCTCTTCGGTCTGCTGTAAAAACGTCCGGACAGCTGCTCCGTCTTCATCGCGTTGATGAAGGCGTGTGGATCGACCTCGTGGATCACGCTTATCAGCATGCCGACCTCGTCGCTGTCGATCACGGAATACAGCATGTTTTTCGTCTGTCCCATGTAGAGTCCCTCTCCCTTGAACAGCGTCGCGTCATGATTGGTTAATGTGCGAATCTTATCGTAAACGACCTCCGGAAGGTCGGTGACGATCATCAGGGTCGTCTTGTTGTAGCGGCGGAACAGTCTCTGGATGACCTGGGTCGTGCAGAACTGGTAGACGATGGAGTACAAAGCCTTATCCCACCCGAACAGCAGCCCGGCAACCGCCAGGATCACGACGTTCGCGGCAAAAATATAGTTGTACGTGTCGATGCCTTTCCGTTCGGACATGAAGATGGAGATAAAGTCGGTACCTCCGCCGCTCGCGCCGACCAGCAGGCAGAGCGAGATCGCAGCCCCGTTGATAATGCCGCCGAACAGGCAGATCAGCAGGATATCGTAGGTGATCGGGATCTGCGGGAACAGGTCTGTCAGGACGCTGGTCAGAACGGTGACATAGATGGAATACATCGTGAACTTCCGGCCGAGGAAGCGCAGTCCGATGATGATCGGGACAGCATTCAGCGGAAGATAGATCGCAGAATACGGCAGTGTGATTCCGGCGAATTTGGTCAGGCTTCGAAGGACCAGCAGGGTGAGGCCGGCAAATCCTCCCGGGAAGAGTTCCCCGGTATTGACAAAGCTCTGCAGATTAAACGCCATGATCACAGATGCAAGCGTGCAGCAAAACAGACAGAGAAGCTCGCTCTTCACCTTCTCCGTCCCGGTAAGTGGTTCATCGATCGCGTGGACCTTTTTCGTCATTTTCCCCTCCTCAGGTAGGAAATACTACCCGTTTCCGAACAATCAACGGTATTATACCACAGAATTAATTGACATAAAATGATGGAATCAGTATAATTATCGTTGTACATAAATATATGTAACATTTTGTTGAATGGAGAGAAAGATGGAGAATCAGAAAAAGGGTAATTTTCAATCGAATTTCGGATTTCTTATGGCAGCGGTCGGCGTTGCGATCGGTCTCGGGAACATCTGGGGCTTCCCATACAAGATGGGCGCGAATGGAGGCGCGGTCTTCCTGATCGCCTACATCATCATGGCATTCGTGATCGGCTACCCGCTGATGCTGGGTGAAATCGCTCTCGGACGCAAGACCGGCAAGGGCGCTGTCGAAGCGCACCGCATGGCGCATCCTGCATTCGCTTTTAACGGCGTGTTTGAGACGATCGTTCCGTTCCTGCTGTTATGCTTCTACTGCGTGCTCGGCGGAATCGTCATTCACTATATGCTCGCGAATCTCGGGGATATGTTCGGCGCGAGCTGGGGCGCAAGCCACATGGAGAGTGCAGAATTCTTTGGTTCCTTTGTTTCGAACGTTCCTTTGATGATGACATATACGCTGATATTCCTGGCGCTGACTTCCTTTGTTGTCTTCCGCGGGATTGAAAGCGGAATCGAGCGTGTCTGCTCGATCGGTATGCCGCTCCTCGCAGTCATGCTGATCATCATGGTCATCCGCTGCTGCACACTGCCTAACGCGGTGGAAGGCCTGAAGTTCATGTTCAAGCCGGACTTTTCCGTACTGGCAGGCACCGGCTGGTTCAAGGTATTTGCCATGGCCGGCAGCCAGCTTTTCTTCTCGCTGTCGCTGGCATCCGGCGCGCTCATCGCGTACGGTTCCTATATGAGTAAGGATGCGAATCTCGAAAAAAATGCTGTTATCATCCCGATTCTCGACACCTGCGCCGCTCTGCTGGCAGGACTCGCCGTATTCCCGGCAGTCTTCTCCGAGGGTCTGGAACCGAGCGGCGGCCCGGGACTCCTGTTCGTCTCCCTGCAGACAGTATTTGAATCGATGGATTCCTTCGGTCCGTTCTTCGGCTTCCTGTTCTATGCGCTGGTATTCGTCGCGGCATTCTCTTCCTCCATCGGTATGATGGAAGGTGGAATCTCCGCAGTCATGGACGCGCGCATCAGCAGGGGCAAAGGCTCCAGCCGCTCCCTCGTCACCATCCTGATCACGATCACGACTCTGATCGGCGCTTCGCTCGTCTGCTTTGATATGCTCGGCGGGAACGAAGCGATGTGGAAGCCGTTCGGACTCGGCAGCTGGCTCGATGTATTTGACATGGGAGGCGAAGGTGTTCTGATGCCGCTCGGCGGCCTGATCATGGCGATCATGCTCGGCTGGTTCAGCCGCGGCTATCTGGACGATGAGATCAAACGCAGTTCAAACTACCGCACCAAGGGCTTCGTCGATTTCTGCTGGCGCTACATCGTGCCG
>JAFOML010000060.1 GCA_017425345.1 Eubacterium sp. | reverse complement strand
GGTTCCATTTCCGACTTTCAGTGGTGGGTTATAATCCCCCACTGAAACCCGGAGGAGCTGAAGCTCCCGGCGCCCGTTGCAGTCGTTCGCTACGTCCTTGACGTGCGAGCACGCCAGGAGCTACGCTCCGACTTAAATCGCATAGCGTACGATAAGCAAAGCGGCGCCCTCACAGGCGCCGCTCTTAATGTTGTTTTTCTATGAAGTTCTCAGGCAGACAGCCTTATTTGCACTTTACTGCCTTGGTAGCGACCCACTTGCCGTATACGGTCTTTCCGTTTACAGTCTTGATGGTTCTTACCTGGAATACGTACTTCTTGCCCTTCTTCAGCTTCTTGGAAGTTGCCTTGACAGCCTTTACGCTCTTCTTCAGGTTGGTGAACTTCTTCGCGGTTGCGAGCTTGTACTGTACCTGATAAGCCTCCGCTTCCTCGTTAGCGGTCCAGGAAACGGTGAACTTCTGCTTCTTGGACTTGGCCTTGAGGCCGGTCACCTCGAGTGCCTCTGCGGCTTCGGTATCAGCCTTGATCTTGACCTTCTCATCAACAACGGCCTTTGCCTTGTCGACTGCCGGCTGGATCTCCTCTGCCTTCTCTGCGTCCTTCACTGCCAGGATGCCCTTCAGCGCTGCGATCTCAACATCGTACTTATCCTCATCAAAGATATTTGCGAGGTTGTCTTCGACATACTTGTTGATCTCATCGACAGCTGCCTTCTTGCTGTTGTTCAGCGTAGTCTCAGCGGACTCCTTGTTATTCAGCTCGTTCTGGAGCTCGGTAATGGTGTTGTTCAGGGATGCGATCGTACCGTTCAGCGTGTTGATCTGCTCGGTCAGTTCATCCTTGGTCGCAGTGCTCTCAGCGAGCTCATCTGCTACACCCTGAAGTTCTTCGAGCTGAGCTTCCAGCTCTGCAATCGTAGCTTCATCTGCTGCGGAGGATTCCTTCAGCGTGTTCAGCTCGGTCGTCAGGCTGTCAATCAGTGCATTCGCCTGCGCGATAGCTTCTGCCTGCTCCTCATTCTCCTTCTGGAGCTTCAGAACTTCCAGCTTCTGCTCTGCGTTGATGAGCGACTGCTCATACTTGGCGCCAACGATTCTCTCGTCCTTGTTTGCCAGAGCATCATACTCTGCGCGTGCTGCTGCAATAGCAGCTTCCTTATCAAGCGTCACTTCGCCGATTGCATCGATCTTTCCCTTGACGACCAGATTAGTAGCCAGGGAACGTCCGAGCTGATAAGCTTCTTCCTGCATGTCGAGCAGACTGTCGGTCGCCAGTGCTCTCTGGTCCTCAGCGGCTTTCAGCTCTGCGACAGTCGGCACACTCTCATAGAAGGATGCCTGAGCTTTGTCCAGTTCTCCGCGGACGTATGCAGTCGTTGCTGCATCCATCGCTTTTCCGGAGATTGTCGCACTGTTTGTCATATACTCGCCCAGTGCTTCATATACGTAGTACATCGAATCTGCCCAGTTGTCCGGATACTTATACCAGGTGTTTCTGTACGGCAGCGCGACGCCTTCTACCTGCTTGCCGGCCACTCTCTTCGGCTGTGCATCGATCTGGCAGGATGCATGTACATCATCAATCAGCATCGGATAGCACGGAACCAGTACGTTCCAGCCGGAGTTCGCCAGGTTGACCCAGCCGATCGTGGAATACTCGACCTCGAGGTCCGGATCCGAATTGATCTGGAACACTTCCAGATCCAGATTGCGGTTGTAGCCGATCGACGGAATCTGATAATACTTATAGATATCATCCATCGTCAGTTTGCGGTCAGCCGTGAGGTTGGTGTACGGAGCTACAATCTCTCCATCCTTGATATTGCTGATCGTAAAGGTGGTCTCGTCCTGGCCGAGCTCTGCAGCAGTCGGCGATTTGGAATTGTCAAGGAAATGCACGGAAGCGACCAGTCTTCCATCCGCGTTTTTGCCGCTGTTATTGGAGTAGGACTTGCGATAATCGATGACGTTCTTTTCCTCGTCACCGACGAAGGTTCCTGCTTCCTTAGCAACTGCGATCAGCTTCTCCGATGCGATGACATTCTCCGTGTCATCCAGATCGATCTCGCCGATGATCTCCATGTTCGCCTGCACCAGCAGAATATCCGGATTCAGCTTAACTGCCAGATACTGTGTGCCGGACAGATTCTCGATGTACCATGCCTCGTTCTTGTCAGCGATGATGATGCCGGAGCCACCCTGTGCGCCATAGTTTGCATAGATGCTGCACAGGAGTTCTACGCCCTGACGAGCTGTCGCTGCTTCTCCGAGAATGATGGTATTGATGTCTGTCTCCTCAATGCCCTGCGGATCATCCGAATAGGCATACGGATCGACATTTCTGACTGCTCTCTTGCCGGAGATCGTCTCCGTTGCGGTCATCGACACACCCTTGTCATTGGTGCCGCCTACCGTGTAGGCATAGTGGTTGACACCTTCTGCACCGCACTCCGGACAATAGCCGCCGATGGTATTCTCGGTGTAGTGCGTGAAACGATAGGAATCATGCGTCCAGGTCCAGTGGAAGCCGTAATCCTCACCGTCACCGAAGTCACATCCGATATAGGTGTCTCCTTCTTTCCATTCGCCTGCTTCGCTGATTTTCCACATCTTGTTCATGTGCGCCGCGTAATCTTCCGTTCTTCCGAAATAGGAATTTCCGTCATCTGTCAGATTACCGCCCACATAGATCGTCGTGCAGGCTGCTGCTGTCACGGTTGCCATCACCAGCATGGATGCTGAGATTGCCAGCGTGATGAGCAGATTCTTCATCTTGAAATAACCCATTGCTTCTCCTTTCTTCGCAATAAAGAAATAGCCCCATCCCTCCATTGCAAACTCGTTAGAAACAGATCAATTAACTAACATGTATAGTTTAACATATTACAGCTCTGCTGACCAGCGATTCATGCTCTGTTTTCGAACGTCAACTACCCGCCACTTAATTTGCTGACGCAAATTTGAAGTGGGGGCTTGCAGCTGCCATGCAGTACGAACGGCAAAGGCCTCCTGCATTTACGGACGAGAGTCCGAGGCGGCGCTGCATCATGGGCAGGCTGACAGCT
>JAFOML010000059.1 GCA_017425345.1 Eubacterium sp. | reverse complement strand
ACAATGCTTTCAGACATTTTTTAAATTCTTTTCTTCGACACTTTATCACTGAAATCCGGCAGTTGAATATGCCTTTTATATGCGTTAGAATATATGCGGGCGATTCATCCCATCACCTACAGTGAGGGCTTTCTCGCCAAGTTTTAGATAAAAAAAGGATATCCCTCCAAGACGAGTTGTATCATCTTGTGAGACATCCTCTCTTACTTCAGAATCGTAACCAGCGCAGAAACGACATCCTTCCAGTCGCCGCAGATACATGCGTCGGCTTTTTTCATGATCGGAGCGTCCGGATCGCTGTTCACCGCGATAATCGTGCGCGCACCCTCTATGCCGGCGAAGAACGCAGGCGCGCCGCTCGCGCCAAGAACGATGCAGAGGTCCGGATGGATCAGGCTGCCGCTGACGCCGATCTGCTGCTGCATCGGAAGCCATGCGTTCATGATGACCGGTCTCGAGCCGCCGAGCGCAGCGCCGAGCGCATCCGCAAGCTCCTGCGCGTACTGGATGTTCGCCTTGGAACGGATCCCGCGTCCGACCGCGATGACGATCCGCGCATCCGTAAGGCCGCTGGCTTTCGGAAGCGGGGTAATGCAGGAGTCTGGAAGCTGTGGCTTCGCGTCTGTCAGCGCGGACAAAGTCTTTTCCTCCCCCTCCATGTCCCCGTGTATAAGCTCCGCAGCATCTTCAATCTGCCGGTCCGCACTGAGGAAAAACGGCGGACGAGTCAGAGTAACGGCGGCGAGAATATGACCGCTGTAGACCTTTCGCCGTACGAGCAGACCAGCCCCGGATCGTTCCAGAGCACGGACCTGTGTCATGGCGGAGCCGCCGGTCTTTGCCGCGAGACGCACCGCAAGCTCTGCGCCGGTCTCATCGCCCGGAAGCAGAATCAGTTCATATCCGGAAGTGACAGGAAGCAGGGCATCCACAAGTGTTTCAGGAAGGACGCCGGGCCTTAAGTCATTCTTTAGGATCAGCGTCTTCATAGATAGCCGCCTCCCTTCAGATAATCTTCATAGAGCCGGGCGGCCATTGCAGCTGCGTCTTTCCCTTCGATCAGAACGCCGCTTCGGCTCTGATCGATGAGCGCCGTTCCGGTAAGAGCATATCGGCTCTCCGGGAGATCCGCGCCGTTCTCCGTGTAGGAAATCTCCTCCGGCGCGGCATTCGCCGCGCTCTTGCGCTGACGAAGCGTCGGCACCCGGAGCAGCGCCCCCGGCACATCGTCGATCGTCAGGACCACCGGCGTATCGACGGTTTCCTGAATGCGGAACCCGTCCCGTGTATATTCCGCAGTAATCGCAGCAGTAGGGTCACTGGGCGAAAACCTTGCGACATTGGTCCGGCAGGGCAGACCGAGCTGTTCCGCAAGCAGAAGTCCGGTCATGCCGGTTCCGCCGTCCGCGCTCTGCGCGCCGATTACGATCAGATCGTAGGGGCCATGCGTCCGGCAGTAATCCGCCAGAACCTGCGCAGTCACATCCGGTGCTGCGGGTGAAACCGGAGAATCCGTGATCAGTGTCGTGTGCAGGAATCCGAGCGCCGCAAGAGTGCGGAGCATCCGGACCGCGGGTTTGGGATCCTCGCCGGTCGGAAGCGCCGTAAGAGCTTCCAGCTCGACAGCCGCATCCTGCGCAGCGTCCCGAAACCGCAACGCGAGCTCGACGCCGCATTCGGAAAGCGGGTCTAATATGGTCTTGATGCCCCGGAAATCAAAAAATCCGGAGGAAGCCCCGGAAGCCCAGTCGGCTTCCGGGACCTGGTCCAGATCAGGTATGATTTTCAGGCAGGTTAGTATTCTCATTTGATTTGCATTAGAAATGCCATGGGTTCTCAGGATCGTGCTTTACCGGGATCAGTGTTCCCATATTCATTATACCATTCGGGTCAAATGCCTTCTTCAGCGTCTCCAGCATGTAGAAGGAGGAACCGTACTCTTCCCAGACGTAGTGCGCTCTGGCCTTGCCCAGACCGTGGTGATGCGCGATGGAACCGCCGTAACGGATCGTCTCTTCGCAGATGATGCGGTTGATCAGGTTATGGTACTTGTTGATCTCTTCCTCCGGTGTGCAGTCTACGATGTTGTAGTAGTATACGAAGTAGACGTTGGTACCGTTGATATAGCTGTGGGAGGAGTGTCCGCCGATCATGGTCAGATCAGGCACTTCGTTGCTAATGCGCTCTACGACAGCCTCGTAGATCTTATTGATGACATCCCAGCAGCCGGAGATCTCGGTCGTGATACCGATGTTTCTGGTTGCGAGAATCTCTTCGCGTTCCTGCGCGATCTGCTCTGCGCCCCAGTTCAGGCGGTGGAACCACTTCTCGATCAGCGCAGGGTCGACCGGTGTCGTACCTTCGATATTTTTGACGATCGCGTCGATGCCTTCTGCAGTAGCCTTGGTGATGGAGGCCGGTCCCTCTGCCATGAACAGGAGGACATTCTCTTCATCCGCCCAGTCGAAGTTCATCGCGGCGTCCTGCAGGTCGTACAGACGTGCAACGGATGGCTTGTAGCCTTCCACCATGACCTGGCGCAGGGCTTCGAATCCCTTCTCCATGCTCTTGATCCGGTAGCCGAGATAAATGTTGTTCTCCGGCTGATAGCGGAACATCTTGACGGTGACTTCCGTGATGTAGCAGAGAGCGCCTTCATTTCCGAGCACGATGTGACGGATGTCCGGTCCGACGGAACGGCGGGGGACATTCTTGATGCGGCAGATCTCTCCGTTCGGGAATACGACCTCGCAGCCGACGAGCATGTCTTCAATCGCGCCGTACAGGGTCGAGAACTGTCCGATACTTCTGGTCGCAACCAGTCCGCCCATCTGTGCAAGTGGCTTGGACTGCGGGGAGTGTCCGGTCGTCAGGCCTCTCTCGCGAAGCAGATCATCGAGCTCCTGCAGAGGAACGCCGCACTGGCAGGTGACCTGCATGTTCTGCTCGTTGATCTCGAGGATCTGGTTCATGCCGGATCCGTCGATGACGATGGAGTTCGGAAGCGCTGTTTCCAGTCCGCCTTCGATAGCGGAATGGCCGGTGCGCGGCACGACATTGATATGATGCTCGTTGGCGAACTTCAGGACTTCCGCGACCTGTTCGGTGCTCTTCACATAGACGACGGCCGCCGGGATCGGCTGCGTGTAGACCTCACAGCACTGCTCGTACTTGCGGTAGCGGTCGTTGCTGCTCTCTTTCAGCACCTTCTCATCGGTGATGACAGCCTCTGCGCCGAGGATGTCCTGCATTCCTTTAACGATCTGTTCTCTGGTGAGTTCCATATTTGTCTCCTTTCAAAGTGATCAGGCAACAAAAAAGTACCTTACATGCAAGCACCTGAAGACCTGCACATAAGCTACCATCTCTTCATGCTCTATTTGGTAGGTAACTGCCATTATACTAACAAGAAAACAGAAAATTGTCAACATTAAAAAATATTATTGTAAAACTTTCGTTCATATATTGACTTTCCGGTCTGTTATGATAGAATGCACGTAGAAATGAATAGCTCATTCATCATTCGTATTCGGAGAGCTGAACAGAGGAACCGTGAATAGGAGTTTTTCCTGCTTGCGGTTTTTTTATGTAATAAGAATGATGCGATAAAGACCTGCTGGAGAGAACATAGAAATGAAAGATTTTGCAAGAGCACAAACGATCCGTATGCTAGCCATTACCGCCGGAATCGCGCTGAACGCGTTCGCGGTCGCGGCCTTCTGCCTGCCGTTTAATATCCTCGTAGGAGGATCGACCGGTGTCGGCAGGCTCATCGCCTATTTTTCCCCGCTGTCCGTATCGACCGGCGTACTCATCGTTAACCTGCTCCTCCTGCTTGCAGCCCTGATCTTCATGGGCCGCAGCTATGCCGTTTCCATTATCTACGGCTCCGTGATGTACCCGGTGCTGCTCGGCGTTTTTGAGCGGATCCCGGTGATCGATCATATGGTCGAAGATCCGTTTGTCGCTGCCGTATGCGGCGGACTGCTCATGGGTGTCGGCATCGGTCTCGTCATCCGGAACGGCGCGAGCCTCGGCGGCTCTGACGTCATCCCGCAAATCCTCCACAAGAGGAGGCGGCTGCCCATCACCCCGGTCATGTACGGACTGGACGTCATAGTGCTGGTCTGCCAGGGCTTTCTGGCGACGCCGAATGAGATCATCCTGGGGATCCTGATGACGCTGACTTATTCCGTCGTCACGGATAAGGTCCTGCTCGCAGGCGGCGGACAGGTCCAGTTTATGATCTTCAGTCCGAAGATCGGCCAGATCCGCGATGAACTGATCGAGATGGGATTCGGCGTCACGCTGCTGCACGGAAAAACCGGCTACTATAAGGAGGAAGTCGACGTTCTCATTACCGTACTTTCCGTACGGTTTATGAATAAAGTAAAAGACCGGATCCTTGAGATCGATGACAAAGCGTTCATGACGATCGGCAGTGTACGCGAAGTCGACGGCAGAGGGTTCACCATCAGCATGGACGCTTAGTCCGAAAGGTATTGGCATGATAGAAGCAGAAGCGAAAGAACGTCCGTTAATACTGTATGGTGAGCAGACGAAGCTCACGGTGGAGAACATGTCGTTTTCCTGCTGGAAACTGTCCCACTTCCCGGAGTTCATCCGGAGCGCCGCCAAGGTAAAGAAGGCGAGCGCCATGGCGAACTATGTGGCGGGGGATCTGAATATCCACCAGCTGAAGGCGATTAACAAAGCCTGCAATAAACTGATCGAAGGTCAGTATGAAGATCAGTTCCCTGTGGATGTGTACCACGGCGGAGGCGGCATCGGCGTAAACATGAATATGAACGAGGTCATCGCCTCACTTGCCGGCCCGGACATCGATCCGGTGGAGCATGTGAATATGTCCCAGTCGACCGCCGATGTCAATCATACTGCGATGCGCATGACGGTCAACGACATGATGGCCGAACTGCTGGACGAGTTGGAGAAGACCAAACGCGTCCTTTCGGAAAAAGCAAATGAATTCGCGGATGAGGATACGATCGCCAGAACCTGTATGCAGGATGGCATGAAGGTCAGCGCCGGCGCGCTCTTCGAGGCGACCGCTTCCGCGATGGGCCGCAGGATCCGGACACTGCATAAGCTCAGAGAGGAAATGTTGACGGTCAATATCGGCTGGACTGTGATCGGATCCGGTACCGGCGCGAATAACGCCTACCGGGAAGCAGTGCTGGACGAGCTGAAAGGCATTACCGGTCTGAACTACGTGTGGAGTGAAGATCCGTACGATGCGGCGGAATACCCGGATGATCTGGCGGATATTTCGTCGGCGGTGAGGGTGGTGGCAGAGATTTTGTCCAAGCTCTCCCGGGACCTGAGACTCCTCTCCTCCGGTCCGGAAGCCGGCTTCGACGAGATCGTGCTCCCGAACGTGCAGAAGGGATCCTCCTTTTTCCCCGGGAAGGTCAACCCGGTCATTCCGGAGACCATGATCCAGTGCGCGATGCTGATCGCCGGGTCGGACAGCGTGATCCAGAACTGCGTCGGCGAGGGTGAGATCCACATCAACCTGTGGGAGGATATGATGGGCTTCCTGCTGCTCGACAACATGCGGAAGCTGACCAAGGCGGTCCGGATCCTCCGCGTCAGATGCCTCGAAGGCATGACGCTCAATGCGGAGAAGTGCAAGGAGTACGCACATGCCAGCATCCCGCAGGTCGTGGAGATGAAAGAGAAGTACGGCTATCAGAAGCTGTCAAAGATGATAAAAGAAGAAGGACTGCGCCAGACGCTGAAAGATCTGGCCGGTGATGAAAAGTAAAGAAACAGAAAGGAGATTCCTATGGGACAGTACCAGCCAAAACGCGAATGGGCCAAAGAGTGGCTCGCGGAGACGAAAAGACCGTATATCGGCGGACAGTTCGTGCATGGACATGGTCCGGTCATCGAGTCGGTAAATCCGGCGACGAATGAGGTGATCGGCCGCTTTGAGACCTGCGATGCAGCAGACGTGGATCTGGCAGTCGCAGCCGCTCGCAAAGCCTTTGACGATGGCCCGTGGACCAAGACCATCAGCCACAGAGACCGCCGCGCGATCATGCAGCAGCTGGCGAAACTGCTGATGGAGCACATCGAGGAGATCGCGACGCTGGAAACGCTGGATAACGGCAAGACCTTCACCGAGAGCTGTGAGGACGCCACGAATGTCGCGGAGTTCTTTGAGTACTACGCGGGATGGACGGACAAATTCTATGGCGACGTCAATCCGGTCATGGGAGACTTCTTCTCCTATACCGTCCGTGAGCCGATGGGCGTGTGCGGACAGATCGTTCCCTGGAACTATCCGATGGACATGTCCGGCTACAAGCTGGCACCGGCGCTCGCGCTTAGAAATACCGTCGTGTTCAAGCCGTCGAGCCAGACCAGTTTCTCGATGATCCGCACAGCAGAGCTCATCGATGAGTCCGGTCTGCTGCCGACAGGCGTATTCAACCTGATCCTGGGCAGCGGCAGTGTCGGCAGCTTGATCACCAGACATCCTGATGTGGACAAAGCCGCATTCACCGGAAGCACGGAAGTCGGCCGCAGCCTGATCCACGATTCTGCGGATTCCAACCTGAAGCACCTGTCGCTCGAGCTGGGCGGCAAGTCCCCGAACATCATCTTCGACGACTATCCGGATATGGACTGGGCGATCGAGCGTTCCTTCGTCGCGATGTTCTGCGGCAAAGGGGAGAAGTGCTCTGAGCCGACCAGACTGCTGGTACAGCGTACGGTGTATGATCGCGTTCTGAACGGCCTTGTAGAGTATGCCGAGAAGAACTGGAAAGTTGGTGATCCGTTCGATCCTGCGACTACGCAGGGCGCGCAGGTATCGGAAGCGCAGTTCAACCGCATCATGAAATATATTGAGATCGGAAAAGAAGAAGGCGCCAGACTGATCCTTGGCGGCGACCGCAATGTAGAAGGAGATAATGCCAAGGGATTCTTCATCAATCCGACGATCTTCGCAGACTGCACCAACGATATGCGGATCTGCCAGGAAGAGATCTTCGGACCGGTGCTCGCTGTCATCCCGTTTGATACCGAGGAAGAAGCCGTCGCGATCGCAAACGATACGACTTACGGACTCGGCGCAGGTTTCTGGACCGGCGATGTTTCCAGAACTCAGCGTGTAGCAAATGCACTGCAGGCAGGCCAGATCTTTATCAACAAGTACGGATGCTACGAATACGCAAGTCCGTTCGGCGGATACAAGCAGAGCGGATGGGGCATGGAATGCGGAAACCTGTCCCTTGATCTTTACACAAAGAGAAAATCCATCTGGTACGCTTATTAATTCCCGGAAAGGAGAATGAACCATGAAGATGAAAGCCGCTGTAATGACCGGCGTCGGAAAGCCGCTGGAAATCAAAGAAGTTACGCTGGATCCGCCTAAGTCGACAGAGGTGCTGGTAAAGATCCTTGCCACCGCTGTCTGCCACAGCGATCTGAATACACTGAACGACCCGACGACCCCGATTCCTCAGATCCTCGGACATGAGGGCGCAGGCGAAGTTGTCGAAGTCGGATCGGAAGTCACGACATGCAAGCCGGGTGACCGCGTGGTCCTGAGCTGGCTGCCGTACTGCGGTACATGTGCATACTGCCGCGCCGGCAAGCCGCATCTCTGCGAGGCTGCATTCGGACCCATGTTCGGAGGGACGCTCATGGATGGGACCTCCCGCCTGCATCTGGGCGACAAACAGGCCTATCACATGTCCCTGCTTTCTACCTTCGCGGAATACGCGGTCGTACCGCAGATGAGCTGCGTCGTCGTTCCGAAGGAAATGCCGATGGATATCGCCTGCATGATTGGCTGCGGCGTTGCGACCGGTTATGGCGCTGCCGTCCGCGCAGCCAAAGTGGAGCCGGGTTCTTCCGTCGCGATCTTCGGTCTCGGCGCTGTGGGAACGAATGCGATCCAGGGCGCGCGCATGGCTGGCGCGAGTCAGATCATCGCCTGCGACATCAAGGATGATAATCTGGCCAAGGCCAAGGCTTACGGCGCGACGGACACACTGAACACTCTTTCTGTAGAGGATGTTCCTCAGGCAATCAAAGATATGACGGGCGGCCTCGGTGTAGAGGCTGCGATCGACTGCACCGGTAACGTCAACGTAGGGAATATGGCATGGAGATGTGCCCGCAAGGGCGCGACCATCGTCATCGTCGGTGCTTACCCGGAAGGAAAGAGCATCTCGCTGCCA
Organism: Eubacterium sp.; assembly: GCA_017425345.1. The sequence continues at coordinate 5,796 of JAFOML010000059.1, read as the reverse complement.
TCCGGCGGATTCCACCGGTTCGGGAAAGTGCTGCGCGGAAGCTTCTACGGGGACGTCAATCCGTTCAACGATTTCCCGCGCATCGCGGAGATGTACCTGAAGGGACAGTACGAGCTGGACAGCATGGTCATAGATAAAATCGCGCTGGAAGACATCAACGTGGCGTTTGATGCGTTCCACGACCCGAACGGAAATAATATGGGACGCTATATCATTGAATTCTAAGCATTTTTAGCTTTACAGATGAGGAACTCCGTAATATAATTGAAACGGTTTTGAATACGAATACACATTTCAAGTGCCGGAGGCTGATCGCCGAAGGTGAAAAGGGAAACAGGTGAGATTCCTGTACAGACGAGCTACTGTGATAGGTGCCGTCTGCATCTAAGAACCATTGTGCCTGATGGGCATGAGAAGGGAGCTGCAGACAATGGACCTTCAGTCAGGAGACCTGCTTGAAATGACGGACTATTTCTCTACCCGTTTCTGGAGAATCCGAAAAGAGTGCAATCCGAAAAGAGTGCAGATGATTTTCTGATGGACATTTAGGGCGCGGCAGAGAATGCCGCGCCTTTTTATTGTTTAGAAAGCATTACGATAGATCGAATGAAGAAGAAAACGAACATCTGGATCGCGCTGTCCCACTGCCTCGCAGTCGTAATGCTCGCAGTGTGCGCATACGCGGGCATCATCCAGAATACATCGCAGCTTGGTGCGCAGGCACTGGACCTGGACAGACAGATCCAGGCCGCGCAGGAAGCCAGCGAACAATCGGATAAGATGGAGCAAGAGCCTGCTGCTGCGCCTGCTGCGGCAAAGCAAGGACAGGCGGAGACCGATCTGAAGGACGGCGTCTACTACGGCACCGGTGTCGGGTACGGCGGCGGCATCACCGTGAAGCTGACGGTAAAGGGCGGCCGGGTCACGGGGCTTGAGGTCGTCAGCGCGCCGGACGAGACGCCGGCATTTCTCCACCGGGCGGAACAGGTGACAAAGTCCATTGTACAAGCTTCCAGCGCCGATGTGGACGGGATCACGGGCGCAACGCTCAGCTCGAACGGAATCAAGGCTGCGGCAGCTGCTGCGATCAAAAAGGCGGGGGGAAAAGGAAACGTCAGCCTGGAGAAGGCACGCGCAGCTTCCGTCTCCAAACCCGTACAGAAAAAAGTGAGTTATCAGAAGCCGGCAGGAGGCTGGAATGACGGAACGTACACCGGCAGCGCCAGAGGATTTGGCGGTACGGTTTCTGTGAAAGTGACGATCCGGAATGGAAAGATCACCAGCATCCAGACGAGCGGGAAGCATGAGACTTCTTCCTACTGGAACCGCGCGCAGGCGGTGAAAGGACGAATCATCAAGGCGCAGAATCCGAAGGTCGATGCGGTCTCGGGCGCCACATACAGCTCGAACGGCATTATGAACGCGGTGATCAGCGCGCTGAACAAGGCGGCAAGCAAAGGCCGGAAGGCGCAGACGATCTGTACCGCGGACGAAGAATACGAGGTGACGGTTGGACGGACAGTCTCCCTCAAAGCAAAGGCAGAGACAAAGCTGACGTATCGATCGACAGATCCGTCTGTCGCATCGGTAGACCGGAAGGGAACGGTTACAGGGCTTCATGCGGGTACGGCAAAGATCCGGATTCGCGCAGCAAAAAGTGATAAGTATAAGAAAGCGGCGAAGACCGTCAAGGTTATCGTGGTCCGGAAAGAGCAGACGGTCACGATCGCCGGCTGTGAATCCCAGCTGGAGCTTACGGAAGAGGATATCGGGAAGGTGATCGAGCTGAACGCTTCCGCGGAAAGCGGCGCAGCGCTTGCCTACGCTTCGGATGCGCCGGAAACAGCTTCGGTTAATGAGAACGGCACGGTGACGATCAAGGGAACGGGTTCTGCCCGCATCACGGTGACCGCGCCGGAGACAGAGGAGTATGAAGAGGCGTCTGCCTCTGTGCTGATCCGGGTCAGCGGTTCCGGCGAAGAAGCGCAGGGGATCAGCGGAACCTTCACGGGCAAAGGCCAGGGCTACGGAGGCCCGGTCATCTGTGAGGTAACAATCGAAAACAGCCGCATTCTGGAGATCGAAGCAGAGGGAGAACAGGAAGGCAAAAAGTACTGGTTTAAAGCCAAGAAGATCATCCCGAAGATGGTGCAGAATCAGACCTGGGACGTCGATGCGGTTTCCGGAGCTACGATGAGCTCGAACGGAATCCGGGAAGCGGTCAGACAAGCGCTGCAAGAGGCCGGACTGCTATAGGAAAGAACGAATGAGAATGAATTGGATCAAAGCGGCGGGGGTGTTGCTGGCGGTGGTGATTTTGTTCCTCTACCAGACCCAGGCAAGGTCGCTCTCTGAGGCGCGCACCGCGCTCGAAGAAAAAGAAAAAGCCTTGGCAGAAGCAGAAGCTGCCGGCAGATATAAGGACGGCGTCTATACCGGTACCGGCACCGGGTACGGCGGGGATCTGACCGTTTCCGTGACGGTGCAGGACGGCCGCATCACGGAGGCCCGGGTCACGGAGACGCAGGATGACGAAGCGTATCTGGCTCTCGCGGAGCAGGTGCTGGAAGACATCGTTGCGAAGCAGGGAACTGACGGCGTCGATACCGTGAGCGGCGCGACGATGTCATCGCGCGGCATCCTGGAGGCTGTTGACAATGCACTGGTAGGAGGCGCGAACTGATGGGCAGAAAGAGAATGAAAGCGCAGAAGGCAGTTCGCATCGTCATTCAGGCAGTTTTCTTCCTTCTGTGCCCGGAAGCGTTCGCAAGTGCGTTTACAGCCGCAAAGGGCGTGTTTGAGGCCTTCTCGCAGGGCGCTGTGCTGGAGTGGACTGAATTTGCGCGGATCCTTGTGATCCTGCTGGTGTTTACCGTAGTCTTTGGCAGGTTTTTCTGCGGCTATGCGTGCGCGTTCGGATCGGTGGGTGACTGGATCTACCAGGGTACCGACGCGCTGCTTCACCGCATGGGAAAGAAGCGTCCGGCGCTGCCGCCGGGAGTCATTCGGTACCTGCAGTGCATCAAGTACATTGTGCTGGCAGGGGTCTTAGCGCTCTGCTTTATCGGCATGACCGGCGTGATCAATCAGAACAGCCCCTGGACAGCCTTTTCTCTGCTGCGCGCAGGGCAGCTGCCGGGAAAGGAGTACGCAGTCGCATGCGTCCTGCTGTTCTGGATCGTCCTCGGAATGGCCTGTGTGGAACGGTTTTTCTGCCAGTTCCTGTGCCCGCTTGGCGCGATCTTCAGCCTGATGCCGCTTCTTCCGACCGGTCAGCTCCGCAGAGAAACGGAGAAGTGCATCCCGGGATGTCAGATCTGCCGGAAAAACTGTCCGGTATCGCTGAAGCTGGGTGAGGATGAGATCCGGAACGGCGAGTGCATCCGATGCGGAAAGTGTGCTGCCGGATGCCCGAGAAACAGCATCGCAAGCGGAGGGATCCCGGTGGATACCGGATCCACGGCAGCGGTCATTGCGCAGGCGGCCGGTCTGCTGATCCTGCTGCTTTTCGTCATTTGATATGATGTGGAGTCCTGCGGTCCACAGCAGCGCAGGACTTCTGCATATATAGAACGTTATAAGATTTCATGACTAAGGAGGAAATGCATGAAGAAAGTTTTTTGCAGTGTGCTCGTAGTGCTGATGGCACTCGCGGCAATGTGCGCTATGTCTGTCATGGCATACGCAGAGGATACGGCAGCGATCCCGGATGGGAATTACGTGCCGTCATTTGAATGGGCAGGGGGCACCGGAAAAGTGGAACTGTCCTGTGATGTCGTTCATATTTCCGGAGGAAATGCGGTCGCTGAGATCAATTTCAGCAGCAAGAATTACACGACAGCCAGAGTCGGTGATGTGACATGTGAGAAGATCGAGAGTGAATCCGGTTCCACGTTTGCTGTCCCGGTAGTGATCGGGGAGCAGTTTGTCCTTTCCGGGACGACGACAGCGATGTCAGCACCGCATGAGGTCGATTACACCTGTACTGTAACTCTCGATCCGGCGAATCTGACCCGTGTCTATACGGACGGCTTCTACACGACAACCGTAAGCACCAAAAGAGCCGAGTACGGATGGAAAGAAAAGAGCGACGGATCGATCCAGCAGGGGGCATCTTATCCGAGCAATGATTATGAGCTGCCGGTAACCATCCAGATCAAGAACGGAAAGATCGCGGATGTTGCGTACACCCAGGATCCGAATGAGATCATGGCGAACACATCATCGGACTTTAACTATCTGCTGTGGGCTATGGAAGGACACAATGTGACCGATGCAAGCTATAACTATCTGGTAGAGGGTAATTATGACACTTACCATATCGATCCGATGCCGGCGAAGAACGGCGTTGGCCTGAAAGAGCAGATCATCGCAAAGAACGGAGTCGAAGGCGTTGACACCGTCACGGCCGCTACCATCACTTCCAAGGCAATCATCGACAGCGTAGGCCAGAGCCTTGACAAGGCCGCGCAGGGTCAGAAAGACGATCCGGAACCGGTACTGCCGCAGCCGGATACTTCAGACGATATCATCCCGGCGGATGGATATTATACTGCGGAAGCAGACACGGTAGGTTTTGATCTGGATGAGGAAAATCCGCTCATCCTGAAGGTCGAGGACGGAAAAATGACTGCAAGACTTGAGATCGAGCAGAGAGCTTCCTCCTATCCGTATATCTATGCAGGAACCGAAGATGAAGCGCTGGCAGCCGGAGAAGCAGGCTGGCTCAAGCCGGTCGACTATAACTACGGCTACAAGTATGACGGAACCGTCTACACGGATGTTCCGGTCAAGTCCCTGGACAAGCCGCTGCAGTTCGTGATGTTTGCTTTCGGAAGCGGAAACTGGTTCAACCGTCTGGTCACGATCGATTCCGAATCCCTTAAGAGCTTCGAGCCCAAGACCGGTCTCACCAAGGTCGAGCAGAAGCCGGTATCCGGCAAAGAGCACGGCAACTATGAATACTGGTATGACGAAGCAAACGACAAGTATTACAAGGACGAATTCGGCTGCTTCGAGACTACGCAGGACGCCGTTGTGATGCATAATAAGAAGGCACTCAAGAAGGTGGCTGCGACCTGCACCAAGGACGGCTACAGCAAAGCCTGCATCTACTGCTCCTGCTGTGACAAATATTTCAGCAACGATGACAGCAGAATCGAGATCGAGTCTCCGCTGCTCCCGGCGACCGGACATAAGATCGTCCACCGTGATGCCGTTCCGGCAAGCTACACAGCTGCAGGAAGCACCGAGCACTGGGAATGCGAAAACTGCCATACCCTCTACAGCGACGAAGCAGGAACCACAGAGATCAAGGCAGAAGACATCGTGGTACCGCAGCTTGAGCAGGAAGAGCAGCCGATGACCGTGAAGGCGAAGACTGCGACGGTCAAGGCTGCGAAGCTGAAGAAAAAGGCGCAGACACTGGCTGTGGGCAAAGTCCTGACGGTCAAGAAGGCAGAGGGTGCTGTAACCTACACCAAGAAGAGCGGCAACAAGAAGATCACGATCGCCAAGAAGACGGGCAAAGTGACTGTTAAGAAGGGTCTCAAGAAGGGAACCTACAAGGTCGAGGTAGTCGTTGCGGCTGCCGGAACCGATCAGTACAAGGCCGGTCAGAAGACGGTTACCTTCAAGGTCAAGGTGAAATAAGACGAAATAACGGGCGCCGGATGTCCCCCGCCTCTATAGGCGGCGGGTTCCATTTCCGACTTTCAGTGGTGGGTTATAATCCCCCACTGAAACCCGGAGGAGCTGAAGCTCCCGGCGCCCGTTGCAGTCGTTCGCTACGTCCTT
>JAFOML010000058.1 GCA_017425345.1 Eubacterium sp. | reverse complement strand
TATCCGGATGGAGAGGGAAGCTCTTCCTCGTCCAGTGTCGTTTACGTGCCGAATCTGAAGGGAATGACGTATAAGCAGGCGATGAAGACGCTGACGAAGGCAGGACTGCGCTATCAGGTCAGCCCGGAACCTGAGGATGATGATACGAGCTTTGAGATCGTGGAGCAGTATCCGGAAGCCGGATCTTCCCTCGTCAAGGGGGATACCGTGTTCCTGTACCGGGAGTAAACAAAGAGAAGAATGAGTGGAGGACGTAATAAATGGCTATTTTTCAGATAATCGTAGTGCTCGTGCTGGGCTTTATGGCAGGCATGATCCTGACATCCGTTGAGATTCCGATCCTGAAGCACAAGCAGTTCCAGCAGTTTATCCGTGAGGAGGGACCGCAGTCCCACCAGTCCAAGGCGGGAACGCCGACGATGGGCGGAATCGCGATCTATGTGGCGATCGTGATCTGTTCTCTGATCGGCGTCAAGGCGAGCGTCGATCTCGTCGTGATCATCATCGCGGGACTGGCATTTGGTCTGATCGGATTTCTGGATGACTATATCAAAGTATCGGCGCACCACAATCTCGGGCTCCGCGCCTGGCAGAAGCTGGTGCTGCAGATCGCGTTCGGCCTCGCGTTCGGCTACTATGTGATGAACTACACAGAGCTGGGAAGTCAGGTCTGGATTCCATTCGTCAACAAATATGTGGATCTGGGGATCTGGTATGTGCCGTTTGTCGCCTTTGTTATGGTCGCGATGGCAAACAGCGTCAATCTGACCGATGGGCTGGATGGCCTGTGCGGCGGAGTCTCCGCCATCTTTGCCTTCAGCATGGCGATCATCGCCAATTCCATGGGAGCGATCGCAAGCGCGGATTACCTGCTTGCGACCAGCGGCGCACTGATCGGTTTTCTGGTATATAACAAATATCCGGCGCAGGTCTTCATGGGCGATACCGGCTCGATGGCGCTTGGCGGAGGCATGACCGCTGCGATCATTATGGCGAAGGCAGAGCTTTTGATCCCGATCGCAGGATTCATCTTTGTGCTGGAAGCGCTCTCAGTGATCATCCAGGTCGTATCCTTCAAGACCACCGGAAAGCGCGTATTCCGCATGGCGCCGATCCACCATCACTTTGAGCTGGGCGGCATGCATGAGAAGAACGTGTCAATCATGTTCTGGATCGCAACAGCTGCGCTGTGCATCATTACGATGGCGATCGCACTGAGCTGAGAGGAGATAATATAGAATGGACAATAGGGAATGGGACAATAAAAAGATTCTTGTCGTAGGATTTGGACGCTCCGGAATCGCAGCTGCGAGAGAGCTGCTTCGTCTGGGAGCCTCCGTCACCGTACAGGATTCCAAACAGGAAGAACAGATAGACGCAGAGCTTCTGAAAGAGTTTAAAGAGCTCGGCGCAGCGTTCCTATTAGGAAGCGCACCGGAGGATGTGTCCGGTTATGATATGGTCGTGCTGAGTCCGGGCGTTTCACCGGAGCTCGGATTCGTTCAGGCAGCCGCAGAAGCAGGCGCTGAGATCACCGGTGAGCTGGAGATCGCATACAGGCTCGGAAAGGGCAATTACATCGCGATCACCGGCACGAACGGAAAGACGACAACGACGACCCTGACAGGCGAGATCTTTGAAAAATCCGGCAGAAAGACCCATGTGGCCGGAAATATCGGCGTTGCGGTCATCACAACAGGCGCGCAGGCGACGGAAGAGGACTGGATGGTAACGGAGTGCAGCAGCTTCCAGTTGGAGACAACCCGTGACTTCCACCCCAGAGTTTCCGCGATCCTGAATCTGACGCCGGATCACCTCAACCGCCATCATACGATGGAGGGATATGGCGCCGCGAAGGCGAAGATCTTCGCAAACCAGACGGAAGACGATTTTCTGATCATTAACCGCGATGATCCGGTGTGCTATGCGCTCGCGGAGAACTGCCGCGCATGTATCATACCGTTCAGTCTGACGCTGCAGCCCAAACCGGGCGCTTATGTCCGGAACGGGATGATCACGGTCTGCAACCTGAAGGGGGAGGAGATCCCGATCGTCGGAGCAGACGAACTGAAGATCATCGGACGGCATAATCTTGCGAACGCGCTGGCATCCGCAGCGATCTGCTATTTCAGTGGGATCGATCCATCTGTGATCGCGCAGGGCATCCGGGAATTCGGTGGTGTAGAACACCGGATCGAGTTCTGCGGCGAGATCCGCGGTGTCCGTTACTTTAACGATTCGAAAGGAACCAATACGGACGCGGCTGAGACCGCGCTTGCCGCTTTGGAAAAGAACGTGATCCTGATCGCCGGAGGCGATGCGAAGAGCCAGAACTTTGACGAGTTCGTAAAGAATCTGCCGGGCTGCGTCAAGCACCTCATTCTGCTGGGAAGAGACGCGCATTTCATCGCAGAGTCCTGCGACCTGATCGGATACAGGGACTATGAGTACTGCAAGGACATGGAGGAATGCGTTGCGGCCGCGGCGAAGATCGCGGAGCCGGGCGACGCTGTCCTGCTGTCTCCTGCATGCGCCAGCTGGGACATGTACGATAACTATGAACAGAGAGGCAGGCATTTTAAGGCCTGCGTCAGGGAGCTTATGTAAATGGCAAAGAAACTGGAGAAAACCATGAACGGGCTGAAGCGGGTCCGGCCGAGCGATTTTATGATCATTTCGCTCGTAGTGATACTCGTGATCTTTGGCGTGGTCATGGTGTTCAGTGCGAGCTATTATAAATCAATTAACGAGGCAGGGACTCCGTACTCCTATCTGCAGAAGCAGGCGTTCTTTGCCATCACGGGATTCGTGATCATGTATATCGCCTCTGTGATGGATTATCACATCTGGCGGAAGCTTTCACCGTTCCTGCTGGTCGGCAGTCTCGGTCTGCTGCTGGCGATCTTCACGCCGCTCGGCATTAACGTCAACGGCGCGACCAGATGGATCGGCGTTGGTCCGATCACGATCATGCCGGGAGAGGTATCCAAGATCGCGGTAATCGCTTTCGTAGCCACGTATCTGTCCGATAAACCGGACCGGATCCTGTCCTTCTTCAAAGGCGTTCTGCCGCTGGCAGTTCTGGCCGGCCTGTTCGGCGGTCTGATCGTCCTGCAGCCGAACCTGTCCACGGCGATCACAGTCGTCGGCATCGTATTCGGTATGATGTTCCTGGCGGGCCTGCAGTGGCGCTGGGTGATCCTCGCGTTTGCTCTCGGCGGCGCCGGCATCGGATACATTCTGCAGGCGGATGATTCCAACCCGAGCATCGCGTACTGGCAGAAGCGTCTGACGAGTTTTGTCGATCCGTTCAAAGATCCGCAGGGCGATGGTTTTCAGGCCGTTCAGTCCCTGCTTGCGCTCGGAACCGGCGGCCTGTTCGGCCTCGGGCTTGGCAAGAGCGTTCAGAAGAACCTTTACCTGCCGGAACCACAGAATGACTTTATTCTCGCGATCATCGGAGAAGAACTGGGATTTGTCGCAATTCTGCTCCTGCTGGCTGTTTTTCTGCTGCTGGTATGGAGATGCTTCCTTGTTTCCATGAATGCGCCTGACCAGTTCGGAATGCTCCTTGCGGGAGGAGTCACTCTGATGCTGGGCATTCAGGTCGTTCTGAATGTTGCAGTCGTCACTTCTTCGATGCCGCCTACCGGAATCGCGATGCCGTTTATCAGCTACGGTGGAAACGCGCTCTGGATCTTTATGGGCGCTATCGGCGTGGTCCTGAACGTATCCAGAAATGCGGTCACCAAGCCGCCGGAGGAGAATGCGGCGTCTACCCGCGCAGAACGTATTCGGAGAAGAAAAGAAAGAGAGAGTCTCATATGAGAGCGATCATAACCGGCGGCGGCACTGGTGGACACATCTATCCGGCGATCGCCATCGCAGAAGCAATACGGGCTCATGAGCCTGATGCTGAGATCCTGTATCTCGGCTGTGAAGAGGGACTGGAGAAGGATATCGTACCGAAGGCAGGTTTTGAGATCCGGTTTGTCCCCGCTATGTGGATCGACCGCAGCAACGCGCTGCGCATTGCAGAGACGATCCGCGTCAATATGAAAGGGATCCGCGCCGCGCGGAAGATCATGAAGAAATTCCGTCCGGACGTGGTGATCGGTACGGGAGGCTATGTCTGCTTCCCGGTCATTTTCGCGGGCCACAGAATGGGAGCCCGCTGTTATATTCACGAGCAGAATGCGTTTCCGGGTGTTGCAAACAAGAGCCTGGAGCGCTTTGTCAGAAAAGTATTTCTCGGATTCGCCGATGCATCCGAGTATTTCCATCAGCCGGAGAAGCACGTTGTCGTCGGGAACCCGGTGCGGAGCAGTTTTAAAAACACAGACCGAAAAGCTGCGCGGGCAAAGCTGGGGATTCCGGATGATGATTTTGTCGTATTCTCCTTCGGCGGAAGCCTGGGAGCCGAGCGCATCAATGACGTCGTGTACGGACTCATGCGCCAGGTAAACGGGAAGCCCGGCGTGACGCTGATCTATGGAACGGGAAGCCGCTTTTACGAGGCGGTGATCGGACAGGCCCACGAGGACGGCCTCGCCATTGCGGACAATGTGCGCATCATTAGCTACATCGATGACATGCCGGATACGATCGCTGCTGCCGATATCATCGTCAGCCGGTCCGGCGCGCTTTCCGTGGCAGAGACCTGTGTGGTCGGTCGCGGCTCGATCATGGTTCCGTCTCCGAATGTGACCGGCAATCACCAGTACTTCAACGCCAGATCGGTGGCAGACCGGGGCGGCGCGGTGCTGATCGAAGAGGAGGACCTGACAGAGGAGCGGTTCCTGCAGGTGATCGAGGAGCTTCGGAACGACCCTGCACGCGTGGCAGAGATGGGCCGCATTGCGATGAGCTGCGTACCGCACGATGCGGCAGAACGGATTTATGAGGAAATCAAGGCCGACTGACGTTGGAGAACGATATGGACGAAGATATTAAATTTAAGGAGATACCTCGGGAAAAGAAAAAAAGACGCCGCAAGCACTATCTGATGCGGTTTCTTATTGTGCTACTCGTAGTGATCGTAGCGGTCGGTTTCGTCCTGTCTCCTGCGTTTGATATCCGTCATGTCGAAGTCACGGGGAATCACTATTACACGGAAGAAGAGATCATCAACATGAGCGGCGTGAAGCTGAACGAAAACCTGCTCCTTCACGCGCAGCAGGATGAGATCCGGGAGGCGCTGCTGAAGGACCCGTACTTTACGGATGTCGTGGTGACGCGGAAGCTGCCGAGCACGCTCTGCATTGATGTGACGGAGCGCCGGCAGATCGCGGCGGTGAAATACGGCGACGGCTATGTCGTGATCTCGGAGGATGGCACGGTGCTCAGGACAACGGATTTCGATCCGCTGCTGACCGTGCTGACGGGGCTGACACTGAGCAAAATCAAGATCGGCGAGCCCGTACAGGCGGTTGAGAGCCGGACGTTAGAGAAGACCCTCGGCATGGTTTCCGTGATGGATGAAGGGGATCTGTATTTCAAACGGATCGAGATGGAAGGCATCTATATCAACGCGTATATTTACGACACACTCATCGTAACGGGCACGCCGGAACAGATGCGGAAGTCGATCGAAGACGGGAATCTGCAGAAGGTTGTGAATAAATTATATAAGGATGGCACGACCCGCGGGACGATCAGTCTGGGCGACCATAATTATATTTCCTTTTCTCCTGCTTTTTAATAAAAAAATAGTGCAAATATAGACATAATATGCTAGAATATATCTATATATGGGATTCAAGGAGGCAGTGTACATGTTGCAATTTGAGAACGAACAGAATAATCAGGCCGTAATTAAGGTCATCGGCGTCGGCGGTGGTGGCTGCAACGCTGTAAACAGAATGCTGGAAACAAATCTGCAGGGCGTGGAATATATAGCTGTAAACACAGATAGTCAGGCACTCAGCCGCTGCAATGCAGAGACGAAAGTTCAGATCGGTGAGAAGCTCACCAAGGGTCTCGGCGCAGGAGGTAATCCGGAGATCGGACAGAAGTCCGCGGAGGAAACTCTGGACGTGATTGCAGACATGATCGAGGGAACCGACATGGTCTTCATCACAGCCGGAATGGGCGGCGGTACCGGAACAGGCGCAGCGCCGATCATTGCTAAGGCGGCTAAGGATATGGGCATCCTGACCGTAGGTGTCGTTACCAAGCCGTTCTCCTTCGAGGGACGTAAGAGAATGAGCCAGGCAGAGCTGGGAATCAACTTCCTGAAGAAGTACGTTGACTCCCTGGTCATCGTTCCGAACGACAAACTGCTGGAAAATTGTGAGAAGAACACGACCATGGTCGATGCATTCGCTATGGCAGACGATATCCTGCGTCAGGGCGTACAGGGCATCTCGGATCTGATCTCCGACTTCGCGCTGATCAACGTAGACTTCGCAGACGTCCGTTCCGTCATGACCGACCGCGGCGTTGCACATATGGGCGTTGGACACGGCTCCGGCGAGGATCGCGCCAAGCAGGCGGTTACCGCAGCGATCGAGAGTCCGCTTCTTGAGACGCGGATCGACGGCGCTAAGGCGATTCTGCTTTACGTATCCGGCGGATACGATCTGGGCATGATGGAAGTCAACCAGATCGCCAGCCTGGTAGAAGAACAGGCGGATAAGGAAGCGATCTTGATCTTCGGTGCTGCTGTCAGCGAAGAGATGAATAACGAGGTCACGATCACCGTGATCGCTACCGGATTCGAAGACGGTGTGGAAGATGAAGACAGCTTCCAGATCCTCGAACAGCAGAAGCCAAAGAAGATCATCACCGAAAACGGACTGGAAGGCAGAGAGGTTACCCTGGAAGATATCTTCAAGGGAACCAGAGACGAGGATATGTCCGATTCCAAGTTCGATATCCCGACCTTCCTGAATAACAACTGATCGTTAGCAGCTTTCAAAAAGCCGGTGATTCTGCCGGCTTTTTAGTGCTATATATGGGAAACAGAATTTCATCAAAAGAAAACAGGGTCTATAAGGCTTGTGTACGTCTGACTCGTAAGAAATATCGTGACCGAGAGAAGCGCTATCTGATCGAAGGAGAAAACCTGATTCGGGAAGCGCTTTGTTCGGGTGTAAGGATAGAATCGATTCTTGTCCGGGAAGGCGCCTATCCGGAAGGTACTTTCTCCAGTGAGGAATATACGCTTTCGGAAGCACTGTTTGACCGGATCGCGCAGACGGAGACCAGTCAGGGTGTGCTTGCGATCGTGGAGAAGCCGGAGTATGGACCGGAAGAGACCGCACGGATCTGGAAAACCGGCAGCAATCTCGTCGTGCTGGACCGGCTTCAGGATCCCGGGAATATCGGCACGATCATCCGTACGGCGGAAGGCGCCGGATATGCTGCCGTTCTCTGCATGCGCGGCACGGCAGATGTGTATTCGCCGAAGGTCGTGCGGGCGGCGGCAGGGTCTTTGTTCCGTATGCCAATCCTTCTGGCTGAGGACGAGGCGGAACTGATCCGCCTGGCGCATGAGCACGGAAAACAGCTGACCGTAACCTGCTTCAGCGGCGCAGTCCGTTACGATGAGGCAGGACTAAACAGAGATATTGCCCTCGTGATCGGAAACGAGGGGAACGGGTGCAGCGAGACCTTGATCGAGAGCGCAGATGTGCGCGTGCGCATTCCGATGAACGGGCAGCTGGAATCACTGAATGCATCTGTGGCAGCAGGCATTTTAATGTATGAGGCCATCAGAAACAAATAGAGGTAAAAATATGGAGAAATTACAGACAATCATTGAACAGGCAAGAGCAGAGCTTGCAGAAGCCGGTACACTCGAAGAGATGGAGAAGATCCGTGTCCGGGTTGCCGGAAAGAAGGGTGAACTGACGCAGATCCTTCGCGGCATGGGAAAACTGACGCCGGAAGAGCGGAAAGAGATGGGTAAGGCCGCTAATATGGCGAAAGCGCAGTTTGAGAAGATGCTGAACGAGCGCAAGGAAGAGTTCAAGGAGCAGGCCAAGAAGGCAAGACTTAAGGCGGAGAAGATCGATGTTACCGAACCGGGCGTCCAGGTGACGATCGGGGTAGAGCATCCGATCACACAGACGATCGATGAGATCGTGGAGATCTTCCGCTCCATGGGCTATGCAGTTTATGAAAGCCCGGAAGTGGATACCGTTTTCAACACCTTTGACGGTCTCAACTCTCCGGAATTCCATCCGGCCAGAGATATGACGGATACGTTCTATGTGGATAAGGACATCGTTCTCCGTCCGCACACCTCCTCTGGAGAGGTCCGCGCGGAGAAGGATCTTCCGCTTCCGTATAAGATCGTGATCCCCGGCCGCTGCTTCCGCTGCGATACCCCGGATGCCACGCATTCTCCGACCTTCCATCAGGTCGAGATGATGGTGATCGGTGAGAATATCACAATGGCTGACCTGAAGGGATCCTTAGACCATATGGCTAAGCAGCTGTTCGGTCCTGAGACTAGAACCAAGTTCCGTCCGCACCACTTCCCGTTCACGGAACCGAGTGCAGAGATGGACGTCTCCTGTTTCAAGTGCGGAGGCAAGGGCTGTAACGTATGCAAGGGCAGCGGATGGATCGAGATCCTGGGCTGCGGAATGACGCACCCTGCCGTGCACAGAAACGGCGGCGTAGACACGGAGAAATATACCGGATTCGCCGTTGGTATGGGCGTGGAGAGAATCGCGATGCTGAAGTACGGAATCGATGATATCAGACTTCTTTACGAGAATGATATGAGATTCATCCGTCAGTTCAAGTAAGGAGGCCTTGGATGATTGTATCAGTAAACTGGTTAAAAGATTATGTAGATGTAAACGTACCGGTCAGCGAGTTCTGTGACCGGATGATCATGTCGGGATCGAACCTGGAGACCTGCACCGAGATCGGCTGTGGAATCAGCGGCGTCGTGATCGGCAGGATCGATAAGATCGAGCAGCATCCGGATGCGGACAAGCTGGTCGTCTGCCAGATCAATGTCGGCGGAGAAGCGCCGGTGCAGATCGTGACGGGCGCAGACAACGTTTTTGAAGGTGCTTTTGTCCCGGTTGCCATGGATGGAAGCCATATCCCGGGACCGCTGCACGGACAGCCGAAGGTCGAAGGCGGTGTGGACATCCATAAGGGTTCCCTCCGCGGCGTGGAGAGCATCGGAATGCTCTGTTCCGCCCAGGAACTTGGATATGATGATAAAGTGGCGCCGATGTTTTCGAAGGACGGAATCTGGATCCTTCCCGGAAACTGGGACGACCACCTTGGAGAAGAGATCACAGATGCTCTGGAGCTCAAGGACAGCGTGATCGATTTTGAGATCACGCCGAACCGCCCGGACTGCCTGTCCATGCTGGGCATGGCAAGAGAGGCAGCCGCTACCTTTGGAGAGAAGATGCGTTACCCGGATACCGAGTGTGAGAAGACCGATGAACAGGCTTCGGACTACATCAGCGCGGAGATCCGTTCCCCGCTCTGCAAGCGGTACACCGCTAGAATCATCAAGGACGTCCGCGTGGAGCAGTCGCCCTGGTGGCTGCAGAAGCGTCTGATGGCTGCCGGAATGCGTCCGATCAACAATATGGTCGACATCACGAACTTCGTCATGCTGGAGTACGGACAGCCGATGCATGCGTTTGATATCAAGAGCCTTGCCGGAGCGAAGATCATCGTTGACACCGCAAAGGAAGGCGAGGTGTTCACCACGCTGGACGGTGTGGAACGTGTTCTGGAAGATGATATGCTCATGATCAACGATGCGGAGAAGCCTGTCGGCGTAGCCGGCATCATGGGCGGACTGAATTCGGAGATCCTGCCGGATACCAACACCGTCGTAATTGAGTCCGCGAACTTCCTCGGATCCAGTGTCCGCATGACAGCGAAGAAACTGGGACTGCGCACAGAAGCATCCGGACGTTATGAGAAGGGCATCGACCCGAACCTCTGCGAAGCAGCGGCAGACCGCGTCTGTAAGCTGGTAGAGCTTCTGGACTGCGGCAAGGTCGTAGACGGCTCCATTGACGTTTATCCGGAACCGGTGCACGCGCCGGTCGTGACCGCGCGTGTCAGCCGCATCAACAAGGTGCTCGGAACTGATATCCCGCGTGAACAGATGGTGGGTTATCTGGAGAGCCTGGAGATGAAGGTCGAAGGAGAAGGCGACGAGATGATCGTCACACCGCCGACAGTTCGTCAGGATCTGCTGGAAGAGGTCGATTACGTGGAAGAGGTCGCCAGAATGTACGGATATGACAATCTGCCGATGACTCTTCCGGATACCGCATCCAGCGCAAGATTCCCGGAAGACTGGGATCTGCGTGTGCTGACCAGAAGAACGCTCTGCGGAATGGGAGCGAATGAGATCCAGACCTATTCCTTCTCAAATAATAAGATTCTGGATAAGCTGCAGATTCCGGAGGATTCCATCGAACGCAACTTTGTGGAGATCATCAATCCGATGGGCGAGGACACCTCCGCGCTCCGTACGATCCTGATGCCGGGCATGCTGGATGTCCTGAGCCGGAACTACGCCAGAAACATCCCGGGCCTGCGCGCTTACGAGATGGGAATCGTCTTCATGAAGAACCTGATGGAAGAGCATGCGCTTCCGGATGAGTCCTACAACCTCTGCATCGGATGCTACGGGGAAGGCGAGACCTTCTTTACGCTGAAGGGCATGATTCAGGCGCTGCTGGACAAGCTGGGCGTCAAAAACCTGCGCTTTGTCACAGAATCTGAGTACGGACTCTACCACCCGGGTCGCTGCGCGCGTATCCAGACGATCGGAAAGTTTGGCGAGGAAGTGGAACTCGGTATCATGGGTGAGGTTCACCCGGATGTTGCGGAGAACTACGGCATCGGAACCCGCGTCTACACGGCAGAACTGTTCTTCGACACGATCGTCGAGTTCTCTGACCGTGAGGTCGTATACCAGCATCCGCCCATTTACCCGTCCACATCCAGAGATATGGCGCTGATCGTCGATGAAGATCTGGAGATCGGACGTATCGAGGAAGCGGTAAAGGCGATGGAAGCCGATATTCTGGAAGATATCCAGCTGTTCGACGTATACCGCGGCATTCAGGTCGGCAGAAATAAGAAGAGCGTGGCATTCAGCCTGACTTACAGAGATAATACGAAGACTTTGACCGATAAGGAAGTTGACAGTGTTCAGGAACAGGTCGTCGCGATGCTCGCTGAAAAATTCGGCGCGGCACTGCGTGACTGATAAACTATAACGCAAGCTCGTAGGAGAGAGAGGTAAAGACATGGGAGAGACAGTAGACGTAAGAATCTATGGCCAGACCTACCACATTACAGGCGACAAGAGTGAGGAAGATATCCAGAAGATCGCGGAATACGTGGACGACCGGATGCACCTGATCTCCAAGGTCGTAGAGCGGAACGGCACCAGCGCGATCGCCGTCCTCACATCGATCAACATTGCGGAGGAGTACTTCGATCAGCAGGATGAGATGGAGCGTCTCCGCGTCGCCAACCAGCAGCTGGAGCGCGATTCCGCGCACTACATCAAGCTCTGGGAAGATGCGAAGAAGAACTACAAGCAGTCCAAGGAAGTCATGGACAAACTGAAGATGTCCAATCAGAAGGACGGCGAGAAGTATAAACAGCTGGAAGATAAAGTTGCAGAATACGAGAATCAGATTTTCGATCTGCAGATGGAGAACATCCAGCTGAAGAGTGAGCTGGAGAAACTGCGCAGAGAACATGAATGATAAGGCAATCAGCACACTTGAATATGGTAGAATAAGAGAACTTCTGGAGGCACAGACCGGCTGCAGCATGTCCAGGCAGATGGCGGCCGATCTGGTTCCCCAGACAGATCCGCGCATCATTGCAGAAGAATTAAGGTCAACCACGGAGGCGGTTGACCTTATCGTACATAAAGGCCCGCTGCCGACCGGCGGTCTGTTTGACATCGCCGGCCTCGCCGGTTTCTGCCGAAAGGGCGGATGTCTCACGATGAAACAGCTGCTGCAGGTCCATTTTGATCTGGCGGCTGCTTCGGGTGTCCTGAACTTTCTGAAGTCCGATGTGCCGGATCTTCCGATCCTGCAGTCTCTTGCAGAGGTCCTGACGACCAATCCCAGGCTGGAGGAAGAGATCGACCGGTGTGTCCTGTCGGAAGACGAGATGGCAGATAACGCATCGCCGGAGCTTCGGAACACGAGACGCGCGATCCTGCGGATGAATGAATCGATTCGCAGCCGTCTCAATCAGATGGTGAACAGCTCTGCCAACAAGCCTTATCTGCAGGATGCGATCGTTACGATCAAGGACGGCAGGTATGTTATTCCGGTCAAACAGGAGCACCGCAGCCGGTTCCCAGGCATTATCCACGATCAGTCCCGCGCCGGAGCGACGCTGTTCATCGAGCCGCAGACGATCGTCAACATGAATAATGAGCTGCGGGAGCTGGAGATGGCGGAACAGCGCGAGATCCAGCGCATTCTGCAGTCACTCTCCGACCGGGTCGGCGAATCTGCGACAGCGATCATCAACAACCAGAAGGTCCTGGTCCAGATGGATTATATCATGGCCAAGGGAAAGCTCTCTCTTTCCATGAAGGGAGAGGAACCGAAGATCAGTGAGCACGGAGAGCTGCTGATCAAAGAGGGAAGACACCCGCTGCTGGATCCGAAGAAGGTCGTTCCGATCACTGCCGGAATCGGCGGGGAATACCATACGCTGGTGATCACCGGACCGAACACAGGCGGAAAGACCGTAACGCTGAAAACGCTGGGACTTCTTTCCATGATGGCGCAGAGCGGACTGCACATTCCGGCGTCGTCGGAGAGTGTGATCCCGATCTACCGGGATGTTTTTGCGGATATCGGCGATGAGCAGAGTATCGAACAGAGCCTTTCCACGTTTTCTTCTCACATGAAGAATATCGTGGAGATCACCGGCAAGGCAGGCCCCGGTGTCCTGATCCTGCTGGACGAGCTTGGCGCCGGAACCGATCCGACGGAAGGCGCCGCGCTGGCGATCGCGATTCTGGAAGAACTGCTTGCCCGGGGAGCGAGCACGGTCGCTACGACGCACTACACGGAACTGAAAAAGTTCGCGCTCTCCACTGATGATGTGGAGAACGCATCCATGGAATTCAATGTGGAGACTCTCAGCCCGACCTACCATCTGATCATCGGAACACCGGGAAGATCCAACGCGTTCGAGATCTCGCACAAGCTCGGACTCGGAGAGGAAATCATCGAGCGGGCAGGCCAGCTGATCGAACAGGGTGACCTGGCCTTTGAGGAAGTCATCACGGCGATCGAGGCGGATAAGAAGAAGGCGGAAGCCGATCTTGCCGATGCGGCCAGGATCCGAGCGGAGATGGAACGGCAGGAAGAGGAGTTCCGACGATTACAGGAAAAGCAGAAAAAACAGCAGGATAAACTGCTGGCAGACGCGCGCGCGGAAGCCCGGGAGATCCTCCGGGATGCCAGAGACACCGCAAACGAGGTCCAGAAGGAGCTCAGGCAGCTGAATAAGCTGGACAGCATGGGCGCCCGGAACAAGGGATTCGATCAGAGCCGGAAGAAGCTCAAGGAAAAGGAATCCAAGTATGCGGAGCATCTGGTCAGACAGGTGAATAATAAACCGGTCACAGCGGATCAGCTGAAGGTTGGAGACATGGTGCGCATTCTGTCTTTGGATCAGAATGGAGAGATCGTATCTCTTCCGGATGAAAAAGGTGAGCTGACCGTGCAGATGGGCATCATGAAGATGAATGTAAAGCTTTCAGACATCATGCTGATCGTCGACGGAAAGAAGACCAAGGCAAGAGCGCCTTCCCGCGCGAGCTACGGGAAGATGTACCGCAGCAAGGCGCAGTCCGTCAGCCTTACGCTGAATGTGCAGGGCGAGAATCTGGACAGCGCGCGCATGGATCTGGAAAAATATATTGACGATGCCTTTATGGCCGGACTCCCGGAAGTTACCGTGATCCACGGAAGAGGAGAAGGAATCCTGAAAAACGGACTCCGGCAGGCCATGAAGAAGAATAAACATGTTGCATCTTACCGCGCCGGTAACTATAATGAAGGCGGCGACGGCGTGACTGTCATCAAACTGAAGAAAGAATAAATAAACAAGGAGTTTTATATGATCAACTACAGAGAAAAAATTATTGACATTATCGCAGCGCAGGTGCCGGATCTGTCCCGCGAAGAGATCGCGAAGATGGTAGAAGTGCCGCAGGATAAGTCCAAGGGCGACTATGCATTCCCGTGCTTCAAGCTGGCCAAGCTGTACCGCAAGGCGCCGCAGATGATCGCCGCGGATATCGCGGAAGCGATCAAGAGCAATGAGCTGTTCGAGAAGGTCGAGCAGGTCAACGCATACGTGAACATGTTTATCGATGCGGAGGAGTATACCAGAGCAACGCTTGCAGAAGCGCTGGATTACGAGCATTACGGCACTTCGAACGAGGGCGCGGGAAAGGTCATCACGATCGACTTCTCCTCTCCGAATATTGCAAAGCCGTTCCACATCGGTCATATCAGAAGTACCGTTATCGGTAATGCGATCAACCTGATCTACCGTGCGCTGGGCTATGAGGTCGTCCGTCTGAACCACGTCGGAGACTACGGAACACAGTTCGGCAAGATGATCGTCGCTTACCGCAAGTGGGGAAATGAAGAGGATGTCCGCAGAGAGCCGATCGTTACGCTGCTCGGCCTGTACACCAAGTTCCACGTCGAGGCTGACAAGCATCCGGAACTGGAGGATGAGGCGAGAGCTGCATTCGTTAAGCTGGAAGCCGGCGAAGAAGAGGAAGTTCGTCTGTGGAAGTGGTTCTCTGAAGAGTCTCTGCGCGAGTTCAACCGCGTATATGACATGCTGGAGATCGAGTTCGACGAGATCGACGGAGAGTCCTTCTATACGGATAAGATGGCGCGCTTTATCGAGGAGCTGAAGGCAAAGAATTTGTTAGAAGAGTCCCGCGGCGCAAACATCGTGAACCTGGACCAGTGGAACATGCCGCCGGCCCTGATCACCAAGAGCGACGGTTCCACTCTGTATATCACCAGAGATATCGCTACGGCCGTTTATCGTGCCGAGCACTATCATTTCCACAAGAACCTGTACGTCGTTGCGACCCAGCAGAACCTGTACTTCCAGCAGCTGTGGAAGGTTCTGGAGTTGCTCGGCTACGAGTGCTACAAGGACTGCGTACACGTACCGTTCGGCATGGTCAGCATGGAAGACGGAACGATGTCCACACGTGCCGGCAGAGTCGTATTCCTGGAGGACGTGCTGAACAGAGCAGTTGAGAAGACCAAGGAGATCATCGCGGAGAAGAACCCGAACGCAGACGAGGCATTTATCGCAGACGTCGCGCATCAGGTCGGTATCGGCGCGGTCATCTTCCAGGAGCTCTCCAACAACCGTATCAAGGACTACGTCTTCAAGTGGGATAAGGTCCTGAACTTCGACGGAGAAACCGGTCCGTACGTACAGTACACGCATGCGCGCTGCTGCAGCGTCATGAGAAAGGCCGGAGAGGAAGTATGCGCCAAGGCTGCTTCCGGTGATATCGATTACAGCAAGATCACCAGCAAGAGCGCGTTCGAGCTCACGAGACTGCTCTATGAACTGCCGAACGTCGTACACGAGGCTGCAGACAGATACGAACCGTCTCTGATCACGCGCCACGTGGTAGACATCGCGCAGGCATACAACCGCTTCTACCATGACGAGCACATTCTCGCGGACGATGAGAATGAACGTATCGCCAAGGTTGCTCTGACGATCGCTGCGAAGAACGGCATCAAGAGAGGTCTGGCTCTGCTCGGCATGCATGCTCCGGAGAGAATGTAAGGATTTTTATGAGATACGAAGGTGACATATACCGGCCGCCCAGCGAGGCTTACAGCCTCCTGGTGCAGGTGACGGTGGGATGTACCCATAATAAATGCACGTTCTGCAGCATGTTCAAGGATAAGCAGTTCCACGTCCGGAAGATCGAGGACGTCCTTGAAGATCTGGAAGACGCGCGGCGCATGTACCGGTATGTGGAGCGGATGTTCCTGTGTGACGGCGATGCGCTGTGCCTTGCAAACCACAAGCTCGTCCGGATCCTCGACCGGATCGCGGAGCTGTTCCCGGAATGCCGGCAGGTCAACGTGTACGGCAATGCCAAGGATGTGCTGCACAAGACGCCGGAAGAGCTCGCGGAGCTTGCCCGGAAGGGCGTGCGCATCATCTACATCGGCGCGGAGTCCGGGAGTGACGCGGTCCTTCGGGAGATTCACAAAGGCGTGAACAGCGAACAGCTCATCGAAGCCGTGCACCGGATCGAAGACGCAGGCATCAAAGCGTCGGTGACGTTCATCTCCGGTCTGGCCGGAAAGGCCGGCTGGCGCGAGCATGCGATCGAAAGCGGAAAGATGATCAGCCGTCTGAATGCCTCTTATGTGGCGCTTCTGACGCTGATGCTGGATCCGCGCGCACCTATCACAGAAAAGATCGAAAGCGGAGAGATGGAGCTCCTGACCCCGGAAGAGGTCGTCGCCGAGACCTACCTCCTGCTTGAGAATGCAAATCCGGAGAAGCCATGCGTCTTCCGCAGCAACCATGCGTCGAATTACCTGTCCCTGAAGGGCAATCTGCCAGAGGACAAGGAAGCCATGCTGGCCAAGCTGCGCCGGGCGATGGAGGATACCGGAATGCTGAAGGATGAAAGGTTTCGGATGCTCTAATGAAGATCTTGCTCACAACTCTGAATGCGAAATACATTCACACCAATCTCTCGCTGAAGTACCTGTATGGTATCGCGTCGGAGATGGACGTGGAAGTGTATCTGCAGGAGTTTACGATCAATAACAGTAGGGATTATATATATGCGGAGATTTTGCGGGGCGGATATGATCTGCTCTGCTTCTCTTGCTATATCTGGAATATCGAGCAGATCAGGACTATTGCCGCAGATCTCCGAAAAGCGCGGCCCTCCATGAAGATCGTGCTCGGAGGCCCGGAAGTCAGCTTCGACAGCCGTGAATACATGGAGGAGAATCCCTGGATCGACTATATCATCCGGGGAGAAGGAGAAAAACCGTTTCAGCAGTTCCTGACGGAGCTGCTGAAAGAAAAACCGGATTTCAGCAAGGTGGAAAACCTGACATACCGGGAAGGGGAGCAGATCCTTGAGACGCCGGCAGGCGCGCTGATCTACATGGACAAGCTGCCGTTCCCATATACCTATCTGGAAGTGGAGACCGACCGCATCATCTATTATGAGTCCATGCGGGGCTGCCCGTTCCACTGTTCCTACTGCCTCTCGGCGAATGAACAGAGTGTGCGGACCATGTCCATGGAACGTGTGAAGCGGGATCTCGGATACCTTCTGTTCAAAAAGGTCCGGCAGGTTAAATTCGTCGACCGGACTTTCAACTATGACCGGGCGCGCGCCAACGAGATCTGGCAGTTCCTGATCGAAAAGGATAACGGTGTGACGAACTTCCACTTCGAGATCTGCGCGGACATGCTGGATGGAGATTCGTTCCGCATCCTGAAGAAGGCCAGAGACGGTCTGTTCCAGTTCGAGGCCGGAATTCAGTCTGCCAATCCGTACACACTGCAGGAGATCCAAAGATCCGGCGGAGCGATGAAGGTCGTATCGGCCGTAAAGGAGCTGGTCAGCCTGGGCAACTGCCACGTGCACGTGGATCTGATCGCAGGCCTGCCGTTTGAGACGTATCCGTCATTCGCGCAGTCCTTTAACATTGCATATGAAGCCGGCGCGCACAACCTGCAGCTCGGTTTTCTGAAGCTTCTGCGCGGGACACCGATCCGGCGGGATGCTGCCGTACACGGTTATGTTTACCGGGATAAGGCGCCCTATGAGGTGATCTCGAATGACTATATGTCCGCGGTGGATCTGGTCAAGCTGAAGATGATCGATGAAGTGCTGGATCTGTTCCACAACCGGGGCGGATTCGAAGGGACTCTGGAGCTTCTGATCCGGGAGCTGGGATTCCTGCCGTTCCACTTCTATGAGCGGCTTGCAGACTTCTATTATTCCAAGGGATATCATCATACCTACCATAAGAAGGAAGAGCTGTACCGTATCCTGTATCAGTTTGCGATGCGGTTCGAAGCGCAGTGTGACGGCATCAGCATGCGCGCGCAGCAGCAGCTTTCCTTTGATATGGTACAGACGCTCAATCCGGATGTCGTCAAACGATTTTACAAGCAAGGCTGGGAGATTGGATGAATACAGAAAAAAACGAACAGTTTGAAGAAAAGAAAGACCGGATCGGGATCTATCTGATCCCGCGGCTGGACAAGGAGCTCCTGTTTGATGAGCTTTCCGACAACTACCTCGCGAAAGCAGGCGTCGCAGACATTCTGACCGGGGTTCCGGTGCCTATCCGCATGGATGAGCTGTCGAAGGGCATCTCTACCGTCATGATCGCCAAAAACATGGCGTATGTCATCGGCTGCGATATCAACTTCCGTTACCGGGATAATTATATTGCATATATTGAGAGGACGTTCACGAAAGATTTTGTCAAACCGCTCCTCAAAGAAGGCGTAGATCTGGCGGCAAACGGCGATCACGAGACCGCCTGCATCTACTTCCGCGCCGCGATCCAGATCGATCCGCAGAGCACGGACGCGCTGTACTGCTACGGCCGCGCCTGCAAGGACGCCTACGAGCGCGGCGAGGGCGAAGACCCCGAATACGTCGGACGGTTCAAGGCGGACTCTCTGGAGGCGTTCGAAAAGCTGACGCTGGCCGATCCGGGATTTGCCATGGGCTTCTATTTCCTGGGCTTCGGCTACGTGAATCTGGGGCTCTACGTGAAGGCAAGCCTGACCTGGGGGCACTTTATGGAGCTGACCAGGGATGATGTGGAGAATCCGGAGACCCATGAACTCCGCGACGAGATCCGGGGCCTCATGAAACAGCTGGAGCTGCCCTGCATCATCGAGAACGGCTATAACGCGGTGCTTCGCGGGAGCTTTAACGAGGGAATCGAGATTTTGTCACCATACCGGAAGGACAAGCGGTTCAACCAGTGGTGGCCGCTCTGGTATTATCTCGGCGAGGCCTACAAGGGACTCGGTGACGCAGCGGAGGCGGAGGCATGCTTCCTGGAAGCGCTGAAACTGTCCCCGAGCAATGCCGATGTGATGCAGGAGCTCGTAGAGATCTACGAAGCGCTTGGCGAGACAGAAAAGCGCGAGAAATATGAGAACAAAATCCGGATCGTAAAACGGAATGCGGCCCTTGACCGGGAAGAGAAGCGGGCGGCCGAGAGACCGGGTCTGTCATAACGAGGTGCTATGGGAATCATATTTACGAAAGTACTTACCATCTTTCTGCTGGTCGTCATCGGATTCGTCGCAAACCGCTTGGGACGGATCCCAGAGAGCGCCAATCAGTACCTAATCAACATCCTGCTGGACATCACGATGCCCTGCATGATCATGACATCCATCATCTCCAATACGCTGGATGCCGAGACGATGCGGGTCGTCGCCGAGGTCATGATCGGATCGCTGATCTTCTTTCTGGTGGAATGGCCGGTCGCGATCCTGTTTCTGAAGCTGATCCGCTACGAACCCCGCTCGGAATGGGGCGTCCTGATCGTCATCATCTCCGGCGTCAATACGGGCTTCATGGGATTTCCGGTCACCAAGATGCTGTTTGGAAATGAATATTTCTTCTACATGGCGATGGAGAATATCGTCCTCGGCATCTACCTCTATTTCATCATGGTGATCCAGCTGAATTCCGGAGAGGGAAAGCGGCCGAAGCTGATGGACACGTTCCGCGGCATGTGGAACAACTGCATGATCGTATCGGTCGTTGCAATGGTGATGCTCGCGCTCGGTATCACGCTTCCGGGCGGAGTCATAGATTTTCTGAATATGGTCGGTGACGCGACCGTACCGCTCTCCATGATGGTCGTCGGCGTACAGCTCGGCCGAAGCAGCATACGGAAGCTTCTCCGCAACGTGAAGCTGATGCTGGCCTCTCTGTTCAACGTGATGGGAATTCCTGCGCTGACGCTTCTGGCGGTACACTGGCTCCCGATCACGGACAAGTCGAAGCTGATCCTGGTGTTTGCCGCGGCGTTTCCGTGCGCGGTGATCGCGGTGGCGATGGCGGCGCGCGAGCACAAGAACGCGACGCGCATGGCGGAAGGCGTGGCGCTGACGACGCTGCTGTCCATGGCTTCCCTGCCATTCTGGGCGATGGTGGTGACGCATCTTTATCTTTGATGAGAACAAAATCTACAAAAAAGCAACCAGACGGCCTGTACCGTCTGGTTTTCGCATATACTATATACTTGACAAAGTAAAAAGTAAAACTGTAAAATATTAATATATCCTTTAGTAAAACTTAAATAAGGAGAGACGTATGGAAACCGCAAGATGTAAGGCATTCTTAAGCGCAGCGCAGTGCGGAAGCCTGACCGCTGCTGCAGATGAGCTGGGTTATACCCCATCTGGCGTCAGCCAGCTGGTCACAGCGCTGGAAGACGATCTTGGATTTAAACTGCTGGACCGTACCAAGAAAGGCGTCTCGCTTACCCGGGAAGGAGAACGCATCCTTCCGGAGATTCAACGGTTTATCGCAGATGAAACCGCGATCTATGAGAAAGCGTCGGATATCAACGGAATGACAGTAGGAAGTGTGACGATCTCTTCCTATCCGAGCGTGGCGACCTACTGGCTGCCTTCTGTAATCCGGAAGTTCCGCGAGGACTATCCCGGGATCGAGATCAACCTGATGGAGGGGATCCAGCAGGAGATGATGGAGTGGATCAACGAGGGCACTGCGGATATAGGGTTCCTGACCTATACGGAAGCGATGGACTGTGAGTGGATTCCGCTTGCGGAGGACCGGATGGTGGCGGTTTTAGCAAACGATCATCCTCTGGCGGACCGCGATACCTATCCTCTCGATCACTGCGAACAGGAAGACTTTATCATGCCTGCGCTCGGACACGATGTGGACGTGGAGGAACTGCTCACAAAGCATCATATCAAACCGGATATCAAGTTCTCCACGATGGAGAATCCGGTCATGATGGGCATGATTCGGGCAGGCCTCGGCATGAGCATCATGAACGAGCTCTGTACGACGCTCTGGAAGGACCAGCTGACTATCATACCGCTGGATCCGCCAGCATATGTGACGTTCGGGATCGCGTATGCGAGGAACCGCCGCCAGTCACCAGCGGCAGAGAAGTTCATGGAATATGCCGTGCGAATGCTGACACGGGAGAGTGCGATCGGCCGGGAATGATGCCTAGTCAACTACCCGCCACTTAATTTGCTGACGCAAATTTGAAGTGGGGGCTTGCAGCTGCCATGCAGTACGAACGGCAAAGGCCTCCTGCATTTACGGACGAGAGTCCGAGGCGGCGCTGCATCATGGGCAGGCTGACAGCT
>JAFOML010000057.1 GCA_017425345.1 Eubacterium sp. | reverse complement strand
GCGGCCTTAATGGCCTCTGCGGGAAGTAAGTATGGAGGCGTATATGCAGAACAGACCAAGAGCGAGAAGAAAGACGGTAACCGGGTCCGGCAGCGTCGGCAGACGCGGATCCGGCGTTGGCGGCGCCAAACCGGTCGGCGGCGGTCATGGTTTCTCCGGAAGCGGCAAGCCCTTCGGCGGCGGCCTTGGGAGCTCCGGCGGAAGCAGCGGCGGAAGCGGCGGTGGCGGCATGCGGACGAAAGGCGGCATCGGCTGCCTCGGCATCATCGTCGTAATCGTTGCCATGCTCTTCGGAGGCGGCAACCTGTTTGGAGGCGGCAGCGGCGGCAGCCTGTTCGGCGGCGGCAGCGGCGACATGACCAGCTATATCAACACGCTGAATTCCAGCAGCGGCGTTTCCAGCGGATGGGTCGAGGGATCCAACTGCGGCAAGCTGAACACAGAGGTTTCCAGCAAGGCCAGAGACAAGTTTACGACGATCAAGGGGAATGGAAAAGATGAGATCACCCTCATGGTCTACATGTGCGGTACCGACCTGGAGTCCCGTTCGGCGATGGCGACGAACGACCTGAACGAGATGCTGAATGCGGAGGTCGGTGATAATATCAACCTGATCGTCTATACCGGCGGCTGTAAGAGATGGCGGAACAGCGTCATCAGCAACAAATACAATCAGGTCTACCAGATCAAGAACGGCAAGTTCATCAAACTGATCGATAAGGCGGGGACCGGCGCCATGACGGACCCGGAGACGCTGACGACCTTCATTAAATACTGCAACAAGAACTTCCCGGCGAACCGGCGCCAGCTGATCCTCTGGGATCACGGCTCCGGCTCCGTGAACGGATACGGATACGATGAGAACTACGGCAACGGCGATGCCATGAGTCTGAGCGAGATCCGCCAGGCGATCAAGGACGCTAAGACGACGTTCGATTTCATCGGTTTTGACGCGTGCCTGATGGCAACCTATGAGAATGCGCAGGCGCTCAGCACCTATGCGGACTACCTGATCGCCAGCGAGGAGACCGAGCCCGGTATCGGCTGGTACTACACCAACTGGCTCACCGCTCTGAACCGCAACACGTCTACGAGTACGCTGGAGCTGGGGAAGATGATCGTAGATGATTTTGTGGCCAAGTGTGGCCAGAAGTGCGCCGGCCAGCAGACGACGCTTTCCGTCGTAGACCTGGCAGAGCTTTCACAGACGGGCCCGGCAGCACTGAAGACCTTTGGATCCTCCACGACAAGTCTCATCAAGAACGGCGAGTACAAGACGGTCGCGACCGCCAGAAGCGGATGCAGAGAGTTCGCAAGGACGTCGGCGCTGGATCAGATCGACTTTGTCCACTTCGCCTCAGCGCTGGATACGAAAGAGAGCAACAGCCTGAAAGAGGTTCTGCTGGACGCGGTCAAGTACAACAAGACTTCGAGCAACATGACGAACGCGTACGGACTGTCCATCTACTTCCCGTACCGCAGCCTGCGGTCGGTGGATTCCATGAGTTCGACCTACCAGAAGATCGAGATGGATGACAGCTACACGTCCTGTATCAAGAGCTTTGCGCAGATGTCGGCCGGCGGCCAGATGGTCAGCGGCGGTTCCAACTCCTTCCCGAGCATCTTCGGAAGCTCCGGAAGTTCCGGTGGTTCCGGCGGCACGATCGACCTCGGCAGCCTGCTTGGCGGCTCCGGAAGCTCCGGCGGCTCCACGAGCTACGGCGGCCTGAGCAGCTCCGACATGTCACAGCTTCTGAACCTGCTGCTCTCCGGCGGTGTCTCGGATTATGGCTCACTCGGGCTTGACGGTCTGACGAATAAGAACACGAAGTTCCTGACAGAAGGCGAGATCGATGCCGAAACCGCAGCAGAATACATTTCGGAGAACCGCATCACGGATGAGGATCTGGAATGGACGCAGAACAGCAGCGGCGACACGGTGATCTCTCTCAGCGAGGAGCAGTGGAGCATGGTCGAGACCGCGGATAAGGCCATGTATTTCGACGATGGCGAGGGCTATATCGAACTCGGTCTGGATAACGTCTATGATTTCGATGACGATGGAAACCTGCTGCCGGATACCGCGAACGACTGGGTGGCGATCAACAATCAGGTCGTGGCATACTACCATACCGACACGCTTGAGAAGAATGACGGGACCTTTATTATCACCGGATATGTTCCGGCCAAGGTGAACGACCAGCGCGCGAATCTGGTCGTGCAGTTCACCGATGACTCGGGCTACGGGGAGATCGTGGGCGTGAACTACGACTACGACGAGGATGTGACACCGACGGAGGCCAAGTCGCTGCCTTCGCTCTCGAAAGGGGATCGGGTCTACTTCCTCTGTGACTATTACACCTACAGCGGAAAGTACAGAGACAGCTATCGCCTTGGCACGATGACCGTTTCCGATCCGAAGGAGATCCAGGTCAGCAATATCGAAATTAATAACGGCGACAGCATGATCCTGTATAAATTCACAGATATGTACGGTCAGGCGCACTGGACCGATATTCTGCAGTGATCCTATGACGCGAGAGCGGTCTGTTCCATTCGGAACGGGCCGCTTTTTGTTGAAGAATCCTACGCTTTAGTGTATAGTAATTATGTATAGGCAAGAGACAGGGAGGATTTTATGAAGCTTTTGACGATCACCGTGCCGTGCTATAACTCGGCGGCGTATATGCGGAACTGCATTGACTCGCTGCTGCCGGGCGGAGACCTGGTCGAGATCCTGATCGTAGATGACGGCTCGACCAAGGATGATACACCTGCGATCGCAGATGAACTCGAGGCGGCTCATCCCGGAATCGTGCGGGCGATCCATCAGGAGAACCGCGGCCACGGAGGAGCGGTCATGACCGGCATCCGGAACGCGACAGGCATCTATTTTAAAGTCGTGGATTCCGACGACTGGGTCGATCCGGAAGCATACAAGAAGGTTCTGGAGACGCTGCAGGCATTTGCCGAGGGCGACCGCAACGTGGATATGATGGTTTCCAATTACGTCTATGAGAAGCAGGGCGCCAGGCATAAGAAGGTCGTGGAATACCGCAGGTCGATCCCGGCAGGTCAGATCATCGGCTGGGACCGGGTCGGAAAGTTTCCGGTGGGACACTATCTTCTGATGCACGCGCTGATCTACCGGACAGAGCTGCTCCGGGAATCCGGACTGGATCTGCCGCTGCACACGTTCTACGTGGATAACCTTTACGCGTACGTACCGATGCGCTGCGTCCGGAAGCTGTACTATCTGGACGTGGACTTCTACCGGTACTTCATCGGAAGAGAGGATCAGTCCGTCAATGAGAAGATTATGATCAGCCGCATCGACCAGCAGCTGCTCGTCAACCGGCGCATGATGACCGACGTGGATCTGGAACACGTGGAAGAACCCAGGCTTCGGGCTTACCTTCTCAACTACTTTGAGATCATCACGGCGATCAGTTCGATCCTCTGCATCCGCTCCGGAACCGAAGAGAACCGCAGGAAGAAGGATGCGCTCTGGGCGGATATCAAAGAGCAGGATCCGTGGGCTTACCGCAGGATCAAGCACCGCATCATGGGCTGGGGCGTGACCAAGAACAGTAAATTCATGAACGGCTTCTGCACGCTCGTGTACAAGGCCGGACAGAGAATCTTCGGATTCAACTAAGGAGTCTCTGATGCTGAAAGGAACGACGCGCGCCCGGACGTGGCGGGCGATTTACCGGCTGCTTGACAGAGTGTCACCGGTGGATTATGATTGCGGAAGACTTTGTGGCTCGATCTGCTGCGGCCGCATCGAAGACGACATGGGGATCTACCTGCTCCCCGGGGAGGAGAAGATCCACAGCCGGAAGGAGACCTGGCTGTCCTGGAGCGAGGAACGCGCCGAGGATTACGAGTTCCCGGATTCCTGGAAGGGGAAGGTTTACTACGTCAAGTGCATGGAGCCGCCGCACTGCCCAAGAGAGCAGAGGCCGCTGCAGTGCAGGACGTTTCCGCTGCTGCCGCATCTGACGGAAGACGGCGAGCTGATCCTGCTGTATAACGATATGGACCTGCCGTACCGCTGCCCGCTGATCGAAGAGGAGATTCCGCTGGAAGAACGGTTTGTGCAGGCGACGCAGACCGTGTGGGAGCATCTGATCCGGGATCCTCTGATCTACGATCTCGTCTGGATGGATTCCCGCGCACGGGAAGAGGCTGCGATGGAACTTGCTGAGATGCTTATTTGACTAAATATATATAGGAGAAATACAATCATGGGAAAAATCATACTGACCGGCGACCGCCCGACCGGACGCCTTCACATCGGCCATTACGTAGGATCGCTG
>JAFOML010000011.1 GCA_017425345.1 Eubacterium sp. | reverse complement strand
GGTTTCTTTTTGCAAATTTCTGAATAAAATGGGCAATTTCGACCATTTTTGAGCAATTTCTGGGAGAAACGGGCAAAAATCATGGGAAAAACGCGAAAAGTGCTCGAGATGCAGTCGGGCAACATGACAAAGAAGCTCCGGGCCGAGAAGGCAGCGCAGTCTTCCATGATCGTCCAGGATCCTTCCGACCTGGACAGACTGCCTCAGGACCTGAACGACACGAAAGCAAAGAAAGAATGGAAGAGGGTTGTTCCCGATTTGAAAAAAATGGACATTGTCGGGCGGCTTGATATTTGTAATCTTGTCGCGTACTGCAATGCGTACAGTAAATATTGTGAAGCGACAAAGGCGCTACGGGGACAGCCCTTGACCGTTCCGAGTCCATCCGGAGAAAAAGAAAATCCGCTCATAAATGTGCAGATCAAGTATGCCGACCAGTTCCGGAAGTTTGCAGACCAGTGCGGTCTGACGATCAACAGCCGGCTGAAGTGGGCGGCAACGAAGCAGAAGCAGCAGGAGGAACAGATTGAATCAGAATTTGGTGCCATCTGAAACGATCCTGCAATATGCGCATGACTGCATTTCCGGCCGGATCGTTTCCGGCAGAAAACACAAGTGGGCCTGTCAGAGGTTCCTGAAGGACTGGGAAGCATACCAGAGCGGATCCTTCCCGTATCACTGGGATGAACGGGAGGCGGTGAAGATCATTGACTGGTTCCGCCTGCTGCGTCACTCAAAGGGCGTGCTGGCCGGACAGCCGATCGAGCTGACCCCATGGCAGCAGTTCCATTTGTGCCAGCTGTACGGATGGAGGGATGAGAATGGCCGGAGAAGGTTCACAAAATCGTTTGTCGAAGTCGGTAGAAAAAATGCGAAGTCTCAGGAAGAAGCAGGAGTCGCGTTATATGAGATGGCTGTTACGGCCACAAGGAATACCGAGGTCAGTGACGTATATACTGCCGGAGTCAAACGAGATCAATCGAAAATAGTATTTAACGAGGCGGGCCTGATGCTGAAGGGCTCGCCTCTTGCTCCCAAGTTCAACGTCGGGAAGCAGCAGATCGCGCATACGCGGTCCGGATCCACGATGCGTCCGCTGTCGAAAGACGATGGGAAGAGCGGCGACGGTACGAACCCGGCACTCCTGGTAATCGATGAATACCATCAGCACCCGACGACAGAGTTCTATGACCTTGGCCTTGGCGGGAACACGAAGGAGCCGCTGGTCATGATCATCACGACTGCGGGACGCGACCTGACATTCCCGTGCTACACGCAGGAGTACATGTACTGCAGCAGGATCCTCGATCCGGACGTGGACGTGAACAACGACCAGTACCTGATCGATATCTGCGAACTGGATCCGGAGGACTACGCGGACCCGGCGAACGTGGCGAACGAAGATCTGTGGCTCAAGGCGAACCCGATCCGTGCAACGTATCCGGAAGGCATGAAGAAGATCCGGGAAGAACTGGAGCTCGCGCTGCAGATGCCGGAGAAGATGACATCCTTCCTGACGAAGATCTGTGACGTATGGGTGCAGGCCCGCGAGTCCGGATATATGGACATGGCGAAGTGGAAGGCCTGCCAGGTGAAAGACCTGCCGATCGACGTCAAAGGCAGGGATGTGTATGTCGGCTTCGATATGTCGGCGAAGATCGACCTGACGTCTGTCGCATTTGTAATACCGTTCCTGTCCGACAAGGTGGATGAGGACCGGGAGCCGGTGCCTCAGTACATCGTGTTCTCTCACAGTTTCATCCCGAACCGGGAGAAGCTGGCGGAGAGGATCGCGAAGGACAAGGTGCCGTATGACGCATGGGAGCGGGAAGGCTTCTTGACAGTGACGGACACGCCGATCGTAGACCAGGAAGCGGT
>JAFOML010000056.1 GCA_017425345.1 Eubacterium sp. | reverse complement strand
TTCTGTATCTCCCGGACCGATAGTACGGTCAGATTCTGTTCTTTCATTTTGTTCTCTCCCATGCGATTTGTCCGTTGCAGAGGGTCATGTCGATGCGTCCGGCGACCTCACGCCCTTCGAACGGGGTCGCGCGCCCCATGCTCAGGAAGGTGGACGGGTCGACGCGGTATTCCACATTCAGATCGATCAAGGTCAGATCAGCCGGCTGGCCGTCTGCGAGAATGCCCCCCGGCAGTCCGAACCGGGTTTTCGGCGTGGCAGTAAGCTTTTCGATCAGCTGCGGAAGGGTCAGAAGACTTTTCTTCAGCACGAGTTCTGTGTAGAGCACCGGGAAGGCGCATTCCAGACCGACGATTCCAAAGGCGCTGTTTAAAAGCCCGCGCGCTTTCTCTTCTGCGCTGTGGGGCGCATGGTCTGTCGCGATCATGTCCACCGTGCCGTCCAGCAGGCCTTCCAGGAGCGCGTCCCGGTCGTCTGCGCCACGTAGCGGTGGATTCATCTTGAATCGTCCGTCCTCGCGCAGGTCGTCCTCGCACAGGACCAGGTAGTGCGGACCTGTCTCGCAGGTCACGTCCACACCGCTCTTCTTTCCCTGTCGGATGATCTCGACGGATTCCTTGGTGCTGACGTGGCACACGTGATAGCCGCATCCTGTTTTTGCCGCGAGCTCCACGTCTCTTTCGACCTGACGCCATTCGCTCGCGGACGAGATGCCGCGATGCCCGATCGAAGCAGCGTATCTTCCGTCATGGATCGCTGTGCCGCCGAGCAGGCTTTCATCTTCCGCATGGGCGACGATGAGCTTACCGAGAGACCGGGCCTTCCGCATGGCTTCCTCCATGAGGGCGCCGGTCTGCACGCCTTTCCCGTCGTCCGTGAATGCGCAGACATATGGCGCCAGCGCCTCCATATCGGAGAGCGCGCTGCGGCCGTCCTGCTTCTGTGTGATCGAGCCGTAGGGCACGACATGGATGCAGGCATCCCGGTCGATGAGGTCCTGCTGGACGCGCAGGTTCTCAAGCGTCGACGGAGGCGGATTCAGATTCGGCATGGTGCAGACGCAGGTGTATCCGCCGTGGGCGGCTGCAAGGCTGCCGGTCCGGATCGTCTCCTTATACGAAAAACCGGGTTCGCGAAAGTGCACGTGCACGTCCGCAAATCCGGGAGTGATGAGCTTGTCTGTGCAGTCGATCACACGGTCCGCAGCAGGCGAAGCGTCTTTTTCAAAAACAAAAACCTTACCGTCGCGGCTCAGAAGATCGGCTCTTCGGATACCGTTTTCAGTAAGGATGCTGCCGTTCCGGAATAATATTGCCATTCCAAGTTCCTTTCCCTGATCTGGTTGAAAATGCGGTTCTTACATATATACATGATTCCCTGATCCCTGTCAAGGAATCCTCACTAGATGAACAGGTTGTGAATCAGGCCCATCAGAGGGTTGTTCTTAAACAGATCTCCGCTGAAGAAAGCGTTCGACAGGGAGTCGTAGATGAGCTGCCCGAGAGAGCCCGGGAAGCAGGCGATCACGAGAAGCAGGATCAGGAAGAAGACGAACACGTAGAAGATTCCAAGGCACGTGCCGCATACGATCCCTGCCAGCATGTCCACAAAGCTGACCAGGCCTTCTGTCTCGTGGCGGTGGAAGAGCAGTACAAAGCGGTGGCACAGAACTCTGGACACAATCAGGATGACCAGATACGCAAAGCATGCAAGGACCGCCGTCGTCACATCCTGCGCGTGTGTTTCCGTAATGACCTCCGAGGAGCCGCTCAGCCAACCGTTGAAGACCTGTGGAATAAACTGGACTACAGTCAGAAGAGAGTCGTCTTTCAAAAGCTTACTAAAGTGTGCTGTCAGGAGCTTGCCGATGCCGATGAAGCGCAGCAGGCGGACCAGTTCGTCACAGAGAAGGAGTCCGATGGTAAGGCTCAGGAACCATTGCAGTATACTCATGACTGACATGGCAAAGCCTCTGCGGGAATATAGGACCGCTGCAGCGATCACGATAGCACATACTAGAAGATCTGTGACCAAGATCCGTTCTCCTTTCGATAGTCTCTATCTATGTTACTAGAAAACCGTTCGATTTGCAAGCGTGCAAGAGCGTTGAAATGCACGGATTTTAGTACAAAAAGTTCTTGAATCCTATATGGAATTGTTGTATACTTTTTGAGTATGGGCAAAGAAGAGTTTATGAAAGAAGCGCTCAGGCAGGCGGAAGCTGCCGGGCAGCTCGGCGAGGTGCCGATCGGCGCTGTCATCGTGCGGGATGGAGAGATCATTGCGCGGGGTCACAATCTGACGGAAACGCGGAAGGATCCGACCGCGCACGCAGAGATGAACGCGATCCGGGCCGCAGCAGAGCGTCTCGGAGGATGGCGTCTTCCCGGCTGTGAGATGTACGTGACCTGCGAGCCATGCAGCATGTGCGCGGGAGCGCTCGTCTGGAGCAGAATCGAGAGACTGTACATCGGAGCGATGGATCCCAAGGCAGGAGCCTGCGGCTCGCTCTATAATATTATTGAAGACACGCGTCTGAATCACCGTATCGAGGTGGAGCGCGGGATCCTGGAAGAGGAATGTGCGGAGACGCTTCGCAGCTTTTTCAGAGAGCTCAGAGGAATTAAGAGGAATCGGAGGAACACAGAATGAAGAGGACCGGCATTATTGCATGTCTTACTATACTGATCGTCATGCTTGCATCATCGCTGTGCTTTGCAGCAGAAGACTTTAAGATCGTACAGACCTATCCGGCGGATGGGGATACCGGAACGACCAAGGATAATATGTGCGTGAAGGTGTACTTCAACAAGGCTGTCGGAAACAAGGCTTCCCGCGAGGCGAACAAGGGCAAGTTCAAGATCACGGACGAGAACGGAAAAGAATACCCGACGCGTATCTATTATAACGACAAGAATGACAAGTATGTTCTGTTCCTGATCGACACGACGAAGGTCGATGTGACGAGCTCCAAGAGCGGTATTAAGGATAATACCGAGTATACGGCGGAGATCGATGCAGGTTTTGTTGACAACGAGGGCGTAGCTCTCGGCGATGACCCGAGCCGCAAGATCACCTTCCGGACCATCAACCAGGGCAGAAACACCCTGATCTACATGGTCATGATGTTCCTCATGTTCGGCGGAATGATGTTCTTCTCCATGAGACAGGCGCAGAACGCCAAGAAGAAGGAAGAGGAAGAGGAAGGCGAGGAGGTCTTCAATCCGTATAAGGAAGCGAAGAAGACCGGCAGACCGGTAGAGGAGCTGATCGCAGAGCATCAGAAAGAGGTCGAGAAGAAAGAGAAGGCCAGACAGCGCAAGGAAGCGCGCAAGCAGGCCATCGAGCGTTACAGAGAGTCTGAGGACTGCTATCACGTACAGAGACGCAGACCGATCGCAGAGGCAGGCTGCACCTACAAGACCGGACGCAAGGCCGCGATCGAGCAGAAGAAGGCGGAAGAGGAAGCCAAGAAGGCAGAACTCCGCGCCAATAACTATCAGAAGAAACCGAAGAACCGTCCGCAGAAGGGACCGGCTAAGAAGGGTTCCCGCGGAAGCCAGAGAAAATAGTCATGCGGCAGATCACGATTCGCGCGTTTGCGAAGATCAACCTGTCCATCGATGTGCATGCTCCCCGTGAGGATGGATATCACGCAGTGGACATGATCATGCAGCAGCTTTGCTTCTGCGATGATGTGCAGGTGCAGTCGGAAGAACGCCGGGATCCCGGCTGGGAGATCCGGCTGGATCCTGGGCTTGCAGATCTTCCGGCGGACCGGGGCAATCTTGCCTACCGCGCTGCGGAGATCATGGCTGACCGGTTTGGAAGAGACCGCGGCGGAGTGATCCGCATCCGCGTGATCAAGAGGATTCCGGTTGCGGCAGGACTTGCAGGCGGCAGCGGCAATGGAGCGGCAGTTGTGCATGCGCTGAATGCGCTGTGGGATCTGAACCTGTCCCTGTCTGCGATCTGCGCGATCTGCGCGGAGCTTGGATCCGATGTTCCGTTCAGCGCCTGTGGTCAGGCGTTTGGAAATCCGGAACTGCCGGCATATCTCAGAGAGGATCCGCTGGCAGTACCCTGTGCTCGTGCGACCGGGCGGGGAACGGAGCTTGCGCCGGTACGCGGGATCGACCGATTCGTTGTGATCGCCAAGCCGGAACTCGCGGTATCTACCGCTGAGGTGTACCGCGGAATCGATCGCTGCGCCGTTACAGAGCGGCCGGATAACGATATGCTTACCGGGCAGCTTGCGCAGGGATTTGACGGAGACTACAGCCAGTTTATCAACGTGCTGGAACAGTATACGCTTTCTGCGTATCCGGAAGTTGCAGTTTTGAAAGAGAAGATGAGCGCGCTCGGCGGAGAGCTGACGCTGATGAGCGGAAGCGGGCCGACCGTGTTTACGATTTACGGGAAGGAAGAAGCGGCAGAACGTGCCTGTGCATCGCTCCGGAAGGAGGGGTACACAGCTCACTGGACGCGCACTTTGATCCTTTGACAGAGACGCCTTATCAGGCAGAGGAAGTAAGATGATCAATTTTGATGTACAGAGTCACAGACCTCTTCGGGAGATCGTTTACGAGCAGCTGAAGATGCAGATTCTGACAGGTAAGATCACACCGGGAACCAGAATGATGGAAGTCGATCTGGCGGACAACATGGGTGTGAGCCGCACGCCGGTCAGAGAAGCGATCCGGAAGCTGGAGAAGGAAGGTCTGGTCGTGATCGAACCGCGCAGGGGCGCATATGTTTCGGACATCTCCGTCAAGGAAATGGTC
The DNA here is from genome assembly GCA_017425345.1 of Eubacterium sp. The sequence goes on along the minus strand of JAFOML010000056.1, from coordinate 38,199 downwards.
GATACGCTGGTCGTTCGCGAGGATATGGAAGGTCTGGCAGCATTCCTTGCCTCTCAGACGATCACGGGAGCGGAGATCGAGGAGTTAGAGACAATCACCGCCGGCTATAGTGATGCGATCGCCAGCGGCCGCATGGAAGACATCATTCATTACGATGAGGCGTTCCACCGCCGTATCGTGGAGCTCAGCGGAAACAAGACGCTGATCAAACTTTTTGAGACCGTGCAGGAACTGGCGCTGCGCTTCCGCTATCTGTACTACGATGATTTTTCGAGATATGAGAATATGCCGTTTGAGCACCGGAATATCATCGACGCGATCAAGAGCGGAGAGGGCGAGAAGGCCCGCCGGGTATCCGACGAACACGTGAAGAAGCTGAAAGACTTCGTCATCTCGGAAGGTGAGACCGCGTTTAAGGAGCACAGTACCGCAGAATAACAAAAGAACATGGATTCCGGGAACCGCACAGGGAGTGCGGTTCTTTTTTTTGCAGAGGTGCTTCTGCTATGATATACTGAAAAAAGACCACAACTTTTATGCAGCAGGTTATGGAAGGAAGTTTGTTATGAAATCATGTGTGAAGAAGGCCAGAGTTGCGAAACGAGTACTCACAGTTTTCCTATCCCTGTCGATGGTAGTCAGTATAGGACTGCTGCCCGGAAACGTCATGGAAAGCAGCAACGTGTACGCGGCCAGCACAAGTGATCTGCCGTTTATCGTCAGCAGGACAGATTGTGGGGTGCAGGACCGGGATGTTTCTGCGGTCAGGGTCACCATCAGGCCGGATTCCGGTGCGTACTTTTTGGGGTATGAACTTGATGGAGAAAAACTACATACGTCCGGGCCGATGATCATCTGTCAGAAACAGGCAGGCAGCCGGTACATATACTATTTGCTCGGACCAGGCGGAGAGATTGTTCATACCTGGGAGACTGACTCGGAATCGAAGCATCCGGAAGCAGTTCTTGAGGTAAGCGCGGATTACTATTCGGATCAGAACTGTGTAGACAATAATCGGATGGGAGAGAATCCTTTCAGTGATGCGATTTATACGATCAAGGATCCTGCGACTGGGAAACTGGATATCTATAACGCGTCGGCGGGTTTGTTTTTTACATGTCAGGCGGACAGCGTCAGGCGCAATTCTGATGCTTCGGATTATCCTCGCCTCCATTTTTTAACGTTTGAGAAAAATGGAAAAGAAGGACTTCTGTCACCAAAAGGAGAACCGCTGTGTGACGGTGAGACTTTTGATGAGGTCGGCGAGCTGACATTCTTTGACGACCAGTGTTTTGCGATAGCCTATCAGGATGAAGAGCAGAAGGTCGTTGCACTGGATGGTTCCTACACTTCGGAATTCTATAAGAAAGTTGCCGTTCCTAAAACCGATAATAACGCCTATTCCAAAGAGTTCAGCAATTCGGAAGACAACCTCTGTGACCGGTATGTCATTATGACTTCCGATGACGGCCGCCAGAAGGTTTATGACCTTGCGGCAGGAGAATTCCTGGCAGAGGGAGAAGATTTTCAAGGTGTCTCTTATGCGGGACAGGGCGTGTTTATCGGACGCGACTACAATGCTTCTACGAAAGACTATCTGGCGACTGTTTTTACAGACAGCGCCAAAACGCAGCTGAACAATAAATATGGATATGATAGTGTCACTGCGGGCGGCATGCATGGGTATGTGTGGGCGAAGATGGAAGACTATGATGAAAAAGGACAGTTTCTTTCCACGGTCACCATCACAGTCTCCGGAAACGGAACCTTAGTTGCGGAAAACGGTGTCATGCCGAGGATCGGTAATCTCGCAGAGTATACAGACGACACCTATAAATCCCGTGTGAAAAATTACAGGACCGGCGATGATATTTCCCTGGGCGATGGAACGGTGATCCACTACAACGAAAACACGAGACTTGCGCTTCTGGCCGGGAATATCTATGGTGCGAATGGAGATGATCCTGTTTGGGCGTGGGCAGACCCCGAGACAGGAGACCTGATTGCGGAAGGATGTACCGATACCTACAGGTATCAATGTGATGATCCTGGATTTGGGAGCATTCTTGTCAGGAATAAAGACGGGAAGGCAGGTATTATCGACGAGCATACGAAGACCTTTACCGGCTTCAGCAATGATCTGAGATATGATTATGTGCGGGACTACCACTGGATCTATGATGACAATGGAAACATCCTGTATTTTATCTCGATCGAAGATGATGGCAATTATATCTTTGACGGAAGCCTGCATAAGAAACGGACTCTGGGCGATAACGCCACATGCGGAGTGAACGACTACAGGAATTTTATCATCGGAGATTCCCACGAAGTATGTTTCATGGATGCATCCGGGACTCTCTCGCAGAAATATAATACAGATAGCTGGCTGCACGTAGGCGCACTTTACCGTATTCCGGTACAGGAAAGCAGCAATGGCGGGTATGGGATCCTGGCAAGGGACGGAAGCAGGATACTGGACTGTAATTATGGATACATACCCAGGAGCCGGAATGGCGTCAGTTTCGTTGGATTGGATGACGGATACAGTATCATCCGTGACTGCGGTGTGGTGGATGCCAATGGGAAATGGCTCATCAAGGGGAAGTACATCGTCAGTGACGGGTACGCCCATACGGGATACGCCGCGGACTGCGCTGATCAGATCGCTGTACTGAGGAAGGATGGAGCTCCAGGAAATGAATATATCATCTATGACCTGCGAAAAGCTGTAGCCCGTGGAAAAGGCGGGGAAGCCGGAGAAGAACTGGCTGTCACAGAGACCTATCCTGCAAATGGCGCAACAGGCGTGCAGATCACAGGAGCCAGGGATATTTCTATTACCTTCAACAAGAAAGTCAATATCTTCAATGATGTTCCGGTAGCACAGGTGGGTACCTTTGAGATTCGGGACTATGAAACGGGAGCCCTTGTCCTCCGCTACGATATGCTGAAGGGTTCGGCCGTTGGCAAGGTCACTTACCAGGGGAAGAATCACAAAAAGATTTTGTTAAAAAACGCCCTCACCGCTCTTGACAAAGACAAACGGTATTACGTTACCATGAGCAATCGATGCGTAACGGAAGAGGGGAGAACCAGCAACTGGTTTGCGGGATTCAAGGATAAGAAGACGTTCTCTTTCACTACAGGGGACGAGTCTTTCCCGGAGACGGACCTGACCTATCTTGCGGCATGTGCATTTGGTGAGTTTGGAGGGCTGCAGGCAGATAGCGGCAAGGTGACGGATTTCACCTCCACCAGCCGGTTCCGCGATAAGAAGATCTGGTCCAATCAGTATGAGACTTATTCCATGTTCGTCAATCGCTTCATCGGCAGCTATAAAGTGGAGGAAGTCAAAACACCTTCCATTGGTTGTGCCGGGTATATTCTCCTGAAAAATGCGCAGAGCGACCGTTACGTTGCCGTGGTCATGTTCCGTGGCTTGCCGGAGAAACAGCCGGAATCCGTTTATACAGATTCCTTCAAAGTGCTGCACGGCGGATTGCGGGCGCTGGATAAGAACAAACTTGTTGTGACCGGAATCGGAGCTGCCGGAATGTTTTCCGCATACTATGGAACGGTGACGGATACTGCTTGCGTGACTTTCAATGCGCCGGTGGACCATGGAATCAATATGGCTCTTGCGTATAATCCGGGAACGGTGCTGAATTATCGTGGTAGGGCGGCTCTCAATATTAAGAATTACAGCTGCAAACTCCTGTCATTTCTCAGCAATACGGAATCGCATCAGCTGGATCTGAAGTTCAATCCGCACAGCAACTACCGGGGAATCGATGCGTTGTTCCAGGCAGATGACGGGGTGTTCTCACTTATGCCCTCGGAGCATGAATACCTTCCTTCCGAAAAGGGCTTCACAGTGACACCACTGTCATTAGAGGAATACTACGGGATCCTGAAGAGGATGGTGCCGGCAGACAGCGTGATCGAGTATTTCAAAGGACTGTATGATGCGGCGGAGACCATTGGGACTGAAGTTTTCTCAGGTAGCAGCCTTAAGGAGTATTATACGCCGGAATCCTTTGGGCGTTCGCTTTGTATTTACAGTGGAGGATCCCAAGGGGGCGCGGATGAGCTCCATGGCAGCCGGGAATTCAATCAGTTCAACCTGAACGGCGGTAAGGCGGTCTGCTATGGCGGGGCCTGCCAGGATATCTACTATATCAATGGAGAATCCGGTGAGTATACCATTATAGATAAAGGCGTCCTCCGAGAGGAGATCAAGCTGGCTGATAAAGTACTGAACTATATCGAAAAATTGAAGAACCTTTCGATTTCCTCTGTGTTTGATGCAGCCGATGATGCGCAGGACATCAAAAAAGTCTATCAGACCATTCTCAATGGAGAATACCTCGACTGCATTGTTTTTAATAATTCTGAGGTATCCGACAGTCAGGTCGAGAGCCTGGGAGACGGCAAATATGCTGTTTTCTCGAAAGACAGAAAGACCAAGGTGATCGTGAATTCGCAGATCACCACCAGGATTCTGGTGGAAGGGCTGCATGAAACGAAGACCGAGATCCCGTCCCGCATCATGAGCGGCGCTTCTGCTGCCAGAAAAAAGACGGATACGGTAAAAGCCCTGTCTGCGGATTCCGGGTCCGGGGCACCGCTGTATCAGTTCGCGATCAAGGGCGGGGATATTTCGTTCGAAATGTACAGCAGTGGAGAGCTCCTTGCCAGCGGTACCGCAAGTGCAGAAGCTTTAGAGGAGGATTGCTTCTACGCCTATCCGGATGGAGAAACCTGGACATTCTGTCTGAGCGAGATCGTGGATGAATTCCGGATCACCGGTGGAAATGTGCAGAGTCTGGAGACCTCTGTCCGTGAAGAGGAAAAGATGTCCTTCGATATCAGCGACGGTACGGCCAGTGTTCTGTGCAAGGAGGGAATTGTACGCAACGGAAACGGAGACGAGATCACTGCGACTGTTACCACGTTAGAAACAGAAAAGAAACTCGCTTCCCTGACCGTCATTCCTCCGGAAAAAACGGATTATATTGTCGGGGAATCACTTGACCTGACCGGCATGGAAGTCCAGGCATATTATAGTGACGGATCCTGCAGAACCCTGGCAGAGGAAGACTACCACGTCAGCGGATTTGACGCAGATTCCGCGGGGGAAAAGGAAATTACAGTAAGCTTCGCAGAAAGCGGAGAAACAGTAACCAACAGTTTCAGTGTTCTTGCTCACAGCAAGGACGAGCAGGCAGCGTCCATTGAAGCAGACGGCACCGCGAATGTCGCAGTCGGATCGGCGAAGGAACTGAACATTACGGTGACTCCGGAGACTTTTGACACGGAATCCCTGCTCATCACCAGCAGTGATGAGTCTGTCGCTGCCGTTAATGGGTCCTATATCGTCGGTATTTCAGCGGGAACCGCAGAAATCACCATTACAGATCCAGTAGGTCGTGTCAGCGCCACGTGTAAGGTTACGGTCAATGCGGCACCGCCCGGTGAGACTGTCTACTGGATCAACACCATGCTCGACAGCCTCGGCGATTCCATTACGGAAGAAGACCGGGATCTGGTGATCGCGATTCGGACTGCTGTGGACAGTCTGGATGAAGAGATGCAGTACAATGTGAATTATGATACGCTTGAGGCGGCAGAGGAAGCGCTCGGAATCGATGCCGGACAATCCGCCGGTCCGGGCGGTCCGGATGATCCGGATGATCCAGGCGAACCGGAAACTCCGGATAAGCCAAAGCTGAACGGCAAGTTCCCGGTGGTGAAGATCACGAAAGTGAAGCCGGCGAAGAAGCGCATGACGGTCGTATGGAAGAAGCTTTCCGGGAAACAGCAGAAGCTTATCGCGAGTATTGAAGTCGAGTACAGTCTGAAGAGGTCATTTCCACAGAGTAAGACCAAAGTCAAGAAGGTCGGGAAAAAGAGGTCTTCGCTCACCGTTAAAAAGCTGACGGCAAAGAAGGTCTATTATGTACGTGTTCGTACTGTCAAATATGTAAATGGCGTCAAAAACGTCAGCAAATGGTCCAAGATCAAGAAAGTAAAGATTAAATAACGCAAGTCAGAACTCCCTCGGAAGCGCAAGCTTCCGAAGGAGTTCTTTTCACCCTTGCGGACTTTGAGGAAATGTTCCGGAAGCTGATGTAAAAAGCAGTACATATATTGCAAAACCGGGTGATGCCACCCGGTTTTTTTGTCGCCTGGTATAGATTTTGTCGTTAGTAGAGCAGGCCGTTCAGGATCTGCTCGCAGAGGAGCAGGCCGCCGCGGATGCCGAGGTGTGTCTTCGGAATCACGTCGTTGTAGCCGAGCGTCGGCATGGCGGTTTCGATGCCACAAAATCTGGTGCCGCGCGCCTTCAGCATCGCGATGATGTTCCCGTCTGCAAGGACGAGCTCCGCGGATGTCTGAAGGATATCCCGGGACAGCGCTTTTTCCATCGAGTTCTCGCGCAGAAGCGCGGTGAGCGCGTCCGCAGAGGGGCCTTCCAGCGGGCTGCTGACATCCACGGTCTCGGCTGCCATGCCGAAGTAGCGGATCAGGAAGTCCGTATAGCCGAGGGCCTCCGGCAGCGTGCCGTGTACGGCAAACGGTGTGCCCTTGGGCAGGCCGGTCAGCGAGTTGATGCGGGAGAGGAAGACGAAGCTTCTCGCCCGCGCTCTTTCGCTCTCTTCCAGAAACGGTGCAGGGTCTGTGTGCAGCACGTCACAGATCCTGCGCATCAGCTGCTCCATCGGGGAGAAACCGACCGGCAGGCTGTCGCAGCAGATCTGCGGTGTGCCAAAGCGCATCTCGAGGCAGTCCGCAGCGGCTTTCCCGTAGAGCGGATCGATCACGAGGTTCAGGTCAGCTGCCGGAAGCGCGCGGACCTCATCCAGTGTGCAGCCGCAGCCCAGAATACAGTTCACGTCGATGCCGCAGAGTTCGAGGTCACGCCGGAGCTCTGCGAGATCGCCTTCATAGTTGCGGTGGAACAGGGAAATGCCGAGCAGATTGACGCGGGGTCTTCCGGAGGCGGAAGAGCGTGGGCTCGCTTCCGCCTCGGCAAACCGGTCGATCAGCATCCGGCATGCCCGTTCAAAGCCTTTCCATACGGGGAGCGAGTAACCCGGTGTTTCCACGGTGATAAACGGGATGTCACCGGCGGCTGCTGCCGTAATGCGCGAAAGATCGTCCCCGATCAGCGCAGCGCCCGGCGAGTTGATCACGGTCAGAAGCGTTGGCTTCAGCTCTGCGCGGAGCCAGCTGATCAGTTCCGTCAGCTTGTCTGCGCTGCCATAGACATAGTCACGCTTGTCCAGATAGGTGCACGGGACGCGGGGCTGGCCGAAGTACCAGAGATCCGGAAAGTTCAGCGGATCGAACTCCTCCTGGCGGAGCATTCTGCTGTCGGAGATGGAGGAGTGATAGAATTTGCACCCCGTTGGCCCGTTCAGGATCGTGACGCCGCGTTCGATGCCCTCGAACGCGAAGATCAGCCCGGACAGACTGTCAGGCATAATATTTTTCAAATAACGCTCGGTCATTCTGCCACTCTCCTTTCTGACTGCGTTCAAACAGGCGGACCCACCGCTGCATCATCGCAAGACCGGCAAAGAACCCGTTATCCGGACACATCGGGATCGTGTCGGCGATGACGCCCTGGCCGGCCGCGGAATTCTCATAGTTGGACAGGATGATGTCCGGTTTCAGCGTCCGGATATCCGTGACGCGGTTTTCCCCGTCGTAGTTTTCCACGACCGGAATGTCCCGGACTTCCGGCAGGCGGGTGCGGAAGCCTTCGTCCTGCGAAAAGTTGAATATGCAGATCTTCAGGATCTCCATCCCGGCATCCAGCGCCGCGGAGAGGATCCAGTCGATGTCATGGTTGTAGGTGAAGATCATCAGTTTTTTGCCCTTCAGCGCTTTGCGGCATTCTGCGATCCCGCTCTCGTAAAGCGCGCGGTTTTCCGCGATGATCCGCTCGGCTTCGTCTGCGGTGCCGAAGAACGCGCCGATGCCGCGCAGCCATTCCGAGGTCTCCGGAAATCCGATCGGGAACTGACGGTCGAAGAACCGGCATCCATACTCTTCCGTAAAGAAATCCCGGAGGATCTTCCCGGTGTAGTCCTGATACGCAAGCAGATTCAGCTCCGCGCTGCAGAAGTTCCGGAGGGAATCAAACGTCGTGTTGCAGAGGAACCGGCAGTTCACCCGGATGCCCATCTGCGCGAGGAACCCGGTAAGGATCTGGTAGTTGCGCTCGGTGTTCCGGACGACGACCTTCTCAAAGACGATATTCACGGTCTTTGGCTTCCGAACTGCATTCCGGTCGATGATCTGCAGCGCGAGCTCCTGGTATGCCATCAGCATGCCCTGCAGGTAGTCGCCGGCCAGATTGCCTTCCGCTTTCACGGTGATGACCGGAAAGTCCGGGGTCGACAGCGCTTTGGCATCGTCAATGTCATCTCCGATGATCCCGGCAGGGCAGGAGCTGACGACGATGACCGCCTTCGGTCTGTCCGGTCCGGTCATGCTGCGGTAGCGTTCGATCGCAGCCAGCAGCTTTTCCGTACCGCCGAACACCATGTCTTCATCCTTCATCTCGGTGGACGCGAGGTTCAGCGTCATCGAGTAGGGCAGCAGCACACCGCGTTCAAACAGACGTCTGCGGTTCGTGGAGCTGATGCTCTGATAGGCAAGATAGGTGCAGCTCACCGGGGAATGCGCCAGAATCACGGCGTCCCGGATGTGAACGCTCATGCTGACCGCTCCGCTGAACGCGCAGCCGTGCAGAGGTTCGTTGCGGATGACATTCTTCGACAGACGGCCGGGCTCATAGTGGGCGTCTGCAGCCGGCGCTCCGGACGGTTCGTCCGGTTCTGCTGCCACATCCGCCTCAGCCGGGGCAGTCTCCGCCGTCTTTCCCGCCGCGCGGTACATGATCAGCTCTTCCAGCGCCTCGTCGGTGAGCGGTCTTGCGAAGTGCAGCGCAGGCCCCTCGAGGATCCTCTGCGCGATATCTTCGAACAGGGCAGCGATCTCCGGGAATCCGTCGGTTCCGAGCCCTGCAACGGTGCAGTTTCTGCGCTCGCACTGGGCAAACGCATCGCTTCGCGGGATCCTGGCGAACACCGGCAGCCCGACGGCTTCGGCAAACGCATAGACCTTCGCGTCCTCGTCCCGCACGTTCCGGCAGTTGTAGAGGATGCCGGCCACACGGCCATGGCCCGTATCGTAGTTCGCGATTCCGCGCAAAATATTATTCGCCGCATACAGCGACATGTATTCCCCACTCGTCACGAGAAAGATCATATTGGCGTATTCCCGCCGGATCGGCACGGCGAACCCGCCGCATACCACGTCCCCGAGCACGTCGTACAGAATGGTGTCGTACTCTTCCTTCACGTGGAATTTATCCAGCAGCTCGAAGGCGGAGATGATGCCCCGGCCCGCGCAGCCGACGCCCGGCCGCGGGCCTCCGGTCTCGATGCATCCGCAGCCGTTTTCCCCGGTGTACAAAATCTGATCCAGCCGGTAATCCAGCGCGCCGGTCTCCTTCATATAGTCGAGAACGGTCGTGATCCGGCGTCCGCCGGTCAGAAGCCTGGTCGAGTCGTGCTTCGGATCGCAGCCGATCTGCAGCACCCGCTCTCCGGCCCGGCTGAGCGCTGCTGTGATATTGGCGGACAGGGTCGATTTTCCAATGCCGCCTTTTCCGTAAATAGCGATTTCTTTCATATTTGTCATTCCTTTTTACCGCGGGTTCTTTTACACGTTACTGTAATGCTACCACGGGCGTTTCCGCTTCGCAAGAATCTGCTCGTGAAAAAGTGTAGCCTTGCCGCGTGGCTTCGTGTAAAATAGGGAGAGAATCGCCGTTTCGGCAGACCGGCAAGGAGGCAATCAATGAAACTGCATCTTATCGCGACTACAACATTCGGACTGGAAGCCGTCGTGAGGAGAGAGATCGAAGCGCTGGGAATGCGTGTGGAAAAGACAGAGAACGGAAAGGTCACCTTTCTGGGGGATGAGCGGGCCGTGGTGCGCGCCAATCTCTGGCTGCGCTGCGCAGACCGCGTCATGATCCGCATGGCGGAATTCGATGCCGTGGAATCCGAGGATCTGTATCAGCAGGTCATGGCCATCCCCTGGGAGAACTATATTCTGCCGGATGATAAGTTCACCGTGCACGTGAGCACCGTGAAGTCCCATCTCCGAAGCGAGCCGATCAATCAGAAGACCGTGAAGAAAGCCATCATCGTCAGGCTGGGACAGATCTACGGGATTGACTGGTTCCCGGAGACCGGCCCGCTGCATGACATTTATGTGTCGCTTCTGAAGGACCGCGTCACGATCTCGATGGACACATCCGGCGCCGGCCTTCACAAACGGGGATACCGTGAACACAGCGTAAAAGCGCCGATCAAGGAGACGCTGGCGTCGGCGATGGTGCAGCTTTCGTTCTGGAATCCGGACCGCCTCCTTCTGGATCCGTGCTGCGGATCCGGAACGATCGCGATCGAGGCAGCGATGATCGGCCGGAATATCGCCCCGGGACTGGACCGCGAGTTTGCAGCGGAACACTGGGAGTTTATCGATCCGCAGCTCTGGAAAGAGGAGCGGCGCGCAGCCTATGCGGCGATCGACTATGACCGGAAGATGCAGCTCGCCGTATCCGATATCGACCCGAAGGCACTCCATGCAGCTGCGCTGAATGCCGAGAACGCGGGTGTGGAGGACTGTATCGTATTTAAACGATGCGATATCGCGGACTGCCTGAAAACACTGGAAAGTGCGAGGATCATGGCCGTGGACGGATTTCCCGAAGGTGCTGTCGTGATCAGCAATCTTCCCTATGGTGTCCGGATCGCGGACAACAAGGCGCTGCTCCACATCTATGAAACGCTGGAAGTCTGGCTCCGGGACAGAAAAGCCTCCTTCTATTTCATTACGCCGGAAAAGAAATTTGAAAAACTCCTTCAGCGCCAGGCGGACCGAAGGAGAAAGCTGTACAATGGTAATATTGAGACGACCTATTTCCAGTTCTATGGTGAGCGGCCTTCTCGCAGGGACTAAGCCTCTTTGCTCTGAAGTCCCGGCCGGCAGAAAATCGAAAAGCCGTTAAACTGGTAGACGTGCGGCTGATTGGCGAGCTCACCGTAATCGTGGCCCTTTCCGATCGGACCGTCCTTCCGCGCATCGGTGCCGGCGGAGCCGGTCTCCGCGTCGATGACCACCTGAAGGGCATCGATGACCTCGCAGAGCTTGGCATAGTCTGTGACCAGATCATTGTGCGAGCAGTAGAGACGGCTGTCCGGGCTGATCGCATCGCGCACGCGGATCAGGGAGTCGCGATATTTATAGATATCACCGCGGCCGAACACGTCATTATCGAAGTGCGTGTAGAGCGCGCCGAGATAGACCATGTCCCCGGTGAAGAGGATCTGGTTGGTCTCATCGTACAGGACGATGTGATCCTCACTGTGTCCGGGCGTATGGAACACGCGGATGCGGCGCCCGCCCAGATCGAAGATGTGCCCGTCCCGGATCGGAATGACGGAGTACGGCTCCACATGGTAGCTTTCCGGATCGAAACAGGCAGGGAATCCGAACTGGAACATATCCTCATCGGCTTCCGCGCCGACCTGTTCTTTGGTCAGACCGGTTTCCGCGAGGTGAAGCGCAAGCGGGTCGTCAAACACGTATACCGGCTGGAATACATAGTTGTTTCCGGTGTGATCAAAGTGGCAGTGACAGTTCACCGTCAGGATCTCGCCGTCATACAGCTCGCGGATCAGCGGCTCGATCGGACAGATCCCCATGCCGGTGTCCAGCAACAGCGCGCGTTCCTCTCCGATGATCAGGAAAAAGTTCACCTCCTGAAACTGCTGCGGCTCTGCGATTGCGTAAACACCCCCCGGAAGGCGGTAGACCTCAAACCATCCGCAGTCGTTCCTGACGGAGACCCGTTCGTATTTCTGATAGTATTCTCTTGGATAATTCTCAAGCCAGCCCATTTTTTCCTCCTATTTGAAACAAAGTGTTAAGCGATTCCGATCAGTGTCCCTGCAGCACCCTTGTGTAGAGCTCCAGCAGGAACAGATCGTCGTGATTCTGCAGGTCCACCTGCAGCAGATCCTGTATCTTTTCCAGACGGTACAGCATGGACTGCCTCGAGAGGTGCAGCACGCGCGCCGTCTGGCTGACGTTATAGTTCTGATTCAGGTATTCCGTCAGCGTGCCGGGATAATCTGTGCCGTGTCCGCTGGAAGACGCGTAGACCAGCGGCTGCATGAACTCGCGCGCCTGCCGGCTCACATCTGCGTCTGCGGTGATCAGAGCCAGCATCCGGTTGAGCGTCGTATCCTTGAACGTGGCGATGCGGTTGACGTTTCCTGTGCTTGCTGCGTGGTTCATGGCGAGCAGCGCTTCCTGGTAGATGATCGGGAACTCGTTCAGCGCCCCGGAAGAGCAGCGGCTGATGCCGATATAAAAGGCCTTGGATGGGAATGCTTCCGTGATAACAGCCTGAAACTTCTTGGCAAAATCTGCCGCGGCGCCCGTCGTCAGCATCTCGCGCGACAGAAACAGACTGCAGCGCGAACGGGCCTGCGCAAGGATGAGCCGGAATCCGTCGTTTCCCGCCAGTCGTTCCGCGAGCCCCTCGATGCTGGTCATGACCTCCACCGTCTCTGCGGAGTACTCGGCACTGTCTTCTCCGTCGCGCGCGCCCATGCGCACGCAGATACAGACGAATGGCATCAGAAGGTTGATACCGAGCTCCTGCCCCTGCAGGATGACCTGATCCGGATTATCGTAAGTGCGGTCGATCAGACTGTGAATCAGCTCATTGTTCACCTTCATCCGCGTCATCTCTGCGATGCGGTCACGGTTGAACCAGAGATAAAGCGGCATGGAAATATTGCTGTTGATCAGATCCGGTCGCTGCAGCAGCTTCTCCGAACGCTCTGTGCGCATGATATGCAGGGAGCCCCAGACACGGCCGCTGAACTGGATCGGATAAGAGGCGATCTCTGCATCCGGCAGAGTATCCGCAGGATCTCCGGTCCTTGGCCACTGCGCCTGCATCTTCAGGAATGAGTCGTAGAGGACGACCGGAGCTCCGAACGCATCCGAAATGAGGTGCGCTGCATGGTCGATCGGTTCGCCGCGGAAGTACGCGTCCATCAGACGGTTCTGGATCGCCATGTATTCCGCGCTCTCGTTGGCGGCGATGCCCTGCAGGATGCTGCGCAGGATCTGGATGTACTGGAGATCCCAGTCGATGGTCAGAATGGGGAACTTCAGGGCGTTGGCACGGTCGATGACCGCCTGGGGAATGCGGTAGTTCTCGTCCCGGAAGGACAAAATCAATGCCGCCGCCCCCGCCCGGTACACGTCCTCCACAAAACTGCAGAACAGATCCGGATCGTCGTGGCAGTGAATCGCTTCAGAAAGGACCAGATCGTTCGGATAGAGAAGGTCATCGAGAGGATACTCCTGGATGGAGGCGGAGTCCACCGGAATTGCGCTGTAATCCAGCTCGCTGGTATGCACCTTCAGGCCGGGAAGGCCGCTGGTTTTCAGAAAAGTGTCAAGTGTGTATGCCATAAGATGATTTCCTTTTCCGCATAAGTTCAATGAATTTTACATATTATACAATAAAAAATAAAAAAATACCATACAATATGGCAGTAGATTTCGAAGATAATTTCCTATATGATTAGGACGAAGATGAGGAAAACGAGATAATAACACATAGGAATGAACGGCAGATTGAGGGACTCTGCTGTTTGTTCTTTTTTTGTTCAAAATACAAAAAAAGCAAGTGCCGGTCATCTTCTCTGTTCACTCCGAAGCGTCTGCGTTATCACTCATTCGACTCCCCGTCTGTCTGACTCCCGGATGGACTACATCCCCATCCTTTTCTCCAGAGCCTGTACCAGACGGCCTCGCGGATTATCATAACCTTCCAGCTTCAGCACAGATCTTTCATTTCCCTTCCCGGGATAACGTAGATCCAATCCTATGACCGGCACTTGCTGTTCATTTTTTCACTAAACACTTCCTTCGGTCTCACCCTCTTTCTTCCACCATACTTTCCCGCGGTATGGCTTATTCTCCGGGCGCCACTTCTTCCGCGCCCGCTTGTTTTTTTCTTTGTACAGTTATTATAGCATTTTATCTCTTTAAGTCAAGGCAAAATACAATATATTCTGAAGATTCTGCACCTCCTTGCTTTCTATTGACCGCGCCTTGCGATATCATTAAAATGATTAATAGGAAAAACCGATGACGACAGGAGGGTGGTATATGAAATTTTATATTGTAGATGCGTTTACAGAAACACTGTTTGGCGGCAACCCGGCGGGCGTGGTACTGCTCCCGGAAGGCGGGGATTTTCCTGCAGATGAGATCATGGTAAAGACCGCTGCGGAGCTGCGGTATTCCGAAACGGCCTTTGTAAAACAGCTCGGACCGAAGGAGTTCAATGTCCGTTATTTCACTCCTGCAGCGGAAGTCGACCTGTGCGGTCATGCTACGATCGGAACGTTCTCTGCACTGCAGCAGATCGGCCTGATCAAGGCCGGCGATGTCTGCGTCAATCACACACTGGCAGGGGATCTGAAAATCGAAGTCGGTGATGGATTCGTCATGATGGAGATGGCAGAAGCGCAGGATATCGCAACAATCGATGATCCGGCAGCGCTTGAAGAGCTGTACGAGATCATGGGAAGCAAATATGACCCGGAGAAGATCAGACTGCTGCCCAAGCTGATCTCGACCGGACTTCCGGATATCATGATGCCGCTTGCGACGCAGGAAGATCTGAATGCTCTGGAGCCGGATATGAAGGCTTTGTCCGCGCTGTCTGAGCGCTATCAGGTGACCGGCGTGCATGCATTCACGCTGGATGCCGAGGAGGGCGCAACCGCTCACACGAGAAACTTTGCGCCGCTCTATGATATCGATGAGGAAGCTGCGACCGGAACTTCCAGCGGCGCGCTGACCTATTACTTCTACCTGAACGGTGTGATCGGAGAAAAGGCCTCCTGTGTCTACATTCAGGGCGAGGCGATGGACCGGCCGTCCCGCATCCTGGCGAACCTCGACGCATCAGACGGCTGTCAGATCACGGTCGGCGGAAGCGCGGTCATGCTGGCAGAAGGAGAGATTCACATCGGATAGGTTGATTCTCGCAGGACGGAATGATATAATCAATAGTTGCGGCAGGCGCTGCCTGCCGCAAATCTTTGAAATCAGGAGAGGCTAATGAATTTGGATATGATCGTTCCGGTCAAGTATGTAAACGGTAATTTACTGATTCTGGATCAGACAAGGCTGCCGAATGAGCAGAAATATCTTACGATCCAGTCAAAGGAAGATATTTTCGTAGCAATTAAGAAACTGCGGGTGCGCGGAGCCCCGGCGATCGGCGTGGCAGCGGCTTATGGCCTGTATGTGTCCCTCCGGGAGTCCGGAGCTAAATCGATGGACGCGTTCTATGAAGAAGCAGCTGCAGTCGCGGCTTACATCGATAAGGCGCGGCCGACGGCAGTCAATCTGTCCTGGGCGCTGAACCGGATGCTCTCCAGCATCGAAGGGTACCGCGGAAGCGTGGCATCGGCGAAGAGCGTTCTGTTTGAGGAAGCGGAGAAGATCCGCAAGGAGGACGAGCAGGCCTGTCTTTCCATGGGGAAATACGGACTCAGCCTTCTGGAACCCGGCATGGGACTTCTGACGCACTGCAACGCGGGAACGCTTGCGACTGCCAAGTACGGAACGAGTCTGTCTCCCATTTATCTGGGGCAGGAGAAGGATTACAAGTTCCGGGTCTTCGTGGATGAGACGAGACCTCTGCTTCAGGGCGCGCGTCTGACCGCCTGGGAGCTTTCGGAAGCCGGCGTCGACGTGACGCTGATCTGTGATAACATGGCGTCGATCGTCATGAAGAACGGCTGGATCAACGCGGTTCTGGTCGGATGCGACCGCATGGCGGCAAACGGAGACGGAGCCAACAAGATCGGAACGAGCGCCGTTGCGATCCTTGCGCATGAATATGGCATTCCGTTTTACATGTTCGTGCCGACCTCGACGATTGATCTGAGCACGCCGACGGGCGATGATATTCCGATCGAACTTCGGGAAGGGAACGAGATTTATAAGATGTGGTACAAGGAGCCGATGGCCCCGCGGGGGATCCGGACATACAATCCGTCCTTTGATATCACCTCAAACCAATATATTACCGCAGTCATAACAGAAAAAGGCATCGTGTATCCGCCGTATGAAGAGAATCTGCGGAAGATCATGGAAGTGGAGAATGGAAAATAAGAGCTTTATTGAGAAATATGTAAAAATCATCGTCGTTCTGGCCGTCGTGGCAGGATCGTCCTCCGGTATCTTCGGAGTAGCGATCACAGCGCCTTCGATGGCGATCGGATTCTGGCGCCTGACGATGGGCGTGCCGTTTTTCGCTATCCCGGTCCTGCTGACGAGGCGGGATGAGCTGAAGGCGATCTCGCGGAAAGACCTGATCTGGAGCTTTATCGCCGGCGCGTTCCTGTTCGGACACTTTTTTACCTGGTATAACGCGGTCAAGATGACAAATATCGCGAGCGCAGTATCGCTCGCGGCGCTTCATCCGCTGATCGTGCTGATCGTAACGATATTCGTATTTAAAAGACATGTGGGCAGACGTCCAATCATGGGCATCGTGCTCGCCCTGCTTGGCGGCATGATGGTCGCCGGCATGGATAAGGCGCAGCTGTCTGCAGGCAGTTTTCAGGGAGACGTCCTGGCGTTCCTGACGGCCATGTTTATGGGACTGTACTTCCTGGTCGGCAGTGAGGTGCGGAAGAATGTGCCGGGACCGACCTATGTATTTCTCTGCTTCCTGTCCACATGGATCTGCTTTACCATCGGCATCTTCGCGACGAAGACGCCGGTGCTGGGGTACCCGGTCAAGGACTACCTGCTGCTGATCGCGCTGACGCTGGTCTGCCAGATCGGCGCGCACGCGGTATTCAACCTCTGCTTCGGGTATGTGGATTCTCTTTACGTATCCGCGTGGGAATCCGGGGAAGCGGTATTTGCCATCATTCTCAGTCTGATCTTCCTGCGGCAGATTCCGACCTCCTGGGAAGTGCTCGGAGCCGTGATCGTCGTGATCGGACTTTTGTACTACAATTACTATACCGGTATTGAGGAGAAGAAAGAGAAGGAGCCTTCCTATTCCATCGATAAACTGGAGCATAAAGAATGAGTTATAAAGTGAAGCTTCCGGTATTCGAAGGTCCGTTTGACCTTCTGGTATATCTGATCGAGAATGCGCAGATGAGCATCTATGATATACAGGTATCGGAGATCACAAGTCAATATCTGGACTATATCGGGGAGATGCAGCGGGCGAACGTTAACGTCTCCTCGGAATTTATGGTGCTCGCAGCAGAACTGATCCAGATCAAATCGCGGATGATGCTGCCCCAGCCCGTCGCCGACGGGGAGTTCGGGGAGGTCGAGGATCCGAGGAGCGCGCTGGCTGCCCGCCTGGTAGAGTATAAGAAATGCAAGGCCGCCGCTGAAATGCTGCAGGAACGCGAAGATCGCATGAGCGGCGTATGGGAGAAACCGCAGGAGGATATCTCCGTATACCTCGAAAATCCGGACGAGTATCTCAGACTTGGAATTGATGAGTTCGCAGAGAGCTTCCGCCAGTTCCTCTATCGGAAACAGAAGATCGATGAGACGAGACGGCATTATTCCATGGTGGAACGCGAACGCGAGACCATGGAAAACCGTATGCGCCACATCTGCAGAGTGTTTGCGGCTGCCGGAGGATCCGAAGAGCTGCGCCGGCACGGGATCGACTTCCGGGAGTTCATTCCGAATCAGAAAGACCGGTATGATATCGTCGTCTCTTTCGTATCGCTGCTGCAGCTCATGAGAGAGAAGTTCCTGGATGCGACCCAGGAGAAGCTGTACGGAAACATCATGGTCACGGCCGGAAGCCGGGATATCGCGGAAGCAGAAGAGGGGATTCGAAATGACGAGTAAAAAGACAATTAAATCCGCCATGGAATCCATGATGTTCGTCTGGGGAGATCTGCTCCCCGCGAAGGACGTGGCGGCAATCTTTGATATCACAACAGAAGAGGCGGTCAGCTATTTTGAAGAGCTGATGGAGGAGTACGCGGAAGCTGGACGCGGGATCGAGATCCGCCGCGTGGGGAATGCGTTTCAGTATGTGACAAAGGGTGAGAATGAGGAGTTCGTGCGTAGACTTTGTACCCCGGTGAAGGTCAAGAGACTGTCGCAGGCCGCGCTCGAGGTGCTCGCCATTATCGCTTACAAACAGCCGGTGACCAAAGGTGAGATCGATTCGATCCGCGGCATCAAGAGCGACCGCGTGATCGAAGGCCTGATGCGCAAGGAGCTCGTGTGGGATGCGGGCAGGTCCGATGCGGTCGGACGGCCGATCCTGTACCGGACCACGGACACATTCCTCAAGCAGTTCGGGTTCTCCACGCTGAAGGAGCTGCCGGAGATCGATAATATCGAGGGTATCCTTGGAATCGATGTAGACGAGGCGGATGAGGAATCCCGCCAGTTAGAGATAGAAATGGGGACAGACAATGGCGAAGGAAATATTTGATGTCGAATGCCCGGGCTGCGGCGAGAGCTTCCGGATGGACCCGATGGAGTTCTGCGACGTGACCGATGATCCGGATCTGAAGGCGAGGATCATTGAGGGCGACTTTTTTATGAATATCTGCCCGGAATACGGCGCGATGGTGGTCGTGGAGTACCCAATCATGTATATCGACCGGAACCGGGATCTGAAGGTGTATCTGGCGCCGGAGCATGAGGACGACCTGCTTCAGCAGATGAACAGCCTGTCGATCAAAGATCAGGATGAGACCGAGCAGACGGAGATGCGCCTTGTATCGACGGGCGTGGAACTGATGGAGAAGATCCTGATCCGCGAGGCGGGTCTGGATGACCGCCTGATCGAGCTGTATAAATTCCTGATCTGGGATCAGATCAGCGAAGCCTGGCCGGGCCTTGCAGAGGGCGATCTGCTGTTCATGTTCGATGAAGAAGGAGAATATCTGGTCGTCTGGCCGTCTGATAATGGAAATGATGAAAAACTGACCGCTCCGCTGGACCGCGAGTTCTATCAGGAACTTGCAGATCAGTATCTGGAATTTTTGGATGTGCCGACGGGAAAATATGCGGAAGTGAATCAGGCATGGATCGGCGAAAGGTTTGAACGATGAGAAATCGGAGATGGGTGCTGACCGGAGTTCTGGCTGCCGTGATCTGGATGGCCTGCGGTATTACCATGCTGTGCAGCGCCGCGATCGTAGACAGCGCAGATACCGCGTATTCTTATAAAGATATGAAGGAAGATATCGCGCAGCTGACGAAACAGTATCCGAAGATCCTTACCGCCAGGACGTTTGGACAGTCGCTGGACGAGCGCGATCTATACTGCCTGTACTTGGGGAACCGGCATGCGGACAAGCAGATCTTTGTGACCGCGGACATGCACGCAAGGGAATATCTCAATGGACAGGTGGTAATGAACTGCGTGGAGTACTACTGCCGCAACTATGAAAAAGGAAGCTATGACGGCGTATCTTACAAGTCGCTGTTTAACAAGGTATGCTTTGTGATCATGCCGATGGTAAATCCTGACGGAGTTGCGATCGCGACGGGCGGAACAGAGATGATCCGGAATCCGTCCCTGCGCAAAGCGCTGGAGGAGATCGAAGGCGGTGTCGGCAGCTGGCAGGCAAACGCGCGAGGCGTGGACATCAACCGGAATTGGGGCATCTGGAAGGATGGCCCGGGGGATTCGCAGTATTCGGACGAACCGGCCTATGAGTACTACGGAGGTGTCACGATCTATTCGGAAGCTGAGACCCGCGCCGTGCGCCGGGCGATCCATACGTGCTCGGACATTCAGGCATTCGTCTGTTTCCACAGCATGGGAAGAATCATTTACTGGGGCTACGCGAACGACCGCTATGAGCAGGAGTGCGTCGCGCTGGCCAATGCCGTGAAGAAGCTGAATGGTTATACCCTGGTGGACGAGAGCGCTTCGGAGCATGATCACGGAGATTTTGAGCACTATATCATTAAAAAGTACCGGAAACCATATGTCTGTATTGAGACCGGATCCGGGATTCCGGTACCGAGCTCGGAGTATACAGAGATCTACAACGAGCACCGCGATCTGTTCGCGATGCTGGCGAAGATGTATCGATAAAGAGGCAAGCGAAAAGCTGCCTCTTTTTTCGAGACAGCTTCCTGTTTGTCCTCAGCGGGATATGCTCTTCAGATAGTCGATCTCTCCTTGCGACAGTTTGCGGTACTGGCCGATCTTCAAATGACCGAGCTTGATGTTCCCGACCGAAATACGCGTAAGCTCCTGAACCGGATAGCCGACTGCATCGAACATGCGGCGGACCTGCCGGTATTTTCCCTCGTGGATCGTGATCTCAAGGAGCATGGAGTGCCGGTTCCAGGTGATCACATCCACCTTGGCCGGAGACGTGGTAAAGCCGCCGATGTCGACGCCGTGCCGCAGAACGGCGAGCTTGGCCTTGGGAATATTCCCCGCTACGAGCACGCGGTAGGTCTTTCCGACCTCATGCTTCGGATGGGTCAGGCCGTAGGCCAGATCTCCGTCGTTCGTCAGAAAGAGCAGTCCGGATGTGTTGTAGTCCAGTCTGCCGACCGGGAAGATGCGGGCCTCCACATCCGGCATCAGATCCAGAACGGTACGTCTGCCCCGCTCATCACGGACGGAGGTGATAAAGCCGGTGGGCTTGTTCATGATGTAGTAAACTTTCTGTTCCGAGGCGGTGATCGGCTCGCCGTTCACGGTGATGTGATCGCCGTCTTTCACGTCGTAGCCCGGTTCGGTCAGCACCGCGCCGTTCACCTTTACTTTCCCTTTCGTGATCAGCTCGTCCGCGCCGCGCCTGCTGGCGATTCCGGCCTGGGCAATGTATTTATTGATTCTCATTTTCGTTTCTCCTATATTCCATAGGATTCTAACGTATCCGGCAGGGCGTTGTCAAGGCCTGTCCGGCCCACGAAAAAGGCCGCCCGCAGGCGGCCTGTATAAGTCTGCAATTAGATTCTCTTGCATTCCTTCGGAGTAACGCAGGTTCCGGTTGCTCTTGCAACAACGATCGGCTCCTCCAGGAAGTCAGCTGCGGAAGCGCTGATGTCCTTTCTGGAAACGACAACCTTGCGAGCCTCGAACTTCATCTTGCGGCTGGTGTTTCCGATCTTGGTGATCTCACCGTAAGCTTCGATGTAGTCGCCAGCATAAGTCGGTGCCAGGAACTCGATGTTATCATAAGCGCAGAACAGACCCTCATCTCCGTCCAGCTTGATCAGCAGCTCGGTAGCTACGTCTCCGAACAGGTGAACCATATGAGCTCCGTCTACCAGCTCTCCACCGTAATGAGCATCTTTAGCGGACATTCTTACTCTGATCATCGATGTGATTTTCTCTTCCATTGGTATTTACTCCTTATCCTCTATGATTTCAAAATGTTTGATTGATTTGACACGTTCATTATATCGGCAAGCCGGCGCTCTGTAAATATCAATTGCAAAATATCAGAAAATGGTTTATGATTTACCTATCAAGAGGGTGAACCGAATTGTGTTCGGCGATAAAGAGGTGAACTGAAAATGATGCAGACGTTTGATTATGGCGTGAACCGGGTGCTGGAACCGCAGCATGTGCTGCCGACTTCCGCCTGGAAACTGGATAATAACCGGAAAATACAGCCGTTTGAGATGCGGGTCGAACTGAAGAGGCTCCACATTGAGGGAACCAGCTTCAAGCAGATCTGTCTTGAGGCGAATGACAACGATGAGCGGATCAAGCAGAAGATCATGGATATCGTGATCCGCCGCGGCAAGCTCCACAATCCGGTCACGGATACGGGCGGACTTATGTACGGTGTGGTACAGGAAATCGGAAGCGAGTATCTTGCGGCCAGGCGGTCGAAGCTGCGTCCGGGAGATGAGATCATCTGCAATGCGTCGCTGACTTCGATCCCGCTGTACATCAGCCGGGTGATTTCGGTGGATCGGACCTATTGTCAGGTGGAGGTGGAGGGGTACGCGATTTTGTACCCGCTGATCCCGGTCCTGAAAAAGCCCGAGGACGTGCCGATGAACCTCATGCTCTACGCACTGAACGAGTCCGGGACGCTTCTGAAGATCAGCAGCACAGCCGTTGGCAAGAGGAAATTCCTGATCGTCGGGAACAACCTGCTGACGAATGTGTTCTATGGCTGCGCGATCCGCAAGGTGGCGCGTGAAGACGCGGAGATCATCTGTCTTCTCGATCAGAAGACGGAAGCGACGCTGCAGGGAAGCTCGATCGAACGGCTCCTGGATAACGTGTTCACAGAGGTGCGGTATGTTGATATCCTCAAGCCGATGGAATGCCTGTCCGAGATCAGGTCGCGCGCGCCGTTTGATCTGTCCGTGAACTGCGCGGACATTCCCGGCGCGGAAACGATCAACATTCTGGCGACCCGCTCCGGCGGAACGGTCATCTTTGCCAATCTGATCAATAACTATAACATCGCGCTCTATATCACGGAGTCGATCTCCAAACGGCTGGATATCCGCTGCGCGGACGGCTATGTGGAGAGCTACGACCGGTTCGATTATGAGCTGGTGCGGGATATTGCGCCGTATATTGAACGCGCAGTCCGGCAGAAGGTGGGATTGAATGACGATCCGTCCTATCCGGTCGGCCGGCAGTCGCGGCTTCGGGAAGTCAGCGGGCAGAGGCAGACGATGCTGGAGGATTTTGTCTGCGAGAGCCGTGCGATGGCCGAGGTCCTGGACGATATCCTTACCGTTTCCAAGTATGACTGCAACGTGCTGATCACCGGAGAGACCGGTGTCGGAAAAGAGAAGGTCGCCAATATCATATACAAGAACAGCGCGCGGAAGATGCAGCCTTTTATTAAGGTGAACTGCGCATCGATCTCCGCGGACCGCATCGAGCGTGAGTTTTTCGGCTATGAGACGCCTGGGTCCGCGCCGGGAGAAGCGCCGACGGTGCATAAAGGCCTGTTTGAGCTTGCGGATAACGGCTGTATCTTCCTCGATGACGTGGGAGAGCTGTCCCCGGATATGCAGGCCAAGCTGCTGCGTGTTGTGCAGGACGGCGAGTGCTTCCGGGTTGGCGGCAATGTGCCGATCAAGACGAATGTGCGCGTGCTGTCCGCCACGAGCCGGGATCTGGAGCAGAGGATCGAGGAGGCGAAGTTCCGCCGCGACCTTTACTACCGCCTGAACGTGGTGCGCATCCATGTACCGAGTCTGAAGGATCGCACCGGCGATATTCCGGCACTGGTCGACCACTTCCTGCATAAGTATGGAGAACGCTTTGAGATGAAGCGGCGGATCGACCGCGACGCGGTGGAGTATCTCAAGCAGTGCGAATGGGAAGGGAACATCCGGGAGCTGGAAAACGTGGTTCAGCGCCTGATGATTTCTGTGAACCGGGAGCAGATTACCCTGATTGATGTCATGAAGGAGCTTCACGGGGATATCTTTGACAGCCGCAGCGAGGCGAATACAGAGCAGTATCCGGAAGGACAGGTCATGGATCTGGAGAAGATGGTGCAGAATTTTGAGCGGAACATCCTGAAGCACGCCTGCGAGCAGTACGGTTCTACCCGGAAGATCGCCAAGGCGGTGGGTATCAGTCAGACACAGCTGGTACGGAAAAAGAAGAAATACAACCTCTGATTCACGGGATCCGAACCGGAAACGGTTCGGATTTTTTGCAGGGTGAACACAATATGGTTCGTTTGGAAGTTTGTCAAATGATTCACAAAAAACGGGCTCTCCGAGGTGGACACAGAATCGTCAGAATCTTATAATGGTATCAGGTGGAGAGTTCTCTCCACGGGTAAATATGTATAAACTTTTTTTAATCATTTCTTGAGGAGGATATAAAAATGAAAAAAGGAAATCCGTACGGAACACACAGAGTCATTTCACCTAAGGGAGTTCTGCCGCAGCCAGCAGACGTTATCGACAACGATATGGAGATCTATGACAACGAAGTTAAGATCAACGTTAAGACCCTGAACATCGACTCCGCTTCCTTTACCGAGATCTGCAAGCAGGTTCTGAACAAGAAGCCGGCTGAAATCGAGACACAGGAAGAGAAGGACAAGGTTGCTGAGTGCATGATGGGCATCGTTGCCAAGGCTGGTAAGCATAAGAATCCTTGGACTGGTTCCGGCGGAATGCTGATCGGTACTGTTGAGGAAATCGGACCGGAATGGAAGGGTGACCTGAAGGTCGGCGACAAGATCGCAACGCTGGTATCCCTGTCCCTGACACCGCTCGTAATCGACGAGATCCTCGAGATGAGACCGGCAATCGACCAGGTTGACATCAAGGGTCACGCAATCCTGTTCCAGAGCGGCATCTATGCTAAGCTGCCTGATGACATGGAAGAAGGACTCGCTCTGTCCGCACTGGACGTAGCAGGTGCTCCGGCACAGGCTGCTAAGCTCTGCCAGCTGGGCCAGACTGTACTGGTTATCGGCGGCGGCGGCAAGTCCGGACTGCTCTGCCTGTATGAGGCAAAGAAGAGAGTTGGCGTTACCGGTAAGGTTATCTGCGCTGCAGGTTCCCAGAAGTCCGAAGACAGAGCTCGCGCTCTTGATCTGGCTGACGAGTACTTCCACATCGACGCTACCGATGCTGTCGGAATGTATGAGAAGATCATGGAGCTGACTGACGGACAGCTCTGCGACGTCGTTATCAACTGCGTATCCATCGAGAACACTGAGATGGCTTCCATCCTGTCCTGCAAGGACGACGGAACCGTTTACTTCTTCTCCATGGCTACAAGCTTCACCAAGGCTGCTCTGGGCGCTGAGGGCGTAGGCAAGGACGTCAACATGATCATCGGAAACGGCTACACCAAGGGCCACGCAGAGGTTACTCTGCAGGTTCTGAGAGAGCACCCGGGAATCATGAAGCTGTTCAAGGAGATGTACGCAT
Organism: Eubacterium sp.; assembly: GCA_017425345.1. Next base: position 13,149 of record JAFOML010000056.1, on the reverse strand, counting down.
AATCTGTGCAGTTCACAGACATTCGGAATCTAGGTAATATGTGCAGGCAGCGCTGCTGGCGCTGCCTGCCTTGTAACAAGTTTAACCAATCCAGGATCATACGATCAAAATAGGAGATTTATTATGGCAATCAGAAATTGGAAAGACATCCCTCTGTTCAAGGACGTTACCGATGAACAGTGGAACGATTGGCACTGGCAGGTATCCCACAGACTGTCCACAGTCGATGAGATCGCATCAGTCATCAATCTGACACCGGAAGAAAGAGCTGACATCGAGAAGGTTATCGGCGGATTCAGAGTAGGAATCACGCCGTATTATGCTTCTCTGATGGATCCGGACGATCCGAGAGATCCGGTCAGAATGCAGGCTGTTCCGACGCTGGCTGAGATGCACCGCTCGGAAGCAGACGATGCAGATCCGCTGCACGAGGATGCGGACTCTCCGGCTCCGGGCCTGACCCACAGATATCCGGACAGAGTTCTGTTCCTCATCACAGACCAGTGCTCCATGTACTGCCGTCACTGCACCAGAAGAAGACTGGCCGGTGAGACAGATGGCGCCAGATCCAGAGAAGACATCGATGCATGTATCGATTACATCAGAAGAACACCGCAGGTCAGAGACGTCCTGCTGTCCGGCGGAGATGCGCTGTGTGTTGAAGATGATACACTGGAATACATCATCAGCGAACTGAGAAAGATCGACCACGTAGAGATCGTCAGACTCGGATCCAGAGTTCCGGTCGTTATGCCGATGCGTATCACCGACAACCTGGTCAACATGCTGAAGAAGTACCATCCGATATGGCTGAACACGCACTTCAACCATCCGAAGGAAATGACTCCGGATGCACAGGAAGCTCTGCGCAAGCTGGCTGACGCTGGTATTCCTCTGGGCAACCAGTCCGTACTGCTCCGCGGTGTCAACGACTGCAAGCACATCATGAGAGATCTGGTGCATGAGCTGGTCAAGAACAGAGTAAGACCGTACTACATTTACATCTGTGACCTGTCCGTAGGTATCGAGCACTTCCGTACCTCCGTTGCAAAGGGCATTGAGATCATCGAAGGTCTGAGAGGACATACCTCCGGATACTGCATCCCGACGTTCGTAGTAGACGCTCCGGGAGGCGGCGGAAAGACACCGGTACAGCCGCAGTACGTCATTTCCGAGACACCGGACAAGGTCATCCTCAGAAACTACGAGGGCGTTATCACGACCTACACCCAGCCTCGTCTGCCGGATCTTCCGTGCAAGTGCGACTACTGCACCGGCAAAAAGACCTACAAGTACGAAGGCGTATCTGCTCTGGGCGAAGGACTCCAGATCAAATCCATGGAGCCGTCCAACCTGGCAAGACACGAGAGAAACAAACACAAATAGTAAGAGACCTGCTTTTTGGCAGGAAAGGCATAGGGAGACATTGGTCTCCCTATGCCAAGTATAGGGCATGCTGGAAAGTGTGGAGCGTGTCCGCCTGAAAAAGGAATTGACATGGGCCTGATTTACGATCTTTCAACTAAATACAAGACTTTGTCCATCGTCGGCATGTCCAAGAATGCCGGCAAGACGACGGCCTTGAACTACTTCATCGAGGAAGCGGATGACGAATGCATCCGGTTGGGGATCACTTCAACAGGCCGGGACGGCGAGACATCAGACCTGGTAACAGGAACAGAAAAACCCCGGGTCTATCTCTATGAGGATACGATCGTATCGGTGCCGCATCAGCTGTATGAAATGGCGGATGCCGGGCTGGAGATCCTGGAGATGACGCGGATGGGAACTGCAATTGGAGAACTGATGCTTTGCAGAGTCGCGGACAGCGGCTATGTGCAGATCGCCGGCCCCGTAGCAACGGCTGATACCAAGAAGCTGTGCGGTAAGATGCTGGACATGGGTGCAGAGCTGATCATGATTGACGGGGCGATCGACCGCAAGTCGATCGCATCTCCGGAGACATCGGATGCGATCATTCTTTCGACCGGAGCCGTATTATCCCGCAGAATGGATAAGGTGGTCGAGGAAACCGGCCACATCGTGAACCTGTACTCTCTACCGGAACTTCCGGAAGAGAATATCAGGGAGCTCCTGGTCAGTGACGGTGCGGAAGATCATGTAGTGATCATCGACAAGCACGATCATGCCAGACGTCTGGATCTGACGACCGGGCTTGGGGCGAGCAAGTACATCGATGATGCGATTTCGGAGGATGACCGGTACGTGTATATACCGGGAGCGTTCACAAACAGCGTGATCGCGGATATCCAGCTCCCGAAACTGCGCCAGGTGCGCTTTATCCTCAAGGATCCGACGCGGATCTTCATAGACTCCGTGCGGTGGAGACAGCTGTGCAAAAGAGGGTTTACAGTCAATGTCCTGAAGAATATTGAGATCGCGGCAGTCACGGTCAACCCGTACTCGCCGAGTGGATATTCATTCGAACATAAGGCACTGAGAGATGCCATGCAGGAGGCAATTCCTGATATTCCGGTTATTGATGTAAGATTGTAAAAGGCAGAAGAGATGAAACAGGGTTCAAACAGAAGACTGGCAAATGTCAAAACCAGAAGCGAGACCGGCTTCGATTATGTCCGGAACGGTCTGGAACTCATGACCCCGTTCGCTCAGAAGCTGCTGAAAGAACTGCGGCCGTTCTTCCCCGGAGAGGAAGACGATCTGCGGCAGGAACTCGACCGTGTCGAGCGCATGACGCAGTATGCCGCATCGCATGAACGACTGGTCGGAAAGATGCAGGAGGTCTTCATGTGTATGAAGGACCTCAGCTATTCGATCCAGCGGTGCGGAGCGAATACGCTGTCCGTCGTGGAGCTGTTCGAGATCAAAACCCAGCTCCTGGAGATGACGAACATCCGGAAGCTTTGTCTGGAGGATGAGAAAGCGATCCCGGAAGAACTGATCCCGTATGACGTCACAGCAGCTCTGGACATTCTGGATCCCAGAAAAGACCGGTTGAATACTTTCTACATTTATAATGATTTCTCCGATACACTGGCAGAGCTGCGAAAAAAGAAGCACGACTATGAGGTTCAGATCCGGCGTGCGCAGAAGGCCAGAAAGGAAGAAATCCGAAAACAGTACGGAATCGTACTGACGCCGAAGTTCGACGTGATCCTTTCCAAAGGCAGCGAAGAACTGGAGACGGCGCTGAAGATCGAAGATCTGGAACAGATCTCGGAAGATTACATGACTGTGACTTTCCAGCTCGGAAAGTCGGAGGATATCTACGAGCTGGACCGGCAGATGGATGGGGTCATCGTTTCGATCGAAGAAGAAGAACTGCGGGTGAGAAAAGAGCTTTCCGCAAGGATTTCCAGATATGAGAAAATCCTGCTGGAAAATTGCAGCCGGATCGGTGAACTGGAATTCACACTCGCTAAGGCAATTTATGGAATCAGGCATAATTGCGTAAAACCGGAGATCACCGAGGAACATGTCATCGTCTTTAAGGGGGGCAGACACCTGCAGGTCGAGGACATCCTCAGGGCTAAAGGTAAACAGTACCATCCGATAGGTATTTGTCTGAAAAACGGAGTCACCTGTATCACAGGTGCTAATATGGGTGGAAAGACCATCTCGCTGAAGCTTGCCGGGCTCGTTCCGATGCTGGCTCAGTACGGATTCTTCGTTCCCTGCACATCAGCAAAGATCGGCCTTTCCAATTATATGCAGATCCTGATTGGCGACAGTCAGTCAGTAGAAAGAGGGCTTTCCAGCTTCGGAAGCGAGATGGAGGAGCTGAAGGAGATCCTGGACAGAAGTCAGGACCGGTCCTTCATCCTGATCGATGAGATCGCAAGCGGCACCAATCCGGTGGAAGGACTGGCGCTGACCAAGAGTCTGATCGATTATCTCAGAGAGAAACCTTACATCTCTCTGATTACAACACATTTCGATGCAGTGAAGGAAGAGCCTGATATCGTAAATATGCAGGTGCGCGGGCTGGCTAACGCGGACTTTCGCAAGCTGGACAGTGAACTGCGGCGCGCCAACAGGAGAGAAAGAATCAATATCATTTCCAAGTATATGGACTACAGTCTGTATGAAGTCCAAGGAAATCGGGAGATCCCGCGGGATGCTCTCAATATAGCCAGAATGCTTGGCCTCAATGAGGAGATCATTGAAGGAGCTAAGAAGTATATTAAGTAAGGAGACAGCAGGATGAAAAGCAAATTAAACATTGATCCTAAGATGGTCGACAGCGCTCGGCAGCATGCTGCCAACATCGCCAGAGACATGCAGAAGTTCATCGATGAGCATACTACGGTAAGTACAGAGAGAACAATTCTGAGACTGCTCGGCGTAGACGGTGTCGACGATGTAGAAGATCCGCTTCCGAACGTCGTGGTCGATCAGATCAAGGCCGCAGGCGGACTGCCGAGAGGCGCTGCTTTCTGGATGGGCAATGCCATGATCCAGACAGGCAAGACCCCGCAGGAGATCGCAGAGGCGGTCGGCGCGGGAGAACTGGATATCACCAAGCTGGACACAGCATCCCCGAAGGAAGCAGAAGAGGCGATCATGCCTTATGTTCTGGAATCCCTGAAGAAGATTCGCCAGCAGACCGCAAAGAGAAAAGAGTATCTTGAGAGACTGGGCGAAGGTCCGCAGCCGTATCTGTACGTAATCGTAGCAACCGGAAACATCTACGAGGACGTCGTACAGGCGCAGGCAGCCGCAAGACAGGGCGCTGATATCATCGCTGTTATCAGAACGACTGCGCAGTCCCTGCTGGACTATGTTCCGTACGGACCGACAACCGAGGGATTCGGTGGAACCTATGCGACCCAGGAGAACTTCCGCATCATGAGAAAAGCACTGGACGAGGTCGGAGAAGAAGTCGGCCGTTACATCCGTCTGTGCAACTACTCCTCCGGAATGTGCATGCCTGAGATCGCAGCAATGGGAGCTCTGGAGAGACTGGACGTCATGCTGAATGACGCAATCTACGGAATTCTGTTCAGAGACATCAACATGCAGAGAACACTCGTCGACCAGTTCATGAGCCGTGTCATCATCGGATACTGCGGTATCATCTTTAACTCCGGCGAGGATAACTACCTGACGACAGACGATGCATATGAAGCGGCTCACACCGTAACCGCATCTCAGTTCATCAACGAGCAGTTCGCAGTTCTGGCGAACATCGAAGAGTGGCAGATGGGTCTTGGACATGCGTTTGAGATGGATCCTGCTATGGAAGACGGCTTCCTCTATGAGCTTGCTCAGGCGATCATGGCAAGAGAGATCTTCCCGAACGCAAGCCTCAAGTACATGCCGCCGACCAAGTACATGACCGGAAACATCTTCCGCGGCCACATTCAGGACGCGCTGTTCAATCTGGTTGCAATCTGGTCCGGACAGTCCCTGCAGCTCCTCGGAATGCTGACAGAGGCAATCCTGACACCGCATATGCAGGACAGATATCTCTCGATCGAGAACGCGCAGTACATCTTCAACAATGCAAAGCACATCGGCGAAGAAGTTGAGTTCAAGAAAGACGGTATCATCCAGAAGAGAGCGCAGCTCGTTCTGTCCAAGGCGAACGATCTGCTCGCAGACATTGAAAAAGAAGGACTGTTCTCCACGATCGAGCAGGGCAAGTTCGGTGGTGTCAAGAGACCGTTTGACGGCGGACACGGCCTGGAAGGCGTCTGCACGAAGGACGAACACTACTTCAATCCGTTCATTCCTCTCATGTTAGCAAAAGAAGGTGTAGAATAATGGCAAACAAGAATAATAACGCGCCGGCTCAGGTAGATCTGACATCAGTCAAGCCGTATGGTGATACTCTGAACGACGGCTATATGGAACTTGCTTTTACACTTCCTGTTCCTTACGGAGAGGAAGCGGAAGAAGCCGCCAAGCAGTATGTTGGCAAGATGGGCATGCAGGAAGCGAACGTGACCTATTATCATGAACTGTGCCCGGGATATACATTCTTTGTTGTTTATGCTAAGTCCACGCATACGATCGACTTCACCAAGATCGTCGTCAAGAAGGTCGACGTAGAAGTCCTCGACCGTGTTGAGTGCGGAAACTGGATCGGCGAGCATATCGGCAGAGACATCGTCGTAGTCGGCGCCTCCACCGGTTCCGATGCGCACACCGTAGGTATCGACGCGATCATCCAGATGAAGGGCTTCCACGGCCACTTCGGTCTGGAGCGTTTCAAGAACGTCGTCGCTTACAACATGGGATCGCAGGTTCCGAACGAAGAGCTGATCGCAAAGGCAAAGGAAGTCAATGCGGATGCTATTCTGGTCTCCCAGACCGTTACCCAGAAGGATGTTCACATCATGAACCTGACCAACATGGTCGAGCTGCTCGAGGCAGAAGGCCTTCGTGACAAGTTCATCCTGTGCTGCGGCGGCCCGAGAATCTCTCATGAGCTCGCACAGGAACTCGGATATGATGCAGGATTCGGCCCTGGAAAATATGCAGAGCACGTTATGTCCTTCGTCATGGAAGAGGTCGAGAAGCGCGGCTGGAAGGACAAACCGAACGTAGCGGACAGATAATGGGAGAAATTGTGATAAATTTCTAACAATTAATTTATAAGAGCAGTTGCAGAGTTTGTTCTTTTGAGGTAAAATAGACAATGATGTTTGCGTCGGTGCAGGATCGGCGAAGGCATAGAACTATTAAATCTTATAAGAAAGGTGATTAATATGATTGACAAAGTAATAACTGCCGATGAAGCAGTTGCCGGCGTTAAAGACGGAATGACCATCATGGTCGGCGGATTCCTGGCAACAGGTTCCCCGGAGATTCTGATGGACGCACTGGTAAGAAAAGGCGTTAAGGATCTGACTGTAATCGCAAACGACGGCGGACTGGCAGAAGGTCAGCCGGCTAACGGCCCTGGAAAGACTCCGAGAGGCGTTGGTAAATTACTCGAGCACCACATGGTTAAGCACATTATCGCTTCCCATCTTGGTGTTAACCCGAGACTGAACGAGCAGTTCTCAGACGGTTCCCTGACCTACACACTGGTACCGCAGGGAACTCTGGCTGAGAAGATCAGAGCAGCTAACTATGGTCTGGGCGGCGTCCTGACACCGGTAGGTGTTGGTACTCCGATGGAGACCGAGCTGGACGAGCTGGGCAGAAAGAAAGAAACTCTTGTAATCGACGGTGTTAAGTACCTGCTCGAGAGACCGCTGCACGCAGACTATGCTTTCTGCAGAGCTTCTGTCTGTGACAGATTCGGAAACTTCTACAGTGCCAAGGCAACCAAGAACTTCAACTATGTTATGGCTGGAGCTGCAGACCACGTAGTCGTAGCAACTGAAAAGCTGGTAGAGATCGGTGAAATGGATCCGGATATGTGGGCAGTTGCAGGCGTTATGGTAGATGATGTAGTGGAAGGAGAACCGAAATGGCAGATATAAAAGAAAGAATCGCTAGAAGAGTAGCGAAAGAGATGCACGATGGTGACATCGCTAACCTGGGTATCGGTCTTCCGACTCTGGTAGCAAAGTATATTCCGGAAGATATCATCGTTACCCTGCATTCCGAGAACGGATTCGCAGGACTGGATGAGACCTGGCCGGTAAATGATCCTGGAATCGATGTAGATATCATCGACTCCGGCGGAACATACGTCAAGGCCCTGCCGCGTGTTAAGTACTTTGACACCTCTGAGAGCTTCGGTATCGTTCGTGGTGGACATCTGGACGCAACCGTACTGGGCGCTATGCAGGTTGCTGAGAACGGCGACCTGGCTAACTGGATCATCCCTGGAAAGAAAGTTGCCGGAATGGGCGGCGCTATGGACCTGGTAGTCGGCGCTAAGAAGGTTATCATCGCGATGACCCACACCCAGAAGGGTAACCATAAGATCCTGGAGAAGTGCACCCTGCCGCTGACCGCTGAGAAGGTTGTCGACATGATCGTAACTGAGATGGGCGTTATGGAAGTCAGACCGGAAGGTCTGGTCGTTACCGAGCTGCACCCGGATTACACTAAGGAAGATATCCAGGCTGCAACTGGCTGCAAGCTGATCTTTGCAGACGACCTGAAGCCGATGGAAGAGGAGTAATTCTCTGACACTCGCAGATTATCCCGGGCGGCATTTGCCGCTCGGGTTTTTCGTTACCGTTAGCCAATTCTCTTTCTCGATGAAAGGAAACAGGAGACGAATATGACAAACAAACCGATCGAACCGGGTGATTACCTGGAGCCGCGCTGTGTGCTCTGCGAAGAACCGTACGGCGTCACAGCGGAGGTAAAAGCGGTTCCGCAGCGTCGGATCATCGAAAAAATGAATGACTACATGAGCCGACGGGATTATGCCGGCGCAGAGCGGCATCTGCTGTACTGGCTCGAGGAGGCGGGACTCGGAAGAGATCTGCGCGGAGAACTGGTGCTGCGAAATGAACTGATCGGACACTACCGGAAGACCGGAGAGAAAGAAAAGGCGCTCGAACACGTGGAGAAAGCGCTTTCCCTGCTGGAAAGACTCGCGTTCGAGGATACGATCAGCGCAGGCACGACCTATGTCAATGCGGGGACTGCTTTAAACGCGTTCTCGGAGAACGAACGTGCCATGGAACTGTTTGAAAAAGCAAGGGCAGTGTACGAGTCCATAACGGGTACAGATCCATCGCTGCTCGGCGGTCTCTACAACAACATGGCGCTGACCTGCACCGCGCTGCAGCGCTATGACGACGCGTATGAGCTGTACGGAAAAGCGATGGAAGTCATGGGACGCGTACCGAACGGCGAGCTTGAGCAGGCAATCACCTGTCTCAACATGGCTGACCTGCTTGCGGCACGGGACGGAATGGAAGCGGCGGAGCGGCAGATCTGCGATCTTCTGGACCGCGCCTATGACCTGCTGAGAGACAGCGGGGCGCCGAGAGACGGTTATTACGCATTCGTGTGTGAGAAGTGCGCGCCTGCCTTCTCCTACTACGGTTATTTTCTGGCGGCCGAAGATTTGCAGAAGACGTCAGAACAGATCTACGCTGCAGAAAAAGAATGATGGAGACAGAGATGAACGGACTTGAACTGGCTAGAGGCTATTATCAGGAATACGGCCGTCCGATGCTGGAAGAGCAGTTTCCGGAAGTGCTGCCGCACCTTGCGGCCGGACTGATCGGGAGCGGTTCGGAGTGCTTCGGATGGGATGACGCGATTTCGCAGGATCATGACTGGGAACCCGGGTTCTGCATTTTTCTGCCCGGTGAAGACATCGTCGACCGCAGGACCGCATTTCTGCTGGAGAGAGCTTATGCCAAGCTTCCGAAGGAATATATGGGTCACCGGCGGAGCCTGATGCAGCCGGTGGGCGGCGCGCGCCGCGGGGTTCTCAGAATCTCGGAATTTCTGACGGAAAAACTGGGTTCCGAAGACGGAAATCTGACACCCGCGCAGTGGCTCAGCCTCCCGACGCAGGCGCTGGCGGAGGTGACGAACGGAGAGCTGTTCTTTGACAACACCGGCGAACTGACCGGTCTTCGTGAGCGGCTGTGCAAGTACCCGGAAGATATCCGCCGGAAAAAACTGGCGGGCCATCTGCTTCTGATGGCGCAATCCGGCCAGTACAACTATATGCGCTGCATTCAGCACGGTGAACGGGCGGCAGCGCAGCTTGCCGTGTCTGCGTTTGTGACGCACGCGATGAGCGCGGAGTTTCTGCTCGCGCAGGTGTACGAACCTTATTATAAATGGAGTTTCCGCGCGCTGCGGGCGCTGCCGGACGGGCAGAAGACCGCGGAGCAGCTGGAATATCTTTTAACGACGGATAACAGCGATGATATGTACGATGGAAAGTACTATCTCATCGAGGAAATCGCAGCAGATCTGATCGACGAGCTGATCGATCAGGGCCTGACCAGGGCAAATTGCGGCGATCTGGAGAAGCATGCCTATTCCGTGAACGACGGCATAGCGGACGGCGCGCTGCGCAATCTGCACGTGCTCGCGGCTGTTTAGGAGGAATACGATGAAGATACATGGGTTACAAAAACTAACGCTCCTCGACTTCCCCAGCCACACTGCCTGCACGGTCTTTCTGGGTACGTGTGATTTCCGCTGCCCGTACTGCCATAATTACGAGCTGGTGGACGGATCCGCTCCGGCCATTATGGAGGCGGACGAGGTATTTGCCTTTCTGCGGAAACGGCAGGGTCTGCTCGACGGCGTCGCGGTCACAGGTGGGGAGCCCTGCATGAACCGGGAGCTGCCGGCGTTTCTTTCGGAAGTGCGCGAATTAGGTTTTGCGACAAAAGTCGATACCAACGGCAACCATCCCGCCATGCTCCGCCGGATCCTCTCGGAAGGGCTCGCGGATTATGTCGCGATGGACGTCAAGAACAGCCCGGACAAGTACGCGATGACCATCGGGCTGCCTTCCTTTAACCTGAAACGCGTGCAGGAGAGCATCGACCTTCTGCTGAGCAGCGGCATCGATTACGAGTTCCGTACGACCTGCGTCCGGGAGTTTCATGAAGAAAGGGACTTCCGCGAGATCGGAGAAATGATCCGCGGAGCAAAGCGCTATTTTTTACAAAATTTCACAGACCGGGAATCCGTTCCTTACGGAAATCTGCACGGTTTTTCGAGGGAGGAAATGGAAATTTTTTCTAAAATAATGGCGGAATCTGTCGAAACCGTTGAAATCCGTGGGATTGACTAAAACCACTATATATTGTGTATAAATAAACTGTTGCCCCTAATATATTGACAGTCCATGCCGGAGGGTGTATCATAAAATGTGTAGTCAATACGCCGCATCCTCGCGGTATTACGATAGAATAGATTGGGGGGCTTTTTTTATGTATGAGGTTGTAAAGAGAGATGGTAAGATCGCAGAATTTCAGATCGGAAAGATCAGCGCTGCGATCACTAAGGCTTTTGAAGCGCTGGAAAAGCAGTATCATCCAAGCGTGATCGAGCTGATCTCTCTGCATGTAACGGCAGACTTTGAGGAGAAGATCGTAGACGGAAAGATCACCGTCGAGGAGATTCAGGACAGCGTAGAGAAGGTGCTGTCGGAATCCGGTTACGCGGACGTGGCCAAGGCCTATATCCTGTACAGAAGACAGCGTGAGAAGGTCCGTAACATCAACTCCACTCTGCTGAACTATAAGGATCTGGTTGATAATTATCTGAAGATCAATGACTGGCGCGTCAAGGAGAATTCCACTGTTACGTATTCCGTCGGCGGACTCATCCTTTCCAACTCCGGCGCCATCACGGCGAACTACTGGCTGAGTGAGGTCTATGATGATGAGGTCGCGAATGCGCACAGAACCGCTGCGATCCATCTGCACGACCTGTCCATGCTCACAGGCTACTGCGCAGGATGGAGCCTCAAGCAGCTGATCCAGGAAGGACTGGGCGGCGTTCCGGGTAAGATCACATCATCTCCGGCGCGGCATCTTTCCACGCTGTGCAACCAGATGGTAAACTTCCTCGCATCATGCAGAATGAGTGGGCAGGCGCGCAGGCCTTCTCGTCCTTTGATACCTATCTTGCCCCGTTTGTCAAGGTGGATGACCTTTCTCAGAAAGAGGTCAAGCAGTGCGTGCAGTCGTTCGTATACGGCGTGAACACACCGTCCCGCTGGGGCACGCAGGCGCCGTTCTCCAACGTTACTCTGGACTGGACAGTTCCGGCTGACCTGAAGAACCTGCCGGCGATCATCGGCGGAGAAGAGATGGACTTCACCTACGGAGACTGCCAGAAAGAGATGGATATGGTCAATAAGGCGTTCATCGAGATCATGATCGTGGGTGATGCCAATGGACGCGGATTCCAGTATCCGATCCCGACCTATTCTATCACGAAAGACTTTGACTGGAGCGAGACCGAGAACAACAAGCTCCTGTTTGAGATGACAGCCAAGTACGGAACCCCGTATTTCTCCAACTATATCAATTCCGAGATGGAACCGAGCGATGTCCGTTCCATGTGCTGCAGACTGCGTCTTGACCTGAGAGAGCTCAGACGCAAGTCCGGCGGATTCTTCGGAAGCGGCGAATCCACAGGATCGATCGGTGTTGTAACGATCAACCTGCCGCGCATCGCGTATCTGGCGAAGGATGAGACCGACTTCTACAAGCGCCTGGACGACCTGATGGATATCGCAGCCCGCAGCCTGAACACCAAGCGCAGAGTCATCACGACACTGCTCGAGCAGGGTCTGTATCCGTACACCAAGCGTTATCTGGGATCGTTTGAGAACCACTTCTCCACGATCGGCCTGATCGGTATGAACGAGGTGGGTCTGTACGCTAATTGGCTGGGTGCGGATCTGACCGATCCTAAGGTACAGCGTTTTGCGCGTGACGTGCTGAACCACATGAGAGACCGCCTCTCCGATTACCAGGAGAAGTACGGCGATCTGTTCAATCTGGAAGCAACACCGGCGGAGTCTACAACGTATCGTTTTGCGAAGCATGATAAGGAGATCTATCCGGACATCATCACCGCGAACATGAACGGCACTCCGTATTACACCAACTCTTCGCACCTGCCGGTCGGCTACACGGAGGACGTGTTCTCCGCGCTGGACATCCAGGACGATCTGCAGACGCTCTACACGTCCGGAACCGTATTCCACGCGTTCCTCGGCGAGAAGCTGCCTGACTGGAAGGCTGCTGCAAACCTGGTACGGAAGATCGCAGAGAACTACAAGCTGCCGTATTACACCATGTCGCCGACCTACTCGGTCTGCAAGGATCATGGTTATCTGACCGGCGAGCAGTTCACCTGCCCGATCTGCGGACAGAAGACAGAGGTCTACAGCCGTATTACGGGTTACTACCGTCCGGTACAGAACTGGAACGACGGTAAGGCACAGGAATACAGAGACCGTCTGGTCTATGATATCGGACATTCGCATCTGACGCACGTAGGACCGAACCCGGCGCCGGATGATTCCAAGGCTGCAGCCGTTCCGACGAGACCGGCTCCGAAGGCAGAGCCTGTGGAGGCTCCGGCGGCTGAGAAGGAAGGCCCGGCAGCGATTTTGTTCAAGACGCCGACCTGCCCGAACTGTAAAGCAGCAGGCGCACTCCTGGACAAGGCCGGAGTCGAATACCAGACGCTCAATGCGAACGAGGAGAAGGACATGGTTGCGAAGTTCGGTGTCAAGCAGGCGCCTACGCTGGT
>JAFOML010000055.1 GCA_017425345.1 Eubacterium sp. | reverse complement strand
TATACCATTCTAGATCCTCGCGATCAGAAGCTCCATGGCAAGCCTCGCCGGAAGTACACCGGTGATGGATTTGGTGTAGCAGTCGTAAGCGGCGAGAAGGATCTCCCGGAGCTTCCTGAGCGGATATCTCGCGGCATATCCCGCTGCTTTATTCACGCGGTATTCATTCATCTTCATGCGGCGCGCGATCTGCCCCGCAGAAGTCGGCCCCTCCGGGCTGTCCTGAAACTCCCGGATCTGCAGCATCAGCTCCAGCTGAGAGATTACGGTAAACATGATACGCACCCCGTCGTAAGCATTTCCACTCAGCCGGTTGTGGAGGATCTCCAGCGCCCTGCTCTTATCGTTGCCGCTGATCCCGTCAATCAGATCGAAGATAAAGGTATCCTGGTCCCCGGCGACCATCAGATCGACATCCGCCTCGGTGACCTGCCCTCCCGCAGCGTGCGCGACGATCTTCCGGATATCATTCTGCAGGTTGTACAGCCGGTAGGTGCTCTCCCGGTTTCCGTATCCGCTCTGCCGGATCATGCGCTCGATCAGCGCCGGCTTCACTTCGACGCCTGCAGCGGCAAACTGTTTGCGCGCGAAGGAGCGCAGCTCCCGTTCTGACACCCGTCCGAACTCATACAGCCCGCCGTGATTCTTCACCGCCTTGACAACACTGCTCCGGCCGTCGACCGTCTCGTCGGTCAGGATCAGGACGCAGCCCTCGTTCGGGTCGGCGACGTATCCGGCCAGAACATCGGCATCTCCTTTCAGCGATCCGGCCTTACTGACCCAGACGACCCGGCGGTCTGAGAGCATGGAGTACGTCTGCGCTGCGGAGACGACATCCTCCGGGGTGCATTCATCTCCTTCCAGGTGGACAAAATCCATTGCCTCCATCCCAGCTACCACATACCGTTTCTTCAGATTGCGCACCGCCCACTGCACCAGATATTGTTCTTCTCCGAACAGCAGAAACACAGGGGGGATATTCCCCCTCTTCAGGACGTTTACCAGATCAGAAAAACCCGGATTTGCAGTCTTTTTCGCGCTCATGTACCTACCGTACCTTTCCATGATATCCCCTATATTTTACTGCTCCGCAGCTCTTTTTGCAATCATTCCGAGAGAAAACCCCTGCTCTTTCCGGATCGCCGTACAGACGCGGATCTCCCCGCCTTCTTTCCAGAAGCCGACCGCTCCGTCCTGATCCGTGCGGTATACGGGGATGCCGCGCCTTTTGAATTTGGCTAAAGTCTCGTCCGCCGGATGTCCAAAGTGATTCTTCCCCACGCCGATCACGGCAGCCGACGGACTCACCGCATCCAGAAAAGCATCCGAGCTGGAATACCGGGAACCGTGATGACAGACCTTCAGAATGTCACACCGCAGGCGGTCCGTCCCCCGGTAGTATTCCACCATCGCAAGCTCTCCATCTGCCCCGATATCCCCGGTCACCAGTATGCTGAGATCCTCCGCCGAGACCCGGAAGATCAGACTGTTTATATTCTCGTCATCCGTATCCGGATCCTGCTCAAGCGGCCAGAGGATCTCGATCGTGCTCTGCCCTCCAATACGGATCACATCTCCGGCTTTTCCGCGGGTCAGGATCTCCCTGACCGGATAACAATCCGCTAGCTCTGTGAGCCCCTGATAGTGATCCGTGTGCAGATGCGTCGCCAGGGCCAGATCGATATCCCGGCAGCCGTTCTTCAGAAGGTACGGCTTCAGGACCTTCTCTCCGATGTTGTATTCTTCGCTGCCGCCTCCGTCCAGCAGCAGATCGGTATGCCGCGGAAGATGAACGTGCAGGCAGTCACCCTGCCCCACATCCACCATCGTGAAGACGGCATGACGGAATGAATCCGGTGTCACGGCTGCGGTGAGAAGGACGCACAGGAGAACCGCCCCCAGACATCGTCCGAGCCTCTTCCGGTCCTTCCGGTGCAGGAGCATGCGGCCGTATTCCGATGTCAGCAAAAACAGAAGGAGATAAAACAGCAGAAGAACGGCCGGATGCCACGATACGACATCCATGGACAGCTGTCCGCCAAGAGACAGCGTCTGATTCGTCAGAGCAAGGATCTGCGTCATGCCGCAGAGGATCACACCCGGAAGCCCTCCGGTCCCGGCCAGAAGAAACCAGAGCATCGCTGCAAGCCCGGACGGAACAAGGACGGACAAAAGCCAGAGGATCGGCACGTTAACCACAATGGCAGCGACTGGTATGTAGTTGAATGTATAAGCCACATACGGGACCATGCCGATCTGAACTGCCACAGAAGCCGCGATGCCCTGCGGAAGAACCAGCTCCAGGACCGGACACAGAAATGCCAGAGACAGCACGGCGAGAAACGACATCTGAAAGCCGGTGCTATAGAGAATATATGGCTCCCGCACCATCAGCAGGATCGCCGCAGCGGCCAGAGCGGTCAAAAGATCATAACGCCGGCGCAGCAGGTCTCCGCCCAGCATGAGAAGAACCAGCAGAACGGCACGTGTCACGGATGCAGACCAGAGCGCCATCGTGCCATAGAATAGCAGCAGCAGCGCGAGGACTGAGGCGCCGATCCAACCGCCTCTCTTCCTGGTGATCCTCCGGTACAGCGCGAAGAGGACCCCGATGTGCAGGCCGCTCACCGCGAGCACATGCGCAGTACCGTTAGCGCGGAAATCCTGATAAAGTTCGTCGGAGAGCGCTGTAGTATCCCCGAACAGAATCCCTCGGATCATCGCCCTTGTGTCCGCGTCACAGATAAGCCCATCCAGAAAGCGCTCACGAATCCGGAGGACCCTTCTTCTGATCCGGTCCCACAGCCCGGGTGAATCTTCGTCTACTGCAAAAGAGGAGGTCGACGCAATGTGATGGATTCCCCGGCTATAGAGGTACATGCGGTAATCGAAGCAGTGCGGATTACTGGAAGGTCTGGGCGGTTCGATTCTGGCATCAAAAGTTATGACGGAACCGATCAGATTTTCCGGTTCTGCCACATCTTTGTATATGGTTAACATAATCTTTATATTGTTGTTTCCTCGATCTGTGGCAGGAATAAGACGTAAAACGACTGCGGTTTTCCCTTCGTCTTTGTTCTCGGCGGCAAGGACTTTGCCCGAAAAATGCCCCGTTGCCTCCGGAATGTCCTCCGACATCCGGCCGATCTCATAGGTCCGCGCGCCCATCAGCGCCGCCCCGGCCAAAAACAGCGCCAGGAGCAAAAGAGCGCCTTTTCTCTTACGATATAAAAAAAACTCACCGCAGAATGCGATGAGCAGTACCGCGCACGGTACGGCTGCCAAAGGTTCCTGCCGGATGACGAGCATCCCGGACATCATACTGACTGCTGCCGCAAAGAGTTTTCTCCTCATAGTTCTCCCGAAAACTCCCTGTACCTGACCCGTTCCCATTATATCACAAATTCCCTACACTTTCTTCTTGTATTATGGTATAATATTATGAATTGTTATAACTGAAGCTAGTTTTTTAACACAGAGACCTGCCCTGCCCTGCAGCAGCTGCGGAACAGGCCGCATGTCTCAGAAAAGGAAAACAGAAATGCGTATTGGGAAAAACAAGGGTCATTCAGGAAATGACAAGGGGAAACAGGCCGGTGAGAAGGTCCGCAAGTGGTACACTCCCACCATCTGGAAAGTCATTCTTCTGATTCTCATTCTGATCTTAGCAGCGGGGATCGCCGCCGGTGGATACGCCTATAAGGTGATCCAGAGCGCAGATCCGATCGACACTTCACAGATCTACGACCTGCTCGCAGAGAGTTCCCTCATCTACGATGGTGACGGAAATAAGGTCGATACCGTCTATTCCGGAGAGAACCGATACAGTATCAAATATTCCGATCTGCCCCCGAATCTGGTCAATGCGTTCGTCGCACTGGAAGATAAGACATTTTGGGAGCACCACGGATTCAACTTCACGAGAATCATGGGCGCGATCTGGAGTTCCGTCACATCCGGCGGACAGGTCTCGGGTACCAGTACGATCACGCAGCAGCTCGCGCGTAACGTCTACCTCAAGTCTACCATGTCGGATCATAACATCGACAGAAAGATCATCGAGGCATGGTATACCGTCCAGATCGAACGGGATCTCTCGAAACATCAGATCATAGAAGCGTATCTGAATACCATCAACCTGGGATTCGGCAACTGGGGCGTCGAGGCGGCGTCACAGGCGTACTTCAACAAGCATGTCACCAAGCTGACGCTGGCGCAGTGCGCGGCACTTGCTGCGATCCCGCAGCTCCCTTCCGAGTATGACCTGATCCGTTTCGTCGACTCTTCCGATCTCGGAAAAGTCAAGAAGAAGAACATTCTGCAGCGCACCTCCACCGGAGCCTACGTGCTCAATGATGCTTCGAAGGCGCGCCGCCGTCTCTGCCTGGATCTCATGCAGGAACAGGGATACATCACTGCGAAGCAGTGCAAGCGCGCGAAGAGGCGCAAGCTCCGCAAGATGCTGCATCCGAACTACAATGTGACGAGTTCAGATATCACCTACTTCACAGACTTTGTCATCGAGCAGGTGATCGCGGATCTGCAGAAGGAACAGGGAATCTCCTACGAGGAAGCCTGGGATAAGGTTTATACCGGCGGTCTCAGAATCTACACGACGCTGGACACCGATATTCAGCGGACTGTCCAGAATGAGTTCAAGGATGATGCGAACTTCCCCACCCAGACAGGCATCATCTATGACAGCAACGGAAATATCCTGAATGATAAGGGACAGGTCGCCATGTACGACTATGACGACTTTATCAAGGATAAGAAGTTCTACTTCAAGAAGGATGAGATCAAGAAAAAGAAGAACGGCGCCCTCATCATTTATAAGAACAAGCGCCTGAACATCTATGAGACTACCGTAAACGGCGCGCCGGACTACAGCGTCGAGTTCCCGACCATGTACCGCTACATCGATGGCACACTCTACTCCATCAACGGCGGATACATCAACATCCCGCAGGAATACAAACGGCTGGATAAGAAAGGCAATCTGGTCATCAAGGCCAAGTATGTCAAGAGCGATATCGGAAAGGACTTCTTTAAGAAGAAGGACGGCACCTACTATATCAAGAGCGATTACTACACGCTGAACCAGAACGTCATTCAGCCGCAGGCAGCGATGACGATCATTGAAAACGACACTGGATACATCAAGGCGATGGTCGGCGGACGGAAGACCTCCGGACGTATGCTCTACAACCGCGCGATCGAGCCGAGACAGCCGGGATCCTCCATCAAGCCGCTCGCGGTCTACTCTGCAGCACTGCAGCAGAGCTATGAGGAAGGTCAGAAGAAGAAAAAGCACACCTTCGTCAACTATAAGATCGACTCGCAGGGCGCTAACGGCTGGGGTGACTGGATCACTGCAGGATCAACGGTCGTAGATGAGAGAACGACAAACAACGGCAAACCGTGGCCGCAGAACTCCAGCGGCGGATACAGCGGCAGAAACACGGTCCGCTCCGCGATCCGGAACTCCATCAACACCTGTGCATATAAGATCTGGATGCAGGTCGGAGCCAGCTACTCCGTGAAGATGGTCAAGAAGTTCGGAATCTCGACTCTGGATACCAAGGGGGCGACCAATGACCTGAACGCAGCTGCCCTGGCGCTCGGCGGAATGACAAACGGCGTCACGACGCTGGATATGGCCAACGCATATACCACGTTCCCGAACAACGGTGTCAGAGCCAAGGAACCGCTCTGCTACACCAAGGTCACCGACAGAAATGACAAGATCATCCTGAGCAAGGAACGCGAGGAAGTCCGTGTACTGGACAGCGGCATCGCCTGGATCATGGCAGACATGATGAAGGGCGTCGTCTCCGGCGGTACCGGTACCGCAGCGTACGTAAGCGGCGTTGCTGCCGGCGGTAAGACCGGAACGACCAGCAGTCAGTACGATATCTGGTTTGATGGATTTACGCCGAACCTCTCCGCATCCCTGTGGATCGGAAACGACGTAAACATCTCCCTCACCAGCATGTCTGGCTACGCAGCGGCTCTCTGGGGTAATATCATGAACCAGATTCCGGAGGCCAAGACCGGCTCCTATCCGGAAATGCCGGATAATGTAGAGCAGAGAAACGGCGAGTACTACGCCGACGGCACTTACAGCTCGAGCGGCTGGGCATACTGGTACGCTATCGATAAGGCTGCTAAGGAAAAGGCCGAGAAGGAAAAGGCTGAGAAAGAGAAAGCGGAAAAGGAAAAGGCTGAGAAAGAGAAGACCGGCGGCGACAAGAGCGGCGGCGGCGGAAAGAAGAAGAATAACTGATCCATAAGGAACTAAAGGGACTATTGCAGTGGCAATAGTCCCTTTTTCAAGTATGGGTCAATTCTCAGAATGGTATGGACTTAGTCCATAATTTTTTTCCGGATTAACCCATACCTTTTGCTCAGCTTATCGCAGTATGTATGGGTCAATTCTCAGAATGGTATGGACTTAGTCCATAATTATTTCCGGATTAACCCATACTCTTTGCTGCCTTCCTGCGCCCCGGATGGGGTACGATGAGGGCCAAGCAGAACTGTGCGCCCGCCCGGCATACTAAAAAGCTGCCTCTACTAAAAGAGACAGCCCTCCGTAACTATTTCTAATACCCTTACCTATCCAAGAAGGTTTTTAAAATCCCGCACCCGTTCGATCAGATCCGGCGCTTTGAATACCGCGGATCCTGCGACGAGAATATCGGTTCCGCATTCTACGATCTCCCGCGCATTGTCCAGACTGACACCGCCGTCGATCTCGATCTGGTAATGGTATCCTCTCGCCCTGCGAAGCTCGTCAAGTTTTTTGATCTTTCTCAGGGTGGAGCGGATGAACTTCTGCCCGCCAAATCCGGGATTCACGGACATGACCAGAATCAGATCCACATCATCCAGCACTTCTTCCAGAACGGATACCGGTGTGGCAGGATTGATCGCAACCCCGGCGGATACGCCGAAGGAACGGATATGATCGATCGTACGGTTCAGATGCGGACAGGCTTCCTGATGCACCACGATGAACTCGGTCTTCTCCGTCACAAAATCCGACAGGAACTGATCCGGATTCTCGATCATCAGATGGACGTCGTACGGTGCCGTCTCGCAGTTGTCGAGGCATTTCATCACAGGCGCACCATAGGTGATATTCGGGACAAAATGGCCATCCATAACGTCGATATGCAGATAATCCGCGCCTGCCGATGAGACGATCTCGGTCTGCTCTCCCAGCTTTGAAAAATCTGCTGATAAAATTGATGGGGCAAGTTTCGCCATACTTATCGGTCTCCCTTCCTGATTTCCATTCTCTCTGTTTCTTTCAGCTCTTCATAGATCTTGACATAGGACGCATACCGGAGCTCATGGATCTTCCCCTCGTCCACGGCCTGTCTCACAGCGCAGTCGGGCTCTTTCAGATGCCTGCAGTCGTCAAATCTGCAGCAGCCGAGATACTTATCGAATTCCGGATAAAAACCCGCGAGAGCGTCTGCTGTGATGCCTGAGAGGTCGAAGGATGTAAAGCCCGGCGTATCGAACAGCATACCACCGCCCGGAAGATCAAAGATCTCCACATGCCTCGTCGTATGCCGTCCCCTTCTGGTCTTCCTGCTGACCGCAGAAGTATCCATTCCCGCATCCGGGATCAGAAGATTGGTCAGCGTGGACTTGCCGACACCCGATGGCCCCGCAAAGGCCGTCGTCTTGCCGGCGAGCTCTGCTGCAAGGGCATCTACGCCCTCACCCGTCTCCGCGCTCACACAGAGCAGCGGATAGACGGACGCATACCGCTCTATGATCTGCGAACGCTTGCGTTCGCTTACCAGATCGCATTTATTCATGCACAGGATCGGGTGCACGTTCTTGCTCTCCGCCATGATCAGGAACTTATCGATCAGATCGAAGTTCGGCTTCGGCTGCGCCGCAGCGAACAGAATCACGATCGCATCCACGTTCGAGATCGGCGGTCTCAAAAAGGAGTTGCGGCGCTCCAGGATCTCATTGATCACCCCGTCACCGTCCTGGAGGATCTCTATTCTGACATGATCGCCCACGGTAGGTGTAACAGCGTCTTTCCGGAAGATTCCCCGGCCTCTCGTCTGAATGATTCCCTCTTCAGTACGGACATAGTAGAATCCTCCGACGCCTCTGATAATCAGTCCATCCATAGATTACCGTCCGCTCGGATCAAGCCCCGGATCCACTTCGCCTGTATCATCGGTCTCATCATTATCTCCCGGCTCCGTCGGATCATCATCGATGTTTTCCGGTGGGCCTTTGCTGACTTTCATATTAACCGTCGCGTTCTTCTCCAGCTCCGTCCCGGTGTCATACTGCTGCCACATCACGGTGCCTTCGCTGTAGACGGTGCTCTCCTCATAGCGGATCTCACCCGGCTGCAGGCCGTAGCTGACGAGCTTGGCCTTGGCTTCCTCAATATTCAGTCCGGTCAGCGAAGGAACGGTGACCTTGACGGTCTTCTTGCCGGAGCAGACCACGATATTGACCTTGGTACCCTTCTCCACGATCGTATCTGCTTCCGGATCCTGTCTTATGATCTGGCCCTTCTCGTAGTCGTCGCTCTTCTTGCGTTCGACACTGCCGAGTTCAAATCCGCCGTTCTCACGGAGATATTCGGCCGTGTCGTCTCCATAATAGAGTCCGACCAGATTCGGTACCGCGCCTGTACTCTCACCGGCGCTGATATAGACGATGATCGTCGTGCCCTCATCCACCTTCTCATACGCATCCGGTGTCTGGCGGGCGATCTTTCCTTCTTCGATGGTGTCGCTGTAGACTTTGTCCCCTTTCTCGACCTTAAGGCCTGCATCCTTCAGGAGCACCTTAGCCTCCGCATAGCTCTTTCCGGTGACATCCGGAACCTCGACCTTGCGGAAGTCCCCGATGATGCCAGTCGCGTAGAGCGCTGCCACGCTGCCGCCGATCAGGAGCAGCAGGATCAGCAGGATCCACGGCCATTTTCTTTTGCGGTGCGGTTCTTCCTCCTCCTCATACTCCTCTACATATTGTTCCTGGCCTCTGCGCGGTGTGCCGCCTCCTGCGGCGAACACGGAATCGCCGACCATGTTGGTAACAAATTCTACATTGTTCAGCTCCTCCAGCATCTCGTCTGCGCTCTTGAACCGGTTCGTCTGATACTTGTCGGTAGCGCGCATCACGACCTTTTCCAGGGCCGGCGGAATGCCGGGGACCAGCTGCGACGGAGGAATTACTTCGTTATTGATATGCATCAGCGCGACCTGTACCGGGTTATCTCCGTCATACGGAACCTGTCCGGTCAGCATCTCATACAGGACGATTCCCAGCGAATAGATATCGGAACGTTCATCCACGTAGGCGCCTCTCGCCTGCTCCGGCGAGAAGTAGTGGACGGATCCGATGATCTTGCTCGTCTCGGAAAGCGTGGAATCGCTGACTGCCTTGGCGATACCGAAATCGCCCAGCTTCGCGGTGCCATCGTGCGTGATCATGATGTTATGTGGTTTGATGTCCCGGTGGATGATGCTGTGCCTGTGCGCAACGCTCAGCGCGGAGGCGACCTGCTTGGTGATCTCGATCGCTCTGCGGTAATCCATCGGCGCCTGCTCTTTTATAATCGTGCTGAGCGGCTTTCCGTCGACCAGCTCCATGACGATGAAGTGGATATTTCCCTCTCTTCCTACGTCATAGACACTGATGATATTTGGATGCTGCAGTCCGGCTGCTGCCTGCGACTCCTGGCGGAAGCTGTCTACGAACTGTGCATCTCTGGTATATTCCGGTCTGAGGATCTTAATCGCGACCAGTCTGTTCAACAATCTGTCACGGGACTTGTAGACGACTGCCATGCCGCCTTCCCCGATCTTTTCGATCAGTTCATATCTCCCTACTAATAATTTACTGCTCATCTAGGTCATCCTCCGTTAATTTCAAACAGATCAATGTGATGTTATCGTTGCCGCCGTTCTCGTTCGCGGTCTCAATGAGATCGTAGCAGGTCTCTCCCATCGTCTTTCCGGAAGAGAGCATTGCAATGATCTCCTCATTCGATACTTCTCCGTACAGACCATCCGTGCAGAGCAGGATGATATCTCCTCCTCTGAGCTTGGTCGTGAAGAAGTCCGGTTCGATCTTATAATCCGCCCCGACGGCTCTCGTGATCATGTTCTTGTTCTCGTGAAACTCTGCCTCTTCCGGGGTAATGATACCCGCCTTGACGAGGCTGTTCACATATGTATGGTCTTCCGTGATCTGCGTCAGCTTTCCTTTTCTGAGGATATATGCCCGGCTGTCCCCTACGTTCATGACGTACATCCGGTCCCTGACGATATAGGCGATCACAACGGTCGTTGCCATCCCCCGGTTCTCTTCGAACCGCTGCGAGCTGTCCAGAATGGTGAAGTTCACTTCCTTTAGACAGTCGTTGAAATACTTCTTGATGCGGTGCGCGGATGCGGTCTTGCTGATCGGGTGTTCTTCCACATACTGCCGGATCCCGTTTACAGCGGTCCGGCTTGCGATCTCTCCGGAGTTACTGCCTCCCACACCGTCCGCGACTACGAAGATCCTGCTCCGCGGCATTACATAACAGGCATCCTCGTTATTGGACCTCTGTTTCCCTTTATCGGTCTTGAAACCAACCTCCATATCGTACGAATGACTCCTTTCGGTCTGTCTGTTATCTCAGTTTAATCTCAGTAAAATAGCTTATTCCGCTCTCTGCATCCTGCAGAAATAGAATCCGTCCGTCCCGTCTTCATCCGGCATCAGCTGTCTGCTGACGGTCTCGGAAAACGCGGGATGTGACGCGAGAAACGCCCGTGTGACGTCCTCATTTTCGATCCGGTTGATCGTACAGGTGCTGTACTGCAGCACGCCTCCCGGCCTAACATAGCGGGATGCGTTCTCAAGAATGCGAAGCTGCAGCGCAGCCAGCTCTCTTCCACCGTCCGGAAGCTGTTTATATTTGATCTCCGGTTTCCGGCGAATGACGCCGAGTCCGCTGCAGGGCACATCGCAGATGACGCGGTCTGCAGCTTCAAAGAGCTCCTCCCGGGGCACGGTCGCATCGGCGGCAGCCGCCTGCGCGATCCGGATTCCCAGCCGCTCCGCCTCTCTATGGAGGCCCTTTATCTTGTTCGGGTACTTGTCAAATGCCAGTATCGTTCCTTGATTCTCCATGATCTCCGCGCAGCAGAGCGTCTTTCCGAAAGGCGCGGCGCACGTATCGATCACGGTATCTCCCGCCTGCGGCGAGAGGTGCTCCATCGCGATTACCGAAGCGGTATCCTGAACAGAAAACAATCCTTCCCGGTATTCCGGAAGCTTGAGAATCTGGCTTCCCTTCAGCTCCAGGACACGTTCCGAACCGGGTACATTCCTGCACTGGATCTGCTGCTTTGCCAGTCTCTCCTTCAGTTCCTCCACGCTCGTTCTGAGCAGGTTCACACGCACCGTGAACGGCGGCTTTTCATTGCCGGCAGCGAGCAGCTTTTCGGTCCTCGCTTCTCCAAACTGCGCGATCCAGAGCTGTATGATCCACGGCTCATAGGAGTACAGCGCCGAGAACCGCCTGACCGGATCCTTCTCCGATTCCGGCTGTTTCAGGCTGTCGCGCTTCCTGAGAAAGTTCCGCAGGACCGCGTTGATGAAGCCCGACTGCGCGCGGCAATACTTCTTTGCCAGCTTGACACACTCGTCACAGGCTGCGTGATCCGGCACAGAATCCATAAATATAATCTGATACATCCCCATCGCAAGCAGCACATGTGCCTCTTTTCTGAGTTTCCGGATGCTCTGTGTTAGCAGCTGCGCAAGCAGATAGTCCAGATAGTATTTCCGCTCTAGAACGCCGTACGTCAGCTCCCGCACGAATGCCGGAGACTGCGGCTTCTCCTCCTCTATCAGATGGTTCAGCATGATGTTCGACCATGCGCCATCCTTCTCCATCCGGAGCAGCGCAAGATATGCGCTCTTCCGATCCTTATCCATACTTATCCCTGTCTGTCCCTTCCTGTCCTCTGCTCTAGTCTCTTCTGCTGATCACGAGGATCCGGATCAGGTTCGCCGCGGCCATGGCAACAGCAGCCACGTAGGTCATCGCGGCTGCGCGAAGGACCTTCTTCGCTCCCGGCACGTCATCCGGCGCAAGAACATCGTATTCCTGCATCTGCTTCAGCGCTCTGTTGCTGGCATCAAACTCGACCGGCAGCGTGATCACATGAAAAACAAGCACCAGTACGAAGGCGATCACTCCAAGATTGAACATCAGATATCCGAATGTGCCGCCCGCCCCGTCGGTAAACATCAGGGCCAGGCCGATCATGATCAGGATCCAGGAAAACCTGGACGAGAAATTGACGACCGGCACGATCGAATTCCGGATCTTCAGAGGAGCGTACCCTTCCGCATGCTGCATGGCATGGCCCGCCTCGTGGCAGGCGACGCTGACAGCGCTGATGCTCGTCTTGTCATAGACGGTCTGTGACAGATTCAGCGTCCGGTTCATCGGATTATAATTATCGGTAAGACTTCCGCTTATTGGGACGATCTGGACATCCGAAAGACCGTTGCGGTCCAGTATGTATCTTGCCGCAGCGGCTCCGCTGAGTCCTCTCCCGTTCGGGACAGAAGAATATTTTTTAAATGCACTGTTGACCATTCCCTGCGCAACGAACGCAAAGATCATTGCCGGGATCAATATAATGATCGACCAGTCATATCCGTAAAACATAATCTCTCCTCCCTTCTGCATTATACCATGAAATGCTCAGTTTAAAATAGCCCCCTGTTCAATTTTATGTCCGCGGAGAAAATCCCCTGCAGCCATCCGCTTCTTTCCAGCGAGCTGCACCACGGTCACCCGCAGCGCGCCGCTTCCGCATGCGACCGTAATACCGTCCTTATCGGCCGCCAGCACGGTTCCCGGCTCCGCGCCCGTCTCCGTCTCCAGCGGCTCGGCGTTCCAGAACTTCAGCGTCTTTCCGTCGAGCTCGCAGAATGCGCCTGGCCACGGATCGAAGGCCCGGATCTTCTGGTCGATCTCCTTCGCCGAACAGCGGAAGTCGATGCGTCCGTCCTCCCGGGTGAGTCTTGCCGCATAGGTAGCCTCGGCATCGTCCTGTTTAACAAAATCTACTTCTCCCCGCTCGAGCTTCGGCAGTGTTTCCACCAGCAGCGCGGCTCCCATCTCCGCGAGCTCGTCGTGGATCTGCTCGAAATTCTTACGCCCGATCACGGTCTCCGCGCGCGCGATCATATCGCCGGTATCCAGTCCGGCATCCATGCGCATGATCGTCACACCGGTCTTCTCATGCCCGAGAAGGATCGACTGCTGCATCGGCGCTGCCCCCCGCAGCACCGGAAGCAGAGAGCCGTGCACGTTCAGGCAGCAGAGCCTGGGAATGTCCAGAACCTCCTGCGACAGGATCTGACCGAACGCCACGACGACCATCACGTCCGGCGCGTACTCCCGAATGCGGGAAACGGCTTGCTCATCGCGGTTCAGGCGCTGCGGCTGCAGGACCTCGATCCCGCAGGCCAGCGCAGCCTGCTTGACCGGAGAGAACGTGATCTTTCCGCGGTTGCCGGCGCGATCCGGCTGCGTGACCACAAGACCGACCTCATGCCCGGCATTGACCAGAGCGTTCAGCGTCGGTACGGCAAAATCCGGGGTTCCCATAAAGACGATCTTCATGCTTCTTCCCCTTCTTCCAAGTCTTCTTCAAACTCTTCATATTCCGGCTTTCTGACGTTCGTTGCCTTGTCGATATACAGAACGCCTTCCAGATGATCATACTCGTGACACATGACGCGGGCATCAAATCCCTCAAACTCATATTCCTGCATCACACCGTCCAGATCGAGCGCGCGGATCTTAATCTTTTCCGGCCGCTCGACCGTACCGATCAGCTCCGGCACGCTGAGGCATCCCTCATCGCCGATCTGGGAGCCCTCGGTCTCGAGAATCTCCGGGTTGATCATAAAATACACGCGTTCCGGCTCCGGTTCCGCCACAAACATGCGGCGCATGACCCCTACCTGGGGTCCTGCGATCCCGACGCCGTATTCAGCACGCATCGTCTCCAGCATATCCTGCATGGTGACACGGATGCGCTCTGTCACTTCCTTAACCTCTCTGCAGTGCTTTCTGAGGATCGGATCCCCTTCTTTCACAACATTTCTGATTGCCATGGTTCCTCCTAATATGTGCTGTAAGGATTGACATCGATTATCAAATTGCAGCCTGTTCTGTTCTTCGTTAATTGTTCTCCGAAGTAGCGCAGATAATAGACGTACTGGTTGCGCATTCCCTTCGGACATTTGATCATGATGTGATACCGGCTGCTTTCGGTACCCTTGAAGCTGGACGTGATCTGCGGCGGGTAGATCTTATCGCTCTCCGGAAGTCCGGCGCGGATCAGATACTGCCTGCAGTTTTCTGCCTGCTCCTGCGCAGTCTGCTCGTCATCTGCGGTAAGATCCGCGATGATGATATCGGTAAACGGCGGGTACTTCATAAACTGCCGCAGCATGACCTCCTGCGCGAAGAAGCTCTTATAGTCATGCTGCGCCGCCGCAATCAGCGCAAAATTATCCGGTGTGCTCGTCTGCACGATCACCTTCCCCTGCATATCGCCGCGACCTGCGCGGCCGGCGACCTGCGTCACCAGCTGGAACGTCCGCTCTGTCGAGCGGTAATCGGGAATGTTCAGACTCACATCCGCGGAAATGACGCCGACCAGCCCGACGTTCCGAAAGTCCAGCCCTTTGGCAACGAGCTGCGTCCCGATCAGGATATCCGTCTTTCCTTTTGAGAAAGAACCGAGAATCCGGTTGATCTCGCCGGTCTTCCTAGCGGTATCCAGATCCAGCCGGTCGACGGTAAGGTCCGGAAAAAGCTCTCTCGTCAGTTCCTCCACCTTCTCCGTGCCCGCTCCAAGCCGCCGGATCTCCGGGCTTCCGCATTCCGGGCACCGATCCGGTATCGGAAAATGCTTTCCGCAGTAATGGCACACCGCGGCATCCTCCGCCTTGTGGTACACGAGGCTGATGCCGCATTCCGGACATTTCAGTGTGTTTCCGCATTCCTTGCAGGAGAGGACCGTCGAGTAGCCTCTCCGGTTCAGAAACAGGATCGCCTGGGAGCCTGCCGCCACCGTCTGCCGGATAGACCGGAACAGATAGCTGCTGAAGATGGAGCGGTTCCCCATCCTGAGTTCCTCACGCATGTCCACCATCTCGATCTTCGGCAGCGGCACCTCGTTATATCTGCGGTTCATCACCAGAAGGTCGTAGATACCCTCCTTCGCCCGCTGATAAGAGACGACCGAAGGGGTCGCGGAACCGAGCACCATCACGCCGCCTGTCGACAGCAGCCGCTTAGCAGCAATGTCCACCGTCTCATACTTGGGCGTCTGGTCCGACTTATAGGTCGCCTCGTGTTCCTCGTCGAGAATGATCAGGCCGATATCCCGAAGCGGCGCAAACACTCCGATACGGGCGCCGATCACGATCTTTGCCTCGCCTCGGTAGATCCGCATCCACTCATCGTAGCGTTCCCGGGCTGTGAGCCGGCTGTGCATCACAGCCAGATTCTCCTTGCCGAACCGCCCCGCGAACCGTTCCAGGATCTGTTTCGTAAGGGCGATCTCCGGCACGAGCATGATCACGCCGCGGCCAGAGGCAAGCGCCCTGGCGGCTGCCTGCATATAGACCTCGGTCTTCCCGCTTCCGGTCACGCCGTGAATCAGGAAGCTGCGGTTCTTCTTCTGCTCGATCGCGCTTCCGATCGCGGAAAGCGCAGCCTCCTGTTCATCCGTCAGATCCGTAATCTCCTGCGCTTCCTCGGAGATCTTTGAAAGCGGCCGCTTTTCCTTCCCCGGCCTCGGCGGTTTTCCGGGCGGAGTAAAACAGTGAATCCCGTCGATATAACGGATTCCGTAGCGCTGCCGCATCCAACTGATCGTGCGGATATTCTCTTCTGTCAGAGCATATTCCGAAAGGACACCGGTGATCTGCTTGATCCGTGAAGGTTCGATCCCGGGCTGCACATCCGTTTCGAATACGAAAGCCCGCTTCTCGCCGGTCCCCTTCCCGAACGTGACGCTGACCATCTGTCCGACAGCCAGAGGCGCCTCCGACGCATAGGTGTACAGCTCATCCGTATGTCTGCTCTTATGCTCTACTGCTACATTAACGTAATACATGCTCCTCCTCTGATAAGCGACCTGAAGCCCAAGGGGACGGGCCTGGTCTTCCGGAGGTCCGTTCCGAAGCGTTTTACAGCAGGAAAATGCCGTGTCTGCGGCAATCCTTGATCATCTCTTCCGGCCAGATGGATGCCTGTACTTCCCCGATATGCGCCTTGCGCAGGAAGAACATGCAGAGACGGCTCTGTCCGATACCGCCGCCGATCGAAAGCGGCAGCTCATCGTGCAGGATCGCCTGATGGAATGCGAGTTCCTTGCGATCCTCGTTTCCGGCAAGCTTCAGCTGCCGTTCCATCGCTGCGGCATCAACACGGATTCCCATGGAGGAAATCTCGAATGCCCTGTCCAGCACCTCATTCCAGAGCAGGATATCTCCGTTCAGCTCCCAGTCGTCATAGTCCGGGGCTCTGCCGTCATGCGGCTCGCCGGAGCGCAGTGCCCCACCGATCTTCTCGACGAAAACCGCGCCGTGCGTACGGCAGATCAGATCCTCTCTCTCCTTCGGCGTCTTGCCCGGATACAGATCCTCCAGCTCCTGCGAAGTAATGAAGAAGATCTCATTCGGGATCTCAGTCTGAATATCGCGGTAAAGACGGTTCACATAATCGCCGAGGTTCTTGATCGCGTTATAGATCGTGGTAACCGTCTCATGAAGGTATGCGGTGTTTCTCTGTTCTCTAGTGATGACCTTTTCCCAGTCCCACTGGTCCACGTAGACGGAATGGAGGTTGTCCATCTCCTCGTCGCGGCGGATGGCGTTCATATCCGTATAAATGCCG
>JAFOML010000054.1 GCA_017425345.1 Eubacterium sp. | reverse complement strand
TCAAGGACGTAGCGAACGACTGCAACGGGCGCCGGGAGCTTCAGCTCCTCCGGGTTTCAGTGGGGGATTATAACCCACCACTGAAAGTCGGAAATGGAACCCGCCGCCTATAGAGGCGGGGGACATCCGGCGCCCGTTATGCTAGGTGTTATTCTTCATCTGCCCCGCTCACCGCGCGGTCAAAAATATCTGTGACAGCCTTGGTCGGCGGCGCCGTGATCAGCGTCACAGCGATTGCGACCAATCCTCCGCAGAAGAACCCCGGTACGATCTCGTAGATACCGGTGCCGGACATGAACGCAAGCCACAGCGCATCCACAACCGCTCCTACGATGACGCCTGCGCAGGCGCCCGCATAGTTAAAGCGGCGCCAGAACAGGGACAGCAGGATCGTCGGGCCAAATGCAGCGCCGAACAGTCCCCACGCGTTCTCTACCAGATTCATGATCGCCTGCGCGCCTGCTCCTCTGGAAGAGGCGATCATGTAAGCGATGATCGCGATGATGATAACAGCGATACGTCCAATCCAGAGCACTTCCTTATCGGAGGCATCCTTCCGTGCGATCGGCTGATACAGGTCGGATGTGAAGGAACTGGATGCGACCAGCAGCTGCGAATCCGCAGTGGATACCGATGCAGCCATGATCGCCGCAAGCAGGAATCCGGAGATGATCGGCGGGAAGAACCGGCGGGCCATGACGATGAATACCGTCTTCTGCGCGCCAACAGTCAGCAGTTCTTCTGCCACGATCATTCTCGCCTGGTATGCCATCAGGCAGGCTGCTCCGATGGAGAGCACGACCCAGACGATCGCGATGATCGAAGACTGCTTGATCATAGAAGGCTTTTCGATCGACATGAACCGGATCAGAATGTGCGGCATTCCGAAATAGCCGAGGCCCCAGCCGAGGCCCGTCACGACCTCCTGCCAGCTTGCGCTGAACAGCCCGGCGCCGAAGTCGCAGGTCACGATTTCACCGTTTGCATCCGTATATTCATAGACATTCGCCAGGAGCGAAGTATCCAGATCCTGCGTTGCCACTACGATGACCGGAATCGCCAGAAGAGCGATCAGCATCAGGATGCCCTGGAAGAAGTCCGTCCAGCATACCGCCTTGAATCCGCCCAGGAACGTATATCCGATGATGATCAGGGCGAACAGCGTCATCGCAAAGCGCTCGTTGATCCCGGTGAACAGGGTGGTGAACACGCTCGTTCCGGCGACGAATGCCGACGCGACATATACGGTGAACGCGACCAGGAAGATCACGGCGCAGACGACCTGCAGCGTCTTCTTTTCGCTGGCGAAACGGTTCGTCAGGTACTGCGGCAGGGTGATGGAGTCGTTGGCTGCCTTGGAGAACAGTCTGAGCCTTTTGGCACAAAATATCCAGTTCGCAGCCGTCCCCAGCGCCAGCCCGATTCCGATCCAGATCTGTCCAAATCCGAATGCGAGGATCGATCCCGGAAGTCCCATCAGAAGCCAAGCGGACATATCCGAAGCCTGCGCGGACATCGCGGCGACCCACGGTCCCATGGCGCGGCCGCCCAGGAAAAAGTCTTTCTGATCCCGGTTGCTTCCGTTAACGAAGAACAGGATCGCAACGCCGAACAGGATGACGAAATACGCGACAAATACGATAATTTCAATATTCATAAGTAATCTCCTCTGTTTTAATGTACCTATCTATTGTAACACCGCATCCATCAGATACAAATATCGACTGAATTCTATACTATTTCATATATTTTTATCTTATGAACAACTATAACTATTGAAATTTCAATCTATTTATATTAGACTAAAGTTTAGAATAGATTTTGTACGAAAGGAAAACCTATGAAAAAGACCGCCAGAAACCAGACCAAGAGCCGCATCGTCTCTACGGCATGGCAGCTCTTCTACCAGTACGGCTACGATAACACCACGATCAATGACATCGTCGAGGCGTCACACACGTCGAAGGGCTCGTTCTACCACTACTTCGAGTCGAAGGATGCGCTGCTGGGATCACTTTCTTACCTCTTCGATGAGAAGTATGATGAGCTGCAGGAGACTTTGGATGCTTCGCTGGATCCGCTCGAAAAGCTGACCCAGATGAACCGCGAGCTGTTTCTGATGATCGAGAACACGGTCTCCGTCACGCTGCTCGCGCAGCTCTTCTCGACGCAGCTCGTGACGAAGGGCGAGAAGCACCTGCTGGAACCCGACCGCACCTACTACCGTCTACTGCGGCAGATCGTGATCGAAGGCCAGCAGAAGGGCTACTTCCGGGACGATCTCAGCGTCAACGATATCATCCGCGCCTACGCGATGTTCGAGCGCGGCATGATGTACGACTGGTGCCTTTCCAGCGGCAACTATTCGCTCTACCAGTACTCGAGTCAGCTGCTGCCGCTGTTTCTGAAGGCGATGTGCAAGTAGCAGGTAAGTTTCACCGTAGCCGCGGGATTGACAAGGGTGGTACAATAACATATGTGGACAAATATGTATTTGTAAGTGCAGCTTTCACGCTGCCAGAAGTAAAACGGAATTGGAGATAATATGTCTAAAGGAAACAGAATCAGAACACAGCACCGGGAAGAAGGAGTTGCCAGCGCGCAGAAACGGCAGAACAAGGCACGCTCCGGGAAACAATCGGCAGAAATGATCCAGAAGCGGAATAAACGCATTAAGATCATCATCGCCTGCTTAGTCGTAATCATCGCTGCGGCCTGCGTCGCCGGCGTCATGTACAAGAGGGCAAACAGCGATTCTTATAAGTATCTGGATTACTCCAAATATGTCACCGTCGGAGACTATAAAGGCCTGACTTATGAGAAGACGGCAATCACGGTTACCAAACGGGAAGTGAAGACAGAGATTGAGAACAGACTCACACAGGCTGCGAAAACCACTTCCGTTACCAAGGGAAAGGTAAAAGACGGGGATACCGTTGTTGTAGATTTTGTCGGAAAGATCGACGGGAAGGAATTCGAGGGAGGCAGTTCTACCGACTATAACCTGACGATCGGTTCCGGGTCGTTTATCGACGGATTCGAAGATGGACTGATCGGCAAGAAGATCGGGGATACCGTAACGCTGGACCTTAAATTCCCGAAGGACTACCACAATGAGGACGTAGCCGGGAAGCCTGTCACTTTCACGGTCGACATCAAGTCCAAGCAGAAGACGGTCACGCCGGAGTACGATGAGGCATTCATCAAAGCAAACTCTGACTATGACAACAAGGCGGACTATGAGGCTTCCGTGAAGAAGGACCTGAAAAAGCAGAAGAAGGAACAGGCGGAGAACGCTGCCAAATCCTCGCTTTGGGAGAAGGTTCTGGAAGCGTCCAAGGTCAAGTCTTATCCCAAGAAGCAGCTGAAAGCGGAAAGAGCCGCTGTAAGGAAGAGCTACGAGAATATGGCGTCGCAGTACGGCATGGAATGGAAAGACTTTAAGAGTGCAGTCGGACTCGATAAGAACACCATCAAGAAACAGGCTCAGGATAATGTTAAGGATAAGCTGTGCGCTTACAGCATCGCGAAAGCAGAAGGCCTCATGCCGTCCAGCAGACAGTATAAGGATCGTCTCAAAGAGATGCTGAAGGATGCCGGCATGACAAAGGATCAGTTCGAGAGTCAGTACGGAATGTCGATCGAGGAGTACGCAGAAGAAAACAACTTCTATGACAATATCGTCATGGAGAAGGTCGATGACTACATCTATAAGAACGCGGTAGCTGAGGAGCCGAAGGCTGAGAACGAGGACAGCAAGGCTTCGGATGCAGCCGATGAGTCTGGTGACAGATAACCCTACGGGAGACGAGGGCCGTTGCAATGTGCAGCGGCTCTTTTTTCGTGGGCATTAGCGGGCCGCAGAAAGGCGGCCCACACCGGAGCCGCCCTCTGCATAAGCTGAAATGTTACTGCGAGAGAATACTTCTCGCAAGGAAGCTCATCATTTAGAAATATTCGTCGTCACCGGAATCGAAGTATCCGCCGCCAGAGCCCGAGGGCTTCTTGCCGGAGGAACCGGACGACTTCTTGGACCCGCCCTTGGAGCCGCCGGACGACCCACCGGAAGATGACCCGCCG
>JAFOML010000053.1 GCA_017425345.1 Eubacterium sp. | reverse complement strand
GATCACTTCCGGAGAATCTCTCAGGACTGATCCTCGGAGGGGGTTATCCGGAGCTCTACCTGGAAAAGCTGGAAGCAAACGAGACGATGCGCAGTGCGGTTCGAGAGGCGATAAATGTTGGAATGCCAACGTATGCGGAGTGCGGCGGTTTTATGTTCCTGGGAGAGACGATCGCGGAAGACGACAATAAATTCGATATGGTAAATGCCGTCCCGGGGCACAGTTTTCTGACGAAAAAGCTCGTCCGGTTCGGGTATAAGGAGCTGACGGCACAGCGCAGCGGTCTCTTGTGTGAGGCAGGAGAGAAGATCCGGTGCCACGAGTTCCACTACAGCGATACGGATGTCTATGGAGATGCATTCCTGGCCGCAAACAGCCGTGGGAAGGTGTGGGAGACTGCGCATCACACGGAGAGCCTTTATGCCGGGTACCCGCATATCCACTTCTGGAGCAATCCGTCGTTTGCGGAAAATCTGGTGAAGGCCTGCGCAGCCTTCCGGGAGCGTGCGCTATGAGGCTCGTTGTTGTCATTCTTCTTGGATTTGGTCTTGACCTTTTGTTCGGAGATCCCGCCAGGATCCCGCATCCGATCGTGGGGATCGGCAAGCTGATCAGTGTCACCGAGAAGATTTTGCGCAGGATCTTTCCGAAGAGTCCCGGCGGTGAGCTGGCCGCCGGCGTTTTCCTGACGGTCATCGTCACTTGTGTTTCCGCAGCGCTGCCCCTTGCGGCGATTTTCATCGCCTGGCGCATCGACCCGCGGCTTGCCTTCGCGCTGGAGGTATTCTGGTGCTGGCAGATATTCGCGGCCAAATCGCTGAAGCAGGCTGCAGTGCGCGTTCTCGATGAGATCGAGCGGGAAGATCTTCCCGCCGCGCGGAAATATCTGTCCTGGATCGTCGGAAGAGATACGCAGGACCTGGATTTCCGGCAGATCACCAAGGCGGTCGTGGAGACCGTCGCGGAGAATGCTTCCGACGGGGTGATCGCGCCGATGCTGTATCTTCTGATCGGCGGAGTGCCGCTGGGCTTTTTCTACAAAGCCGTCAACACCCTTGACTCCATGGTCGGATACAAGAACGAAACATATCTGTACTTCGGACGGTTTTCAGCGAAGTTCGACGATCTGTGGAACTTCATTCCGGCAAGGATCACCGGGCTGCTGTTCTGCCTCGCAGCGCCGCTTGCCGGCCTGGACGGTAAGAACGCGTTTCGGATCTTCCGGCGCGACCGCAAAAAGCATGCGAGCCCCAATGCCGGCAACCCCGAATCCGCTTGCGCCGGCGCGCTCCATGTGCAGCTGTTGGGAGATGCGTATTACTTCGGGGAGTTATATAAAAAAGATTCGATCGGTGATGACGACCGTCCCATTGAGGCGGCCGACATCCGCAGAACCAATACACTGATGATCACCGCGAGCGCGCTCGGTCTGCTGATCCTGGCGGCTTGCCGCATCGCTGCAGTGATACTTGTGACAGGAGGCATATGATGGCTAAATCGATCATGGTCCTCGGGACCTGTTCCAACGCGGGAAAAAGCCTGATCACGGCAGGAATCTGCCGGCTCTTATGGCGCGAGGGCTATAAGGTAGCCCCGTTCAAAGCCCAGAACATGGCACTGAACTCCTACATAACCAAAGACGGTCTCGAGATGGGGCGCGCCCAGGTCATGCAGGCGGAGGCCTGCTGTCTGGAACCGGACTGCCGGATGAACCCGGTCCTGCTCAAGCCGACCAGCGACCAGGGCTCGCAGGTGATCCTGAACGGGAAAGTCTACGGCAATATGAAAGCGCAGGAGTTCTACCGGAACAAGCCGTTTTTCCGGGAGGAAATCCGCAAGACCTATGAGTCCCTGGCGGCCGACTACGACATCCTCGTGATGGAAGGCGCCGGAAGCCCTGCGGAGATCAACCTCAAGGAGGATGATCTGGTGAATATGGGCATGGCGGAAATGGCGGATGCTCCGGTGCTGCTCGTCGGCGATATCGACCGCGGAGGCGTGTTCGCATCGCTGGCCGGAACGATGCTCCTGTTTGACGAAAAAGAGCGCGCCCGTGTCGCGGGCGTTATCATCAACAAGTTCCGGGGTGATCTCGAGATCCTGAAACCGGGACTGACCATGCTGGAGGATATCATCCACGTACCGGTAGTGGGCGTGGTGCCTTACATGCACCTGAACGTGGATGACGAAGACAGCCTTTCGGAGAAGTTTACCAGCCGCAAGGAGAACGCGCTGATCGACATCGCGGTGATTCGTCTGCCGCGTATCTCCAACTTTACCGATTTCAACGCGCTGGAGTATATGGATGGTGTCGGTGTCCGCTACGTGAGCTCTGCATCGGAGCTCGGAGATCCGGACTGCGTGATGCTCCCGGGCACCAAGAACACGATGTCAGATCTTCTGTGGCTCAGACAGTCCGGTCTGGAAGCGGCGATCCTCAAGTACGCTTCGCATGGAAAGCCGGTATTCGGCATCTGCGGCGGCTACCAGATGCTCGGGCAGAGCCTGTCCGATCCGCTGGGCGTGGAGCACGGCGGTGAGATGAGCGGTATGGGGCTGCTTCCGCACAGCACAGATTTTGCCGCAGAGAAGGTCACCCGCGAGACAGAAGGCACGCTGTCTTCCGTGAGCGGCATCTTCCACGAGCTGTCCGGCCAGCCGTTTAAGGGCTATGAGATCCACATGGGATCACAGGAAAGCGCCGGAAATATCATCAACGAAGGAAATGTGTACGGAACCTATATCCACGGGGTCTTTGACAAAGACAACATCGCGAAGACCGTCGCGGAAGCGCTGTTCCGTGAGAAGGGTCTCGACGCCTCTTCCGTGAAAGCGTTCGATATCGAAGCATATAAGCAGGAGCAGTATGATATCCTGGCAGACGGCCTTGCAGCATCGCTGAATATGGATATCATCCATGACATGATCAAATAGGAGGTCATATGAAGATCGAAAATATCAAACCGGAACAGATTGAGGCCAGAAGCTTTCAGATCATCCAGGAGATCCTCGGCGATCGACAGCTGGACCCCAGATATGAGCTTATCATCAAGAGGTGCATTCATACGTCTGCGGATTTTGATTATGCGGACAGCATGTACTTTTCTGAGGGTGTCGTAGACCGGATCAAAGAGGCGATCCTCGCAGGCGCTACGATCGTCACAGACACGCAGATGGCGCGTTCCGGCATCAATAAAAAGCGGATCGAAGGGTATGGCGGTGAAGTTTGCTGCTATATCAGCGATCCGGATGTGGCGGAGGAAGCAAAGGCGCGCGGAGTGACGCGCTCCTACATGAGCATGGAAAAGGCGTCCCGTCTGGAAGGTCCTGTGATCTTCGCGATCGGCAACGCGCCGACGGCGCTTTTTTCCATCGTGGAACTCGTCCGCGCAGGGAAGCTTGACCCGGTCGCGGTGATCGGAGTTCCGGTAGGCTTTGTAAACGTAGAAGCCAGCAAAGAAGAACTCATTGACTCCGGCATCCCCTGCATCGTCGCGCGCGGCCGCAAGGGCGGAAGCAACATTGCGGCGTGCATCGTCAACGCGATACAGTATCAGCTGTAGCGGTAGATTTTGACAGATGGGATAAATAAGCGTATAATGAACGCTGTACCCTGCTGACAGGCAGAAAAGGGCGTGAGCTCAGCTCCGCCTCAGATAGTGAAGGAGAATTAGAGAAGTCGCTATGGAAATCGAACTGAAATATGTCTTTGACGATCCGGCGATCGTGGATCAGCTTTTCTCAGATGAGAAGATCCGCGCTGCGCGGGATCAGAAAGCGGAGCAGATCATTCCGATGCATGCCGTATATTATGATACGGCGGACCGGGATCTGCGTCAGGAACACATCGCCTATCGTATCCGCAGAGAAGGAAAGAACCATGTCTGTACCGTCAAGTGGGACGGCAGCAGCGAGAACGGGATGCACCGGCGGAATGAGATCAATGTGCCGGTCTGTGACAGATCGCTGATCGAGGAGCCGACCGTGGATCTGTTCCAGCAGAGCGAAGTGTGGGAGAGACTGAACACGATCACCGGGAATAAAAAGCTTGTGCCGCTTCTGGACATGCGGTTCGACAGGAGAGAAGTGCGCCTGGATACAGGACGCTCCATCAGTGTGTTTTCGGTTGACCAGGGAGAGATCATCGGAAATGGGAAAACACTTCCGCTTTTAGAGCTGGAGATCGAACTTTTTTCCGGCGATGAAGAGGATATTCTCCGAATCGGAGACTATATTTCAGAAAAATACGGGCTGAAACCGGAGAATCGAAGCAAATTTGAGCGCGGATACGCCCTTGTTCAGGAATAAAACAATAATTTGAACGGAAAACCGGAGATAATATGGTGAAATGTAAATAAATTTACGTCTCACCATGTTTACTTTAGGTGTTTTTGAGTGTATAATAATGTGATTCTGTAGATTTGTCATCAATAGTTCTGCAGAGAGGAACGTGAACATAATTGTTAGGAGGAAATACAAGAAATGAAAACGACACTTGTCTCTAAGGAAAACAACACAGCGAAGCTGACCATGGAATTCACCGCAGAGGAGTTTGACGCGGCAGTCAATCAGGTCTATCGCAAGAACCGCAATAGATTTGCCATCAACGGCTTCAGAAAAGGCAAGGCGCCGAGAAGCATCATTGAAAAGCACTATGGTGAAGGTGTGTTCTTCGAAGATGCGATCAATAATATGTATGCAGAGAACTATGGAAAGGCTCTCGATGAGCTGGACCTGGAAGTGATCGATCAGGCTGCTGTCGATTTCGATGAGATCGGAAAGGGCAAGCCGCTCGTCATGACCTGCACCGTTTCCCTGTTCCCGATCGTAGAGGTCAAGGACTATCAGGGTGTTGAAGTCGAGCAGGTCGAGAGAGAAGTCACGGATGAGGAAGTCGGTCATGAGATCGAGTCCATGCAGAAAAGAAACGCGAGAATGGTCGTCGTTGACCGCCCGGTAGAAGACGGGGATACCGTTCTGCTGGACTACGCAGGATTCGTCGGAGACGAGCAGTTTGAGGGCGGCACTGCAGAGAGACAGGAACTGAAGATCGGTTCCGGTTCCTTCATCCCGGGATTTGAAGAGCAGCTGATCGGCGCAGTAAGCGGCGAGCAGAGAGATGTCAACGTAACCTTCCCGGAAGATTACCACGCAGAGAATCTCGCGGGTAAGGAAGCTGTCTTCCACTGCACCGTGCACGAGGTCAAGGCAGAAGAGCTGCCGGAGCTGGACGATGAGTTCGCAATGGACGTCAGTGAGTTTGACACACTGGACGAGCTGAAGGCAGACATCAAGAGCAAGCAGCAGAAGACCGCTGACGAGCAGTACCTGAACGACGCTAAGGATAAGGTCGTAGAGAAGGTATACGAGGAGAATAAGCCGGAAGTACCTGCTTCCATGGTCAATGCGGAGATCGATCAGATCGCGCAGGAGATGGATCAGCAGCTGCAGTATCAGGGACTGTCCCTGCAGCAGTACTGCCAGTTCACCGGAAAGACTCTGGAGCAGTTCCGTGAGGATATCCGTGAGGATGCTGAGAAGAGAGTCGGTACCAGAATCGTGCTGCGTTCCATCGCGGATGCGGAGAAGATCGAGGCAACGGAGGAAGATGTCGAGAAGGAACTGGCTTCCATGGCAGAGATGTACAAACTGGAAGTAGAGAAGCTGAAGGACATCATGGGCGACAGCCTGAGCTTCCTGAAGAAGGACATCGTTGTAAAGAAGGTCATCGACAAGCTGTATGACATGGCTTCTGTCACTAAGGTTGCGCCGAAGGATCCGGAAGCGAAGATCGAGGAAGTCACTCCGGAAGAAGCTCCGGCAGAAGAAGCACCGGCAGAAGAGTAAATCAGAATCATAAGAGAAAAGGGGGATCGCTATGCCGTTGATTCCGTATGTTGTTGAACAGACGGGCATGGGAGAACGCTCGTACGATATTTATTCCAGACTTTTAAAAGACAGGATCATTATCCTCGGTGAGGAGATCACAGACACGCTTGCCAGTGTTGTCACGGCCGAGCTGCTGTTTCTGGAAGCAGAGGATCCGGATAAGGATATCAGTCTATATATCAACAGCCCGGGCGGTTCTGTAACAGCCGGCATGGCGATCTATGATACCATGAACTATATCAAGCCTGATGTTTCCACGATCTGCATGGGTCTTGCCGCCAGCATGGGAGCATTCCTGCTCTCATCCGGAGCCAAGGGCAAGCGCTATGCGCTGCCGAATTCGGAGATCATGATCCATCAGCCGCTCGGAGGCGCACAGGGGCAGGCGTCGGATATCGAGATTCAGGCTGCCTGGATGATGAAGACCAAGGATAAGCTGAACCGGATCCTGAGTCAGAATACCGGACAGGATCTGGAAACGATCGTGAGAGATACAGACAGGGATAATTTTATGGGAGCAGAGGAGGCTATGAAATACGGCCTCATCGATAAGGTAATCACTTCCAGATAGGGGATGTAAGGAATGGCAGACAGACATAAACCAGGTGGAGAATTACGGTGTTCCTTCTGCGGCAAGCCGCAGAGCCAGGTCAGACGACTGATCGCCGGACCTGATGTGTTCATCTGCGATGAATGCGTGGAAATGTGCGCAGATATCATCCGTGACGCAGCAGCGCAGACCAATGACAGTTACGAGGATCAGCAGGAATCCAGGGGGTATCGTCTGAAGAAGCCCATGGAGATCTATGATATCCTCTCAGACTACGTTATCGGACAGGACAGCGCCAAGAAGGCACTCGCCGTTGCAGTCTACAATCACTATAAGAGAATCAACGGCCTGAACAAGGCCGCAGGAGACAGTGTCGAACTGCAGAAGAGTAATATCGTGATGATCGGTCCTACCGGATCCGGCAAGACGCTGCTCGCACAGACGCTGGCCAAGATGCTGCGCGTGCCGTTTGCGATCGCAGATGCCACTGCTCTGACAGAGGCCGGTTATGTCGGTGAGGATGTAGAGAACATCCTGCTCAGACTGCTGCAGGCGGCCGACTATGATGTGGAGAGAGCGCAGCGTGGCATCATCTATGTGGATGAGATCGATAAGATTTCCCGCAGAAGTGAGAATCCTTCGATCACCAGAGACGTCAGCGGTGAAGGCGTACAGCAGGCGCTGCTGAAGATCCTGGAGGGTACTGTGGCGAACGTGCCGCCTCAGGGCGGACGGAAACACCCGCATCAGGAGTTCATCCAGATCGATACCACCAATATCCTGTTCATCTGCGGCGGAGCGTTTGACGGTCTGGATAAGAT
Source organism: Eubacterium sp. (assembly GCA_017425345.1). The sequence continues at coordinate 8,974 of JAFOML010000053.1, read as the reverse complement.
CGTGCAGAGACGTCTCGGCAGCAAGGTGATCGGCTTCAATTCGGATGTGGAGCTCAGCAAGGTGGAAGAGGAGGATCTGCTCAAGAAGATCCAGCCGGAAGACCTTCTGAAGTTCGGTCTGATCCCCGAGTTTATCGGCAGACTTCCGGTGATCGTAACACTGGAGGAGCTGAGTGAGGAAGCTCTGATCCAGATTATGAAGGAGCCGAAAAACGCTCTGGTCAAACAGTATCAGAAGCTGTTTGAGATGGATGGCGTAGAGCTCGTTATTGAAGACGATGCGATCGAAGAGATCGCGCACCGCGCGCTGGAGAGAAAGACCGGCGCCAGAGGACTCCGCAGCATCTTCGAGAAGACGATGACGGATGTCATGTTTGAGATCCCGTCCCGCACCGATGTGGAGAAATGCATCATCACCGGTGAGACGATCCGGGAACACAAGGAGCCTGTGCTGATTCGCAGAGGCGAGGAAGAAAAGAAACTGAATGAGGCGGATGCTTCATAATGAATGGGCGGCTGCGGTCGCCCTGTTCTATATCGAATCATCCTCACGAAGGAGAACAGATGAAGGAAGATAAGAAGACTTTGATAGATACAGAGCCGAATGTAACAGAAGAGCCAGAAGAGCAGATCCGGGAGGTTCTTCCCTGTATTCCGCTCAGAGGCGTCACGATCTTTCCACATACGGTCGTTCATTTTGATATCGGCCGGGAAATGTCCATCCGCGCGCTGGAACGCGCCATGTCATCAGACAAGCTGCTGTTTGTCTCGACGCAGATGGATGAGAATATCCTGCTTCCGACGGTCAAGGATATGTATGACGTCGGAACCATTATTCGCGTGAAGCAGATGCTGAAGATCCAGGGGGACGCTGTCCGCGTCCTGGTGGAAGGAATCTGCCGCGCGACCATTGCAGATGTGATCTCCGAAGAGAACTATATTCTCTGTGCGATCAGCCGGATCGAAGAAGAGCCGGAAGAGGCGCTGACGCTGAAAGATAAGGCGTCCCTGCGCATCATCACAGAGGAATTCGTTGAATACGCATCGCTGACGCAGCAGGTAACGGACGAGATCGTAGACCGTACACTTGCTGTGACGAATCCGATCCAGATGGTGGATAAGATCGCGAACGAGCTGAATGTCACCTGCGAGAGAAAGCAGACGGTGCTTGGCGCGCTGCAGCTGTCTGCGCGTCTAAAGGCGCTGGTCGATCTGATCGCAGAGGAGAATTCCATTGCCGTGCTGGAGAGAGATCTGGCGCAGCAGGTCAAGGAAAACGTAGATAACAACCAGAAGGAGTATTTCCTTCGGGAAAAGATGAAGGCGATCCAGACAGAACTCGGAAACGAGGAGGATGCCAGCACGGAAGCCACGGAGTGGCTGAAAAAGCTGGATGAACTGAAGCTGGATGAGAAGATCGACACCAAGGTCCGTAAGGAGATCCGCAAGTTTGAACGGATGATGCCGAGCTCTGCGGAGAGCTCTGTGATCCGCAACTACGTGGAGACGATCCTGGATCTGCCCTGGAATAAGTCGTCCAAGCTGAACATCAATCTGAAAAAAGCGGAGAAGATCCTGGAAGAGGACCACTATGGAATGAAGAAGGTCAAAGAACGCGTGCTGGAGTATCTGGCAGTCGTGCATCTGACCCGCGCGATCCGTGGACCAATCCTCTGTCTGGTAGGGCCTCCGGGTGTCGGTAAGACGTCCATCGCGAGATCGATCGCAAGAGCAACGAACCGCGAGTTCATCCGCATGTCGCTCGGCGGCGTCCGGGATGAGGCCGAGATCCGCGGTCACCGCAGAACCTACATCGGCGCGATCCCGGGCCGCGTCATCAACGGCATTAAGGACGCGGGAACCAACAACCCGCTCTTCCTGTTTGACGAGGTCGATAAGATCGGCGCGGACTTTAAGGGAGATCCTGCGGATGCCCTGCTGGAAGTACTGGATCCGGAACAGAACAGCACATTCACCGATCACTTCCTGGAAGTGCCGTTCGATCTTTCCAAGGTGATGTTCATCACCACGGCGAACACGGAGGATACGATCCCCCGTCCGCTGCTGGACCGCATGGAGATCATCGAGGTCCCGGGCTACACGGAAGAGGAGAAGGTCAAGATCGCGCAGCGCTATCTGGTGCCGAAGCAGATCAAGGAAAACGGCTTGAAGAAGGAGAACGTGAACATCTCCGAGCGCGCGCTGCATGATCTGGTCAATTACTACACCAGAGAGTCCGGCGTACGTAATCTGGAGCGGGAGATCGGGAGCCTCTGCCGCAAGGTCGCGCGCAGAACCCTGACCCATAAGCACAGCAAGTATTCGATCACACCGCGCAATCTTACCAAATACCTTGGAAGACACCGGTTCCACTATGATCTTGTGGACGGGGAAGACCGCATTGGCGTGACGACCGGACTTGCTTGGACGGCAGTCGGCGGAGATACCCTGCAGATCGAGACGGCGATCCTGCCCGGTACCGGCAAGCTCAGCCTTACCGGCCAGCTTGGCGATGTGATGCAGGAGTCCGCTAAGATCGGCATCGGGTATATACGCGCGCATGCGTCTGAGTATAAGATCGAAGAGGATTTTTACAAAAAATACGACGTCCATCTCCATGTCCCGGAAGGAGCCGTTCCAAAGGACGGACCTTCTGCCGGCGTGACGATGACAACCGCGCTGCTGTCCGCGCTGACCGGAATCCCGGTACACAGGGAAGTGGCAATGACAGGAGAGGTCACGCTGACCGGAAAGGTTCTGCCGGTAGGCGGAATCCGGGAAAAGGTCCTTGCCGCGCACCGCGCAGGAATCCGCAAGGTCCTTCTTCCGAAGGAGAACGAGCGTGATCTGGAAGATATACCGGCTTCCGTCAAGAAAGAAATGGAGTTCGTCTTCCTCAGCAAGGTGGATGACGCGCTCGCGGAAGCACTGACAGGGCAGGTTGGAAAATGCTGAAGATCAAGAAGGCCGATATCGTGGCAACCTGCGTCAAGCCCTCGCAGTATCCGCCGGCAGATGTGCCAGAGATCGCGTTTGCGGGACGGTCCAATGTGGGGAAATCCTCCCTGCTGAACCTCCTTACCGGACGCCGGAATCTGGCGCGCGTGAGCGGTGCGCCGGGGAAGACGCGCACAATCAATTTCTATAACATCAACGACACGTTTCGCATCGTCGATCTGCCGGGCTATGGCTATGCCAGAGTTTCCAAGTCTGTCAGCAGCGACTGGGGACCTATGATGGAGAAGTATCTCTCCGGACGTGAAACGCTGCGCTGTGTCGTGCAGCTCGTGGATTCACGCCACGAACCATCCGCGCAGGATCTGCAGATGTATTCCTATCTGCAGCACTACGGCCTGGATGGGATCGTTGTGGCGACCAAGGCAGATAAACTGTCAAAGAGCCAGCTGTCCAGAAATCTCGCGATGCTTCGGAAGGCGCTGAAGCTTTCGGAAGATGATGTGATCATTCCGGTATCCGCGCTGAAGCGTACGGGGCAGGATAAGCTTCTGGAAGCGATCGAAAAGCGATTGGAGGAATAAATGCAGTTCATCGGAATCCGTATATTAATGCGGCGAATCAAGGTGATCCCGTTCTTCCTGAGGGACAAGACTGTCCCGCTGCGGAAGAAGCTGTTGCTCATTTTCGGCATCATCTATCTTATCGTGCCGATCGATCTGGTTCCGGTTTTTCCGTTGGATGATGTGGTCCTCTGGATCTTCATCATCTGGCATCTGAAGGACGATCTGGACGCCTATTGGAAAGGGGAAAAGCCGGTGGATCTGTCGAAAAAATTCCGTGGAAAAAACTTTGTAGATGGTGTAGACTTTACGGTAGAAGATGACAGTTCCGATCCTGGAACAGATAATTGACAGAGGAGACTATTATGGCAGATGTTTTAGGAAAGATTTTGTACACAGAAGAAGACATCCGGAAGAGAGCTAAGGAGCTCGGCGCGCAGATCACCGAGGATTACGCGGGTGAGGAACTGATCGTCCTTGGCACACTGCGAGGAGCAGTCATGTGGATGTGTGATCTGCTCAAGTGTATTAATTTGGATACGAAAATTGATTTTATCTCGGCGAGCAGCTACGGTTCCGCGACGCAGACGTCCGGTGTCGTCCGCATTACCCGTGATGTGGACATGGACCTGTATAAGAAGAACGTGCTGATCGTTGAGGATATCGTGGATACCGGTACAACGCTCAAGTATCTGAAGAATTACCTTGGCGAGCGTAACCCGAAGAGCGTCCGCATCTGCACGATGCTGGACAAGCCATCCCGCCGCAGAAATGATCTGGTGGCGGATTACATCGGATTTGAGATCGATGATCTGTTCGTGATCGGATATGGACTGGATTACGATCAGAAATACCGTAACCTGCCGTACATCAGTTATCTGGAGGCGACAGACGTTTAAAGAAAGAGAACGGGGAAGCGGAAGCGGCAGTGATTGCAGACGGCTTCCCCGTATTTTTTAGGGCAGATATGAGGAACAGACACATTATCACAAGAGGATTATCCCTGCTTCTGGTCGTGACGATCCCGCTTGCAATCCTGCTCATAAGCTCTGCGTGTGTGCTGCATATGCCGCAGACGTATGAGTATTACTTCAATGACAGCGAGTCGCTTGAACGGATCGGATACGGCGTGGAAGTTTCGGAAATGGGCGATGCGATCTCGGACTATCTGCTGATGCCGAGAACGGAGCCTTTTCAGGTCTATGAACAGAATGGGGAATACAGGGACCCGATCTTTTCGGAGGCAGATCAGGAAGTGATGACGCGCGCGGGAAAGTTTCTGTTTAAGGAGACGGCTGCGGGAGTCCTTTTCCTGCTGGTCTCGGTCCTGCTCTTTTTTGATACGAAGAGAAAGAAACTGATCGGATTGCTATGGGGGGAATCGATCGCTGCAGCGGTCGTGACCGGCGTTCTGTACCTGCTGCAATATGGAGTTCTGACCGGAGAAAGCACGCTTCACGCGCTTTATAACCGGATCATCGGTATTACCCTGCCGAAGACCTCCAATCTGCACCTGATTCTGGGCGACGGAGGAATCGCAGGCGTGTATCTCATGTTCATGACCGTGCTGGCAGCCGCGCTGCTCGCGTTATATCTGTACATTGCATACCGGAATACACGGCCGGAACGCGTATTCTATGTAAGAAGGAAATATCAGTAAGGAGGCGCTTATGGTTTTTGTTATGCTTGCGGAAGGCTTTGAAGAGGTAGAAGCGATCACGACGATAGATCTGCTCAGACGCGCAGGGATCGAGGTTCAGACGGTCTCTGTCATGGGCGGCAGAATGGTGAACGGCGCGCACGGAATCGGCGTCGCTGCTGATCGGGAAGCTTTCCCGGAGGAGATCTCCGAGGCGGAAATGGTGATCCTGCCGGGCGGCATGCCGGGAACGATCAACCTGGACGAATCTGCGGAGCTGGATACAGTTCTGCGTGACCGCGCAGCCTCCGGAAAGCCGATCGCTGCGATCTGCGCTGCGCCGATGGTATTTGCACACAAGGGTCTTCTGAAAGGCCGCCGCGCGACCATCTACAGCGGGATGGAGGACGAGCTCCGGGATGCGGTGCACACGGAAGGCACTGTCGTGACGGACGGAAGCATTATCACGTCCAAAGGACCCGGAACGGCTATGGATTTTGCCCTTGCGATCATCGGGTTCCTTCGCGGAGACGCTGCGGCAGAAGAGGTAAGAAAAGGCTTGTTATATAAGGAGTAGCATTCATGGCATTAAAGATGGACCTGCATATACATTCGACCTATTCGGACGGCACGATGACGCCGGTAGAGCTTGTGAAGAAGTATCATGCAGAGGAATATTCGGTGATCGCGCTGACGGATCACGACGGAGTGGGCGGCGTTAAGGAGGCACAGATCGCTGGTGAGGCCCTGGGGATCAATGTCATGTCCGGAATCGAGTTTGGAACAAAGCTGCCGGACGGACCGGAGCTGCATATTCTGGGTTACAAGCTCGACGTGGATGACCCGGAGCTGAACGCGCGTCTTGCGGATATTCTGCGCGCGCGGACAGAACGCAATGAGAAGCTTCTTGCAGTGTTCCGGAACATGGGATATGATATTGACTGGGACGATCTCAGGCAGCGTCCCGGTCAGACCTATATTGGAAAACCGAATTTCGCGCTGGCTTTTCAGAAGAAGGGCTATATTCAGTCCCCTTCGGAAGCATTTGCGGAAGGACGCTTTCTGGAGTCTCCGGAGGCAAAGGCCGTGAAGAAGGAGCGCATCACGCCGCAGGAGGCGATCCGCCTTATCCGCGGCGCAGGAGGCATCCCGGTCCTGGCTCATCCGATGAAGGTGCGCGGGATCGGCGAGAAAGGGTCAGAGGAGTATTTTGCGAATCTGGCTGTAATACTGAAAGAATTAAGAAAGGCCGGACTCGGCGGGCTGGAGTGTTTTCATCCGTCCGCGAGTCATGAACAGGCATTACAGCTTGTGGATCTGGCTGGAAAATACCATTTACATATTACACAGGGAACGGACTATCACGGTCCGGAATTTGCAGGGAAATAGTCTGCGGTTCCTGTGAAAATGTTCAGGAGAGGATAATGGAGAGTATAACATTTAAGAAAAAGATCGCAGCAGCAGTGCGTAGCGGTGACGAACTGAACGAGGCGCTGAAAGCAGATGTGGAGATCATCTTCCTTCTGCGTTCGAATATCAATGAACTGCCGGAGCAGATCGTGCGCATCCACGAGGCGGGAAAAATCGCGTTCGTGCACATTGATTTTGCGGAGGGTGTCGGCAATGACCGTGCCGGTCTCGAGTACCTGAAGAAGATCGGAGCGGACGGTATGTGCACGACGAGGACCAATCTGGTTCGGATGGCTAAGGATGTTGGACTGATCACGGTGCAAAGATTCTTTATGATCGATTCTCATTCGGTATGGACCTCGGTGGACTCCATCCGGATCTCCAAACCGGATATCGTGGAAATCATGCCGGGAGTCGTTACGAAGAAGATCCGGGAGTTCTCAGCACTGGTGAAGGTTCCGGTCATCACCGGCGGCCTTGTGGAAACAGAAGAAGAAGTGCGGGCAGCGCTGGACTCCGGCGCCAGTGTTGTATCGACCGGCGAACAGAAGCTCTGGAAGCTCGACCTGTAAATGGAGGAAACCATGAAGATTAAATTTTGCGGCGCGACGACCGGTGTAACGGGATCCTGTCATCTGCTGATGACAAACAACCACAATGTGCTTCTGGACTGCGGACAGTTCCAGGGAGGAAAAGCACAGGAGGCGCTGAACGCAGAGCCATTTCCGTTTGAACCTTCTGAAGTGGAATGCATGATCCTGAGCCATGCGCATATCGATCACTGCGGCAGAATCCCACTTCTGGTGAAGCGCGGTTTCCGCGGAAAGATCTACTGCACCGATGCGACTGCGGACCTGCTCGGCGTCATGCTGCGTGACAGCGGCTATATTCACGAAAAGGAGGCCGAGTGGCAGAACCGTAAGAATGAGCGCGCGGGGAAACCGCTGGTAGAGCCTTTGTACACGCTGGAAGAAGCGGAAGCGTCGTTGAACTACATCGAGCCGGTTCTCTATGATCAGCTGGTCGAGCTGAATGAGGACATGCGGATCGTATTCAATGACGCAGGTCATATCCTCGGCTCCGCGATCACAGAGATCTGGGTCCGGGAAGGAGAACAGGAGAGCAAGATCGTCTTCTCCGGCGACCTCGGAATGCGTGACCGCCCGATCTTGCGTGATCCGACGTTCATCAAGAAGGCGGACTGCGTGATCATGGAGACCACCTACGGAAACCGGAATCATCCGGAGAACCAGTCCAGCATTCAGGAACTCGTGGATATCGTGATCAAGACGGTTAAGCGGGGTGGAAATGTGGTCATTCCGTCGTTCGCGGTCGGAAGGACGCAGGAGCTCATCTTCGAGTTCCACCGCTTCTATAAAGAGAGCAGTCCGGAGTACCGTGAGGTTCTGCGAAATGTCTACGTGTATGTGGACAGCCCGATGGCCAGCACGGCCACGGAGGTGTTCCGCGAGAATGCGCAGGTCTTCGACGAGGAGACCCGGGAGTACATCCTGCACGGCGACAATCCGCTGGAGTTCACGGGGCTGCGGTTTACCAAGAGTACGCAGGAGTCGCAGCAGCTGAATTTTGACAAAACCCCTAAGGTCATTATTTCCGCCAGCGGCATGTGTGAGGCGGGCCGCATCCGTCACCACCTGAAGCATAACCTCTGGGATGCAAGGAACAGTATCGTGTTCGTCGGTTATCAGGGTGAGGGTACGCTTGGCAGAAGCCTGATCGAAGGCATCAAGGAAGTCACGCTGTTCGGTGAGGAGATTCAGGTCAATGCGGAGATCTACAATCTGGAAGGTTTCTCCGGCCATGCGGATCAGAATGGTCTGCTCGAATGGGTCGGTGGTTTCCAGCAGAGACCGAAACAGATCTTCCTGGTGCACGGCGAGGAGCAGTCGAAACTCGATTTCGCCGCGCTGCTGAAGGAGAAGCTGAACTACGACGCAATTCCGGTGCTGGGCAACTCTGAGTACGAGATCGACACTACCAGCGTCAGCATCGTTAACATGGAAGAGGCCGTGGTAGACGGCGCCAGAGACGAGGACGTACAGAAGGTGCGGAATAAGATCTCCGCGATCCATTCTGATCTGGAGCATATCCTGTATAACGCGAGTCTGGCGACAGAATCGTCCATCCCGGATGACAAGCTCATTAAGATCAACAATATCGTGCAGGAGCTGGAAAAGGCTACGATCAGCCTTGGTACGGCAGTGAATGAGGAGGCTTTGGAAGAGGTCGAAGAGACTCCGATATCTGAATAACGGGCGCCGGATGTCCCCCGCCTCTATAGGCGGCGGGTTCCATTTCCGACTTTCAGTGGTGGGTTATAATCCCCCACTGAAACCCGGAGGAGCTGAAGCTCCCGGCGCCCGTTGCAGTCGTTCGCTACGTCCTT
>JAFOML010000052.1 GCA_017425345.1 Eubacterium sp. | reverse complement strand
GATTTTGGTTCAATGCCTTTTTTCTGTTTTCAGACGCAGCTGCCCGCAGGCTCCATCGATATCTGCGCCCATCTGTCTGCGCACCGTAGCGGGGATCCCCTTCTGTTCCAGAAGCGCGGAAAATGCCGCTGCGCGCTGTCTCCCGCCGGACTGAAAGCCGGTCTCTGTAACCGCATTCAGCGGGATGAGATTGACGTGGCAGAGCATGCCGTGCAGCAGGTGTGCGAGCTTCTGCGCATCCTCGTCGGTATCATTTTCGCCGTGGATCAGAGCGTATTCAAACGTCACTCTTCTTCCCGTAGCTTCTGCGGTCTTCCGCGCAGCTTCGATGAGCTCCGAAAGCGGATACTTCCGGTTCACCGGCATCAGCCTGCTCCGCTCCTCGTCGGTCGCCGCATGCAGCGAGATTGCAAGGTTGACCTGCGGAAACTCTTCGGAAAACCGCTCGATCCGGTTCACAAGCCCGCAGGTGGAAACCGTGATGTTCCGGTAGCTCAGCCCGAACCCCTTCGGTTCATGGATGAGTCTGAGGAACCGGGCCAGATTCTCATAGTTGTCAAATGGCTCACCGGTCCCCATCACGACCACGTGACCGACCTTCTCGCCGGTGATCCGCTCGATGTCCATGATCTGCGACAGCATCTCGGCTGCGGTCAGGTTCCGTACGAGACCATTGATCCCCGATGCACAAAACCTGCACCCCATCCTGCACCCCGCCTGCGAGGAAATACAGACGCTGTTTCCGTATTTATACCGCAGAAATACACTCTCGACCGCATTGCCGTCCTCAAGCCCGAACAGATACTTTCTGGTGCCGTCCAGTTTGGATACCTGCTCTTCCATGAGCGTAAGCGGATCGAGAGTATACGCGTCTTCCAGGGCAAGTATTAAAACTTCCGGGAGGTTATGCATCTCCCGGAAGCTCGTCTTGCCTTTATAGATCCAATCCATCAGCTGCTTCGCGCGGAAAGCCGGCTGTCCCAGCTCGGTCACAGCCTGTTTCAGCTCTTCCGGCGTCAGATTTCTGATCTGTTGTTTCATAATTTACTAATTGCAAGTCCTGTCTTATGTCCGTTGATATCTACGGTTTTCAGGTCCTCAGCATCTGTGATGCTGTCGGCCAGCGTCTCGCCCATGATGTAGTCTGCGTTTGCGGTTACTGCAGCCTTGACTTCCTCGTCCGCTGCAATGCAGACTGCGATGTGATCCATCATCGCAAGATCCATCTGCTTACGCATCTGCTGGATCTTGGAAATGATCTCACGCGCGATACCCTCCTCGATGAGTTCCGGTGTCAGCTGCGTATCCATGATTGCAAATACGTTGTTCTCCATGGCGACTGCGAATCCTTCCTTGGCGTTGATGCGCACATCGACGAAATCCTTCTCGATCTCCACATCTTCCCCGTTCAGGTTCAGCAGAACGCTGTCTTCCGAATCCAGCTTGCCGACGAACTCTGCCGCATTCTCCTTGGCCAGAGCCGCACCGAATGCCTTGATGTTCTTTCCGAGAGCCGGTCCGGCAACGCGGAAGTTCGGCTTCAGGGAGAAATCCATATAGGTATCCAGCTGGTCCGCAAAGATGACGTTCTTCACGTTCAGCTCTTCCATGAGCAGGTGCGACAGATCCTCGATCAGAGCCTTGTACTTGCCGTCGACCAGGATATCTGCCAGCGGCTGACGTACCTTGATGCTCTCCTTCTCACGGATGCCGCGTCCCAGGTTACAAAGCGATCTTACCAGATCCATACGCTCCTCGACCGCCGGATCGATCAGCTCTGCCTTGCTCTTCGGGAAGTAAGCCGTGTGAACAGTCGCTTCTCCGGTCAGGTTCTGATACATTTCCTCAGACAGGAACGGAGCAAACGGCGCGATCATGCGCGCGATGCCATTCAGCACTTCATAAGTCGTGAGATATACGCTTTCCTTGTCTGCGCTCATGCCCTCCGCATAGAATCTGCGGCGCGCTCTTCTGATGTACCAGTTGGACAGATCCTCGGATACGAACTCGCTGATCGCGCGTACGGACTTCATATGATCATAGTGATCCATGTAGTCGGTGACGTCGGCGATGAGCTTGTTATACTTGGACAAAATCCACCGGTCAAGTTCCGGACGATCCTTATACTCCACAGAAAGCTTGCTGACATCGATGTCATCCAGGTTCGCATAGAGTACGAAGAAGTTATATACGTTCTTCAGCGTTCCGAAGAACTTGCTTACGACTTCCTTCAGTCCTTCTTCATCGAACTTGGTCGGCGACCATGCCGGGCTGACGGACAGCAGATACCATCTCGTCGCGTCTGCGCCGTACTTATCGAACAGCTGGAACGGATCGACGGTATTGCCGACGTGCTTGGACATCTTCTTTCCGTTCTTATCCAGGATCAGGTCGTTAACCAGCACGTTCTTGTACGGAGACTGTCCGCTGACGAAGGTGGAGATCGCCATCAGAGAATAGAACCATCCTCTGGTCTGGTCGATACCCTCGCAGATGAAGTCTGCCGGATACAGGCTGTCGAAATCATCCGCATGCTCGAACGGGTAATGCCACTGCGCATACGGCATCGAACCGGAGTCGAACCAGCAGTCGATAACTTCCGAGATTCTGGTCATCTTGCCGCCGCATTCCGGGCAGGTCAGATGAACGTCATCTACATACGGACGATGGAGTTCGATCGTCTCATCGATATCCTCGATCGCTCTCTCCGCAAGCTCCTTACGGCTGCCGATGCAGTCCAGATGGCCGCATTCACAGCGCCATACCGGAATCGGAGTTCCCCAGTATCTGTTACGGGAAATCGCCCAGTCCTTGATCTCCTCCAGCCAGTTACCGAAGCGCTTCTCTCCGACAAACGGCGGATACCAGTTTACCGTATTGTTATTGGCAACAAGCTGATCCTTCAGCTTGCTCATCTCGATGTACCAGCTCTTTCTCGCATAGTAGACGAGCGGGGTTCCGCAGCGCCAGCAGTGCGGATAGTTATGGGAGATCTTCTCTCTCTTATAAATCTTATCATCCTTGGCCAGGTACTTGATGATCTCCACATCAAGTCCTTCCTCCATGACGAAGTGACCCTTCCACGGCGTGGTCGTGAAGCAGCCTCTCTCGTCGACCGGCTGCAGCATCGGCAGGTTGTACTTGCGGCCGCACTGATAGTCGTCTTCACCGAATGCCGGCGCGGTATGAACGATACCGGTACCGTCTTCAATGCTGACGTAATCCATGCAGGTCACGAAGAAGCACTTCTTATCCGGCTTTACGAACGGCATCAGCTGCTCGTACTCGAGGTTCTCGAGCTCAGTACCCTTCATCTCGTCCAGGATCTCATAGGTACCGCTTCCGAGCACTCTGTCAGCGAGATGCTTGGCCAGGTAGAAGATGTTTCCTTCCTCATCGCCCTGCAGCATCTTAACGCGGACGTAATCGATGTCCGGCCCGACGGTCAGAACGGTATTCGCAGCAAGTGTCCACGGTGTGGTCGTCCATGCCAGGAAGTACTCGTTCTCCTTGTCCACTCTCTTGAACTTGACGGTCAGTGTGTTGACCTTGACGTCCTGATAGCCCTGCGCTACCTCGTGGGAAGCCAGACCGGTTCCGCAGCGCGGGCAGTACGGCAGGATCTTATGTCCTTCGTAGATCAGCCCGGCGTCGAAGAACTTCTTCAGGATCCACCACTCGGTCTCGATATAGTTGTTATCCAGCGTGATGTACGGATTATCCATGTCCGCCATGTAAGCCATGCGCTCACTCATCTCACGCCAGAGGTCCGTATAGGTAAATACGGATTCTCTGCACTTCTCATTGAATTCCTTGATTCCGTAGACCTCGATGTCCTGCTTGCCGTTCATACCAAGCGTCTTCTCGACCTCGATCTCTACCGGAAGTCCGTGCGTGTCCCATCCAGCCTTACGCTTGACCTGGAAGCCCTGCATCGTCTTATAACGGTTGATGGAGTCCTTCAGCGTTCTGGCCATCACGTGATGGATGCCCGGCTTACCGTTTGCCGTCGGGGGCCCTTCGTAAAATACGAACTGTGGCTGTCCCTCTCTCGCCTTAACACAAAGTCCGAGCAGATCCTGCTCGTTCCATGTCTTCACCTGAAGCTTCTGCACTTCAGATACTGCCATATCCGATAATTTCTTAAACATATATAGTCCTCGATTCGTTGAATTAACTAATAAATTATAAGGGGAAAAGCCGCTTCTGTCAAGGTTTCCACGGGAATTCAGCCCCCGCCGGCGCTCAACTTCACAACTTTTTCGAAAACTATTTTTATTCTCACAGATTTGTGGTAATATTATACTAATCTACATTATCGGAGGTGAACATTATGCCATTAATACTCTTGGGATTCATATTCGTAGCAGGTCTTCTGGTATATTACTTCTTCTCCTCCGGCAGAACTCCAGATGATTCGTCTGATCATAAACCCCGTAAGCCAAAGAAGGACGACGACCTTCGTACGGAAGACAATGTGATCTACCTCTCCGATGACATTGATAAGATCAAACGCAATCACAACATAGGGAATGACGATTGAATCTGCGTGCCCCGCACTTCCGGTGCGGGGTTTTCTATTGCCTGCGGGGCCTTCGCCGGGTGGCAGCCCCTACAATAATTAGCCCCCCGCACTGCCAGCCCCTCGCCGGGTGGCACCTCCTGCCATAATTAACCCCCGCACTACCGGCCCCCTCGCCGGGTGGCACCTCCTGCCGTGTGAACCCGGCAGGAGCCTTCCAGAGGGTATCCCGCGTCCCTCCGTCAAGACGGCTTTCGCGGCATATGCTCGCGGGCCGCCTCCTTATGCCCGTCCGGGCTGCCCGCTCTGCTATTCCACGGTCCGTTTTGACTTCGGTCCCGCTCCCCGCGGGTGTTCACGGGACAGCGGCGATGCCGGGGCGGGCGTCCATCGCCGTTTTTTCCCTATAGGAACAAATGTAGGCGACTTGAGATCTGTCTTCATTTGCCTTTCGCAGGATATTTCAAAAAAGGCCATTCTCTGCGATAAGGAGCCCTTGCGTTTTGAACTATATCAGGAAAAACGAGGAAAACGTTCAAACAAAAGCAGGCCCGCACTCCTGTCACAGGAGTCAGAAGTCTGTTTTCCTCGCAGTATACATTGATTTCAGGAAAATCATTCAAAAAAACAAAATCCTATCATCGCACTATGTTTGAAAAAATCTGGAAATCATTCAAAAGATAAAATCCTATCATCGCACTATGTTTCGGTTTTTCCGGAAATAGTTCAAATCGCCTCACTCTCAGAGAAGTCCTAATTTTGGTGTGAATTCCATTCAGATATCCTTTCGCATATAATGACGAAAAAACGCCCTTCACTGCGAAAAGACAAGGTTGTTTTTCGAACTTGAAAAGCCAGAATTAAGGCCATGTTCGAAAGGTAGTTCTCCCTACACGTTTTTGAGGTTCATATAATGTTAGTTCTTTCGCAGTATACACTGATTACAGGGAAGAGGAGCTTGCTTTCGAAGTATTGCCGGGAAATGAAGCTTTTGTTCGAAACGGGCTGTGGGATACTATGTGGGCAAGCATCAGAAGCCTTGTCCACGTAGTATTCCATGGTCCGGCCTCGCAGGTGATGAGCACATTGCGGCCGGTACCGAGCCAGATCATGGAAAGTACCCCAAGGAACGCTCTGCGGATGCCGCCGCTGGCGCACGGGTCGCAGCTAAAAGGCCCGGTGCTGCCAGCTGTCAGGCGAGCAGCTGCAGCAGGCGTTCCCCCGGCTGCCAGGTAAGGCTGCCGGGCTGCAGCAAGCTCCACACATAAAGAGCCGGCACACCTCAGTGCGCCGGCTCCGGCATTTCCCTTTGATGAAATTACTTCAGCAGAGCGATCAGCTCTCCGGATTTGACCTGCTGGCCCTTCTTCACGAAGATCTTCTCGACGGTTCCGCTGGCCTTGGCGATGATGTTTGTCTCCATCTTCATTGCCTCGATGACCGCTACCGGCTGCTGATCCTTGACCTCATCACCCTCGTGTACGAGGACCTTTACAATGTTGCCCGGGATGTTCGCGCCGATCTCCATCGGGTTCTCTTCATCCGCGTATCTGGAGGAGGAATCCGATACCGCTGCCTGCACCAGGTTGTCCTTGATGCGGACGACGCGGCGGTTGCCGTTCACTTCGAATACCAGATCACGGAAGCCGTCTCTGTCTACGTCGCGGATCTCATCCAGCTGGATGACGAGCTCCTTACCTTCATCGATCTTGACCTCGGAAGTCTCGCCTTCCGCCAGTCCGTAGAAGAATACGTCCGATCCCATCAGACTGAAATCACCGTCCTTCTTGATCGAGTTCAGATAATCCTCGTAGACCTTCGGATACATCGCGTAAGAGACGAGCTCACGCGGCGTTCCTTCCAGATCGAAGTACTTCTGCAGTCCGCTCTTGATGTAGTCGAAATCTTCCGGCTCGAGCAGCTCTCCCGGCCTGCAGGTGATTGGCTTCTTGTCCTTCAGGACCAGCTTCTGCAGATCCTCCGGGAATCCGCCTTCCGGCTGTCCCATCATGCCTTCGAAGAAGGAAACGATGGAATCCGGGAAGTCGATGTTCTTGCCCTTCTCCAGGATGTTCTCCGGCGTCAGGTCATTCTGTACCATGAAGATCGCCATATCACCGACCGCCTTGGAGGACGGTGTAACCTTGACGATATCTCCCAGCATCATATTGACGCGCTTGTACATCTCCTTGACTTCCTCGAACTTGTGGCCGAGACCGAAGCTCTCTACCTGCGGCTTCAGGTTGGAGTACTGGCCGCCGGGGATCTCGAACTTGTAGATCTCTGCGGATGCCGTCTTGAGGTCGGACTCGAAGTTTTTGTATACCGGACGTACATCTTCCCAGTAATCGGAGATGACCTGGATCTTATTTACGTCAAACTGCGTATCTCTGTCACTGTATTCCAGCGCCGCTACGATCGAGTTCAGTGCCGGCTGAGAAGTCAGGCCGGACATACTGTTGATTGCCGCGTCAATGATGTCTACGCCTGCCTCTGCTGCCATCAGCACGGTAGCGCCCGCGTTTCCGCTGGTGTCGTGTGTGTGCAGGTGGATCGGCACATCGACCTCGTTCTTCAGAGCGGAGATCAGCTTCTGCGCCGCGATCGGCTTGAGCAGACCGGACATATCCTTGATCGCGATAATGTGGGAGCCCATCTTTGCGAGCTCCTTCGCTTTTCTGACGTAGTAGTCCAGCGTGTACTTGTCACGGCTGTTGTCCAGGATATCACCCGTGTAGCAGAGGGTCGTCTCTGCGATCTTACCCTGATTCAGAACCTCATCCAGCGCGACCTGCATGCCCGGGATCCAGTTCAGCGAGTCAAAGATACGGAACACGTCGATGCCGCCGGCAGCCGCCTCTTTGACCAGCGCGCGGATCACGTTATCCGGATAGTTCTTGTATCCGACACCGTTCGCGCCGCGGATCAGCATCTGGAACAGGATGTTCGGAATGCGCTCACGCAGCTGATCCAGACGATCCCACGGAGACTCCTTGAGGAAACGATATGCGGTATCGAAGGTCGCGCCGCCCCACATCTCGAGGGAGAACGCATCCTTCTCGTACAGCGCGACCGCCGGAGCGATCTTGGTCATGTCCACGGTTCTGACACGCGTCGCCATCAGGGACTGCTGCGCGTCACGCATCGTGGTATCGGTGATGAGCAGTCTCTTCTGGTGCAACGCCCACTGCGAGATATATTCCGCGCCGTGCTTGTCGAACAGCTGCTTGGTTCCTGTCAGGCCGTTGATCTCCGTCTTCGGGATGCGCGGGAATGCCGGCACGTTGAAGTTCGGCTTGATGCCGCGGGTCTCGTTGACGACTTTGTTTCCGATATAGTTCAAAACCTTCAGCTCACGGTCCACCTTCGGGCTGATATCCAGCAGTTCCGGATTTGCCGCGATGAAGCCGGTATCACATCTGCCTTCGATGAAGTCCGGATGGTTCATGACGTTCAGAAGGAAGCCGATGTTGGTCTTAACGCCCTTGATCGTGGTCTCCTTCAGCGCGCGCATCGCCTTGCGGCGCGCGTCTGCGAACGTCATCGCATAAGCGGTGATCTTGACCAGAAGGCTGTCGTAGTACGGAGTAACGACAGATCCGGTGAATCCGTTGCCGCCGTCCAGACGGATACCGTAACCGGACGCGCTGTTGTAGTACTCGATGGTACCAGTGTCAGGCAGGAAGCCATTGGCCGGGTCCTCTGTGGTGATACGGCACTGGATCGCATACCCTCTCTGGGTGATGTCCTTCTGGCTGCGGATCCCGATCTCGTCAGAATCCAGCGTATATCCCTGCGCGATCTTGATCTGGCTCTGCACGATATCGATGCCGGTCACGACCTCGGTTACCGTGTGCTCGACCTGAATACGCGGGTTCATCTCGATGAAGTAGTGGTTGCCGTGCTTGTCCAGCAGGAACTCGACGGTACCAGCGCTTCTGTAGTTTACAAATTTAGCGATCTTCAACGCATCATTGCAGATGTCCTGCCGCTGCTTGTCGGTCAGCACCAGAGAAGGTGTGAACTCTACGACCTTCTGATGACGGCGCTGAATGGAGCAGTCTCTCTCGAACAGGTGGACGATGTTTCCGTCGTTGTCGCCGAGAACCTGTACTTCGATATGCTTCGGGTTTTCCAGGTATTTCTCAATAAAAATATCATCGATACCGAATGCCTTGGCTGCCTCGCTCTTGGCGGTACGGTACTCATTTACGATGTCTGCCTTGTCACGGACTACGCGCATGCCGCGGCCGCCGCCGCCTGCTGCTGCCTTGAGGATGACCGGGTAGCCGCACTTATCGGCGAACTCGATCGCTTCCTCGTCGCTCTCGATTGCCTTTTCCACGCCCGGAATCGTCGGTACGCCGACCTTTTCCGCAACGATCTTTGACTGAATCTTATCACCCAGCTGGTTCATCATGTCCGCGGTCGGTCCGATGAACACGATCCCTGCGTCTTCGCACGCTTTGGCAAAGTCCGCATTCTCAGAAAGGAACCCATATCCGGGGTGGATCGCATCGACGCCCTTCTGCTTGGCAAGCGCGATGATCTCATCAATACTGAGATAAGCGGCAACCGGTGACTTGCCCTTTCCAATCTGATAAGACTCATCTGCCTTATCACGGAACTGTGCCGTGTTGTCCTCCTCAGAATAGATTGCAACGGTACGGATACCGAGTTCGTTGCAGGCTCTGAAGATACGAATCGCAATCTCGCCTCGGTTGGCTACGAGGACCCTCTTGAATCGTCTGATTTCGCTCATTTTCATTCTCCCATTCTCATAAATTAAAGCGACAACCTACATATTAAACTATGATATAACGGTGACATCCATATGCGGATATGGAATGTCGATTCCCTCCCGTTCAAACTGATTTTTGATCGATTCCATCAGCTCACGCTGCGCCTGGAACCGGTCTTCGGTCCTGCACCAGACACCGACCTTAAAGATCATGCCGTTATCTCCATGCTGCGTTAGCTGGATGAATGGCGCCGGATCCATGACCATGATCGGGTTCTCCCGGATCACGTCCATGATGACGCTCTTGGCATGCTCTATATCATTATGATAAGCGACACTGATCTCCGCGTCAACACGTCGCATGTCATTTCTAGTTGCATTGATTACAATTGTATTGACAATCGTCCCGTTGGGGATGATGATCGTCTTATTATCATAGGAGTGCATATTAGTTGTCAATATATCAATACTGTCAACCACTCCTACCAGATTGTTGATCTGGATCTCATCTCCTTTGGAAAACGGTTTGGTGAACAGCAGGATGATCCCTCCTGCCACATTGCTTAAGCTGTCCCGCAGAGCCAGCGCGAGCGCAGCGCCCACGGTACCCAGAACCGCGATGAACGGTCCGAGCGAAATATGCAGCGTCCCCAGGATCACGACCGCGAGCAGAACCCAGAGTATGATCTTCGTAAACCGTATGATCACCAGGTACACGGACTCGTCCAGAGGACTCTTCTCAAGCGCCTTCCGTTCGATGTGGATCAGAATACGGATGATCACGAAACCGACTGCAAGCACGATCAGCGCTTCCAGACCGTATTTGGTTACATCATTTACCAGACTGCTGAGATCGAGTGTCATAGCTTATCTCCCTGCTCTTCTGCGCTCCAGCTCGTGAAGAAGCTTCTTCCTGAGACGGATATCATCCGGCGTGACTTCCACGAGCTCGTCGTCTTCAATGAACTCCAGCGCTTCTTCCAACGTGAAGCGTCTCGGCGGCGACAACAAAATCTTATCATCCGATCCCGCCGCGCGCATATTACTCACCTTCTTGGCCTTGCACGGGTTGACCTCCATGTCGTCAGACCGGGCATTCATTCCGACGATCATGCCCTCGTATACATGGGTGCCCGGCTCGACGAACATCTGCACGCGCTCCTGGATGTTGAACAGCGCATAGGGCGTGCAGTTGCCCTCTTCAATGGCGATGGCAACGCCGTTGGTTCTGCCGGGAATATCGCCTTTATATGGCTCAAAATCATAAAAGCGTCTCTCCATATTCCCCTCACCGCGCGTCTCGTTGATGAACTCGCTGCGGTAGCCCAGAAGGCCGCGGGTCGGAACATGGTACTCGATGCGGGAATAACCGTTCTCTCCGCTCATCTGGACCATGATGCCCTTTCTCTGATTCAGCTTTCCGATCACGCTTCCGGCATACTGATCCGGAACGGTGACGACGACCTCTTCCACCGGCTCCAGCTTGCGTCCCTGCTCATCACGCTTGAAGATGACCTCCGGCTTGGAGACGGCCAGTTCATAACCCTCTCTGCGCATGTTCTCGATCAGGATGGAAAGATGCAGCTCACCGCGCCCGGAGACCTTGAAGCAGTCCGTGCTGTCGGTATCTTCCACGGTCAGTCCTACGTTGACTTCCAGCTCCTTGTTCAGGCGGTCACGGATGTGGCGGGAGGTCACGTACTTGCCGACCTTTCCCGCGAACGGAGACGAATTGACCATGAAGTTCATGGAGAGCGTCGGCTCTTCAATATGGATCATCTCCATCGGATCCGGGTTCTGCAGATCGCAGATGGTCTCACCGATCGAGATGTCCGCGATGCCGGATACCACGCAGATATCGCCGCATTCTGCCTGCGGGACCGCCATGCGCTTCAGGCCTCTGTAGACGAAGACCTGATTGATCTTCCGGTTCACAACGCTGCCGTCTTCCTTGCAGACAGCAACGGTCTGTCCCTCGCGGATCACACCGCGGGTGATGCGGCCGATGCCGAGACGGCCGATATAGTCGTCATAGGCGAGGGTCGAGACCTGGAACTGCAGCGGCTCTTCCCGGCGGTCCGGATATGGCTCGCAGTGCTCTACGATCGTGTCGAACAGCGGCGTGATGTCATAGCCGCCGAAGCCTCTCGGGGTGTGTTTGAGCTTCTTGGAACCCTCACCAATGTCGATGCCTTCTACATCCGAAGGATCGTAAACCGCGATGCCCTGGCGGGCGATGCCGTAGAGGATCGGGAAATCCAGCTGGTCGTCGTTTGCGTCCAGATCCATGAAGAGCTCATATACTTCGTCGACGACCTCGTCGATGCGGGCGTCTTTCTTGTCGATTTTGTTAATGAAGAGGATCGGGTTCAACCCCTGCTCCAACGACTTGGTCAGGACGAACCGCGTCTGCGGCATCGGTCCCTCGCTGGAATCCACCAGCAGGATCACCGTGTCCACGGTCTTCATGATGCGCTCGACCTCGGACGAAAAGTCCGCGTGTCCCGGCGTATCCACGATATTGATCTTGGTATCCCCGTGCATGATCGAGCAGTTCTTGGAATAGATCGTGATCCCGCGCTCGCGCTCGATATCGTCGCTGTCCATGACGCAGTCCACGATCTCCTCGTTCTCGCGAAACACGCCGCTCTGATTCAGAAACGCGTCTACCAGCGTGGACTTACCTGCGTCTACGTGTGCGATAACGGCTATGTTGATAATCTTCTGTTTGTCTGCCATAAATATTCTGTCCTCTAAAAAGAAGGCCGCTTCTGCAGCCTCTGCATTTGAAATAGTAAATAGTTACCGGATCGTCCAGTCGATGGGCGTCTGCCCGGTCCGGACGAGAAAGTCATTGGTACGGGAAAAGTACCGTCCGCCGAAAAAACCCCGGTAGGCGGAAAGCGGGCTCGGGTGCGGGCCCGTGATCACGAGATGGTTCCGGTTCGTGATCAGGCTCGTCTTAGCCCTGGCGTTAGCGCCCCAGAGCAGGAATACCATCGGCGTCTCCCGCTCGTTCAGAAGCTGAATGATGCGGTCCGTCAGGATCTCCCAGCCCTTCCCGCGGTGGGAGTTCGCCTGATGCGCCCTGACGGTCAGCGCGGTATTCAGAAGCAGAACGCCCTGCTTGGCCCAAGGGATCAGACAGCCGTTGTCCGGAGGAGGCGGCTGAATGCCGAGATCGTCCGAAAGCTCCTTGAAGATGTTCACGAGCGACGGCGGCTGCGGAATGCCTTTCTGTACAGAAAAAGCAAGGCCATGTGCCTGCCCCGGCTCATGATACGGATCCTGTCCAAGGATCACGGCCTTGACCTTACTGTACGGTGTCTCCTTCAGCGCATTGAATATGTCATACATATCCGGATAGACCTGCGTGTGCCGGTATTCCCAGATCAGAAACCGGCGCAGTTCCAGATAGTATTCTTTTTCAAATTCTCCTGCCAGGATCTTATCCCAGTCGTTTCCAATGTGTACCATGTATCGATTATACTAGAGGAAAACACGGAGTTCAACCCGGTGGGAAAAGATTTTTTCATCTGAAATTCGAGACTTTTTTGCGTCAAGTCGAAGGCGCCGGAGCGCGAAGTGCCACTCTGCAGTCTATGAGCAGTGTCTTGACGCACGGTGAGTCGAATGGGATTAGGATTATCTGGTTGTTTTGGAAGAGGGCAGCCCTTAAGCAGGCCGGGCACGCGGGAAGCAGAACCGTGCGTCCGGCATGCCAAAAGGCTGCCTCTTTTTTTGAGACAGCCTCTCAGGATACTCTTCATTTCCGTCCGACTCACTCGATCGACAGAACCGTATAGTCCTTATCCTCGACAGCCTTCTTCAGCACGTCATCAGCAACTTCCTTGCTCATGGTGACGACTGCGCTGTTCGCCTCATGGCTGACCTCTGCTGCCTCTACGCCGTCCAGCGCCTCCAGCGCCTTCTTGACCGTTGCCTCGCAGTGTGTGCACATCATTCCTTCAATGTTCATCTTCTTTTCCATTTCTGTGTTCTCCTCCTGGTCATTCATGGTATTTTTAATCTTTTTATCTTTCGAAGCATTGTGCAGCTCGAACAGGTTCAGTCTGAGCGCATTCGATACGACACAAAAGCTGGATAAACTCATCGCGGCTGCTCCGAGCATCGGATTCATCGTCCATCCCGTCAGGTGCACGTAAGCGCCTGCCGCGACCGGGATCAGAATCAGATTGTAGAAAAATGCCCAGAACAGGTTCTCGTGGATGTTCTTTACGGTCTGACGGCTGAGCCGGATCGCCGCGGACACGTCCGTCAGTTTGCTGTTCATCAGGACCACGTCGGCAGCATCGATTGCCACATCCGTTCCGGCGCCGATCGCGATCCCCATATCCGCGCGCGTCAGAGCCGGCGCGTCATTGATGCCGTCACCGACCATCGCGACCTTGCCGCGCTTCTGAAGTCTGCGGATCACGCGCTCCTTTCCGGTCGGAAGCACGCCCGCGATGACCTCATCCACGCCTGCCTGCGCCCCGATCGCCTTAGCAGTGCGCTCGTTGTCACCGGTGAGCATGACGACATGGATTCCCATGTTCTTGAGTTCTGCGACCGCCTGGGCGCTGTCGTCCTTGATCGTATCTGCAACGGCGATCGTTCCGAGATAGGCGCCGTCCTTCGAGAAGAACAGGCAGGTCTTCCCTTCTCCCGCCAGTGTATCCGCAGAAGCCTGTGCATCCGCCGGCACTTCCGCTTTTCCGCTGATGAAGCGAAGGTTTCCGCCGGCGAGCTTCGACGCTCCGAGTGTTCCGACGAGCCCGTTTCCGGCTACCGCGGCAAAGTCTGTTACATCGTAAACCGGAGTTCCGTCTGCCTCCGCCCGCGTCACAATGGCACGGGCAAGCGGATGTTCACTCTTGATCTCAAGCGCATAGGCAGCGGCAAGCAGCTCTTCCGCGCTGACGCCTTCCGCCGGCACGATGTCTGTGACCTGCGGCTCCCCGCGGGTAATGGTGCCTGTCTTGTCCAGAGCAACGATGTGCATGCGGCCTGTCTCTTCGAGGGACTCTGCCGTCTTGAACAAAATCCCGTTCTTCGCCCCCAGACCGTTGCCCACCATGATCGCAACCGGGGTGGCAAGCCCAAGCGCGCACGGGCAGCTGATCACCAGCACAGAGATTCCCCTGGCGAGCGCATATCCAAGGTCCGCCCCGCATGCCAGCCAGATGACGGCTGTGACTGCCGCGATGATAAGAACTGCCGGTACAAAGATCCCGGAGACCTTATCCGCGATCTTGGCGATCGGCGCCTTGGTCGCCGCCGCATCACTGACCATCTGGATGATCTGCGCAAGCGTCGTATCCCGTCCGACCCGCGTTGCTCTCGCCCGGATAAACCCGCTCTGATTCAGCGTCGCGGCAGAAACCGTATCTCCCGGTTCCTTATCCACCGGAATACTCTCTCCGGTAAGCGCGGATTCATCTACCGCGGAACTGCCTTCTGTTATGATACCATCCACCGGGATATTCTCACCTGGACGGACGACAAAGATATCGCCGATCTGCACCTGATCGATCGGCACCTCCTTCTCCTGTCCATCCGCCAGGATCACCGCGGTCTTAGGCGCCAGACGCATCAACCCCTTCAGGGCGTCCGTCGTCCGTCCCTTGGACATCGCCTCCAGCATCTTACCGATCGTGATCAGCGTCACGATCATCGCGGCTGCTTCGAAATACAGGCCGTGGTGGCCGGCCATCACGGCATTCAAGTCACCGATCGCCTGATCGCGCGTCATTTTGAACAAAACCAGCGTGCTCCATCCGAACGACACGGCAGATCCCATCGCGACCAGCGTGTCCATATTGGGCGCCCGATGGATCAGGCTCTTGAAGCCACTGGTAAAAAACTTCTTATTAATAAGCATGACGATTGCCGCAAGGATCATCTGCAGGAGAGCGATCCCGATCGGATTTCCTTCAAAGAATGCGGGGACCGGCCAGCCGAACATCGTGTGCCCCATGGAAAAGTACATGAGCACCAGAAGAAACCCCACAGATGTGAGGAGTCTTCTCTTAAGAACCGGCGTCTCATGATCTTTCAGCGCTTCCTCTTCCTCGGTATAGAGCGCGGTGCCGGTCTGCTGCGTGCTTCCACCCTTCCGCGAAGCTCCGTATCCGGCATCGGTCACGGCCTTGATGATCTCTGCCTCTCCGGCAGTTCCTTCCACGCCCATGGAATTGGTCAGCAGGCTGACAGAGCAGCTCGTGACGCCCGGTACTCCTGATACGGCCTTCTCTACCCGCGCCTGACAGGCGGCACAGCTCATTCCCGTTACAGTGTATTGTTCCATCGTTACAACTAGCCTCTCTATTTCATCAGCTTCTTCAGCGTATTCAGCAGTTCATCCACGGTCTCATCGTTTCCGTTTTTAATATCTTCCATCACGCAGGTCCTGATATGATTGGACATCAGCACGCGGTTGAAGCTGTTCAGCGCAGCCCCTGCAGCTGCAGCCTGATTCAGAATATCCGGACAATAGGCGTCCTCTTCCACCATGCGGCGGATCCCGCGGATCTGTCCTTCGATCCGGTTCAGCCTCGTGATCAGATCCTTATATTCTTCTTCTGTCCTCTTCTTGGTCTTGTGACAGCAGCAGTTCTGTTCCATCTCAGCCTCCTGTGGAAAACGTATCATACTACCTAAAGAATAATATACCCCATAGGGGTATATGTCAATCAGAATACACTTTTCAGGATTGCAGTTTTTTGATATAATGGCAATGAATTTTGTACGCTAAGGGAGCAGTAGGAAACCACGTGAACCAGGATAAGCCGAAACCGGAAAACAGACGCCAGATCCGCCACATTGCGATATTTCTGATCGTTGTGGCGGTGTTTTTAGTGTACCTTTTCTCGATCTTTGACTTTGACGACGATCTCAGCGCGGACCGCATCTTCAAGACTTTCTACAACATGGAAGAAGATACGCTCGACGGCGTCTATCTCGGCTCCAGCGCGGTGTACCGCTATTTCATGCCTACCAGCGCCTACGAGCAGGAGGGCTATGCGATCATGAACCTGGCGACCAGCTCTCAGCCGTTCGTCCTGAACAAGTATCTGATCAAGGAGGTTCTGAAGACGCAGCCGAACAGCAAGGTCATCCTGATCGAGCTCCGGAACCTGATCAAGGTGGACGAGCTTCTGATGGAATCCGACATCCGGCGCGTCACGGACTCCATGCGGATGTCCGAGAACCGGAATGAGGCGATCGATGCCGCGCTGGCCTATTACAAGAGCCTCGGCATCAAGATGGACTATAACGCGGATCATTACTACTACCCGTTCCTCATGTACCATTCCAGATGGGAAGTGGATATGGAACCTGAGAACCTGCTCCCCTTCGATCCGGAAACGGAATACATGGGTTTTCTGGCGACTAAAAGGACGTTTAAGGTGGTGCCGGTCGACGATCCGGGTACGGTCAAGGGAGAAGAGGATCTGTCCGAAGAGCGGATGGAGATCGTAAGAGACCTTCTGGAGTACTGCAAGGGTCTCGATCAGACCGTCATCTTCGTTTCTGCGCCCTGCACTGGGGAAAAGCGGGAATTCCGCCAGTTCAACAGGCTTGCGAAGATGATCCGGGCAGAGGGATTCACCTGCTGGAGCTTTAACAGTCCGAGGCTCCGGAAGCAGCTTGGCCTCGACTGGTCAAAGGATTTCTACGCGCCGCATCACGTCAACTATTACGGTGCGGTCAAATATACGGATCTTCTGATTCAGAAGCTGAAAAAGAAAACGGACCTCCCCGACCATCGGGGAGACCCGGATTATGACAAATGGCAAGATGCCGCAGACCGGCTGCACAAGAAACTGGACAGCCTCAGGTCAGCAGCAGAGGCAAAGGGGCAGCGCTGAGCAGAACAGCAAGTCTGCCGGATTCGCCTGCATCTCCTCGTACCCGTTCTGACGGGATCTGGTGCGGTAAAGGCTGCCGGCGCTCGTGATCTGTCCCAGAATGCTGCGGTATTCCTGATTGTTCGGCGCCATGTTGACAGCCATCTGAATGTTCTGGACAGCATCCTGCACGAATCCTCTCTTATACGATAAAACTCCGCTGAGGAAATACCATTCCGCATCGTGATTTGCGATATTGATCAGAATCTGCTCCGCGGTTCCCAGATCGTTTCGGTCCAGTGCCGAACGGACCTGGTAATAGTCGCCGGAGCTTGCCGTTCTTCCACTCTGACTGCTTCCATAAGTACCATAGGTCTCCTGCGGTCTGCTGTAAGACGAACCATAGGCTGACCCGCCCCGGGTCAGCATGTCGTAGGCCTCATTGACCTCCTGCAGCTTCTCCTCCGCGAGATCTGCCAGCGGATTTCCCTGATACTTGTCCGGGTGATACTTCTTAACGAGTTCCCGGTACGCTGTCTTTATTTCTTCCTGTGAGGCCCCCTGCCGGACGCCGAGAACCTCATACGGATCATTTACCATTTTTCTTCTCTCCTTTTAATACTTCTTCTGTTTTCTGTCTGAGTCCCAGAAAGACGATATTATCCAGGATATCCTTATTCTTTCTGAAATGGAGCAGATCATACGCCTTGCACATCTCATCGAGATAGAAGTACATGGCCGGCTCCATGATCTCAACGGCCTTCTCCCGGTTCGGGATGCCGAGGTCGATCATCGGGTTGAATCTGCCCAAACGCTTATCTTCTTCAAAATCATCCATGATATCGATCAGGTAGAGCCACTTGCCCAGATTCTCAGCAAACGGTTCCACGATCCGGCGCGTCTCCTCCGGCATGCTGTAACCGGTACAGATCGCAGCAAGACCGTTTCCGAACGCAGTCGCCATCTTGCGAATGTCCGCCTTTCCCTTCTCCTCGTAGGAGTAGAGCTCCAGGAAGTACTCGTGCAGCTTGTCGCTGGTGACAGGATGCAGGCTGCAGGCATTCTGGTATTTTCTCTTCAGGCCGGTCAGGGTTCCGTGGATCTCCGACTTATCGTTATCGCGGCGGTCGTCCTCGTACTTCTCGTATGCAAGGATGATCAGCATATCCGCGGCATAGCGGATCGACTGCTCGATGTTCTCGACCGGCTTCTTCGCAAGCGGGTGCACGATGCAGTGGTGCATCTCAATATGATCCTTGCCGCCAGTCAGACCACCCAGAAAGAGCGCAAGAAAAGTCATGTCATGGTTCAGCAGGAGTCTGCTGGCCTGACCGTAGGTCTCGCCGATCTCTTTACAAAGTCCGCAATAGTAGCTGTTATAAATGTTAAATTCCCGGACACGAAGTTCGGGTTCCACTGGTCTGATATAGCCGGTCATATTTCCACCTTGTCAATCGAGTAAACACAACACCTAGTATAGTATAACAGAAATGTGATGATTTCAAGGTGAACGTGTCATGTAACGGCAACTTTTTCGAAGTCGGTTTGGTTGACAATATTACTTATATTTGTTAAAATTACAAAATGAAGAATGCTGAAAAATGTTAAGATTTCAAAGAGACGGAGGCTTTTTTATGAACACCGCCCGAACGCATAGCAGAGTTATTCTCGTTATTATAATGGTATTATGTCTCGTTGTCAGTATGAGCAGCGTGAGCTTCGCGCAGAAGACGTCCAAGGTTAACGGGACCACTTATTACCATCCGCTCAAGTACCGCTCGTCCGACTATACGATCTACAACGGGATCGATGTCTCCTACTGGCAGTATGGGATCAACTGGACGAAGGTGAAGAAGGCGGGCATAGATTTTGCCTTCATCCGCTGCGGCTATACGGCGAGCGGCTCCTTTAAACAGTACGAGGACAGCTACTTCAAGTCCAACATAGAAAACGCCTTCAAGGCAGGCGTCAACGTCGGCATCTACTTCTGGTCGGAAGCGACGACCAAGGCAGAGGCCAAGGCGGAGGCCAAGTACGTGAACAGCCTTCTGGAGCCGTATAAGGACAAGATCAAGATGCCGGTCGCGATGGACTACGAGTTTGCCTCCGGATTCCGCTCCACCAAGGTATTCAACTCCGTCAAGGCGAGCAAGGGCGCAGCTGCAGCCAGAAAGCGCTTCACCAACAACGCCAAGGCATTCATGAACGCAATCGAAGGCTACGGATACATCCCGATGTTCTACAGCTACCGCGGCCTCGTGGATTCCAGCTTCAGCTCCGCATATAAGCTGAATATGGATCAGATCAACGGCAAGAATCAGTATAAGTTCTGGCTGGCACAGTACAGCACGGATAACTCCTACAGCGGAAGCTTCGAGTTCTGGCAGCACACGAGCTCTGGTTCGGTAAACGGCATCAGCGGACGCTGCGACCGGAACTTCTGGTACTATAACAACAGCGCGATCGAGACCAAGGCGGATACCACCTCGATCAAGGACTGCAGCGTCACGGTTGCAAACGCGCTCTACAGCGGCAGCAAGAAGACTCCTACTGTCACGGTCAAACATAACGGTAATAAGCTGAAGAAAGGAACCGACTACATCCTCCTCTATCTGGAGAATGTAGAGAAAGGCAAGGCTTCCGTCATCGTCCGCGGAATCGGCAATTATTCCAATGAGGCGCTGAAGAAGTTCACGATCACCGATAAGGATATCGCGGATGCAGAAGTATCGGATATCCCGGACAAGACCTATTCCGGTTCTGCGATCAAGCCGACACCGACCGTTACATATAAGGGAACCAAGCTCACCAAGGGCACGGATTACTCCCTCTCCTACAGCAATAATACGAATGCCGGAACGGGAACCGTCACGATCAAAGGAAAAGGCAATTACGCCGGAAGTAAGAAGGCCACCTTCACGATCAAGCCGGGAGACGGCAAGGTCACACCGGAGCAGAACGCTTATGATCTGGTCGCCGGTAATTCGCTGACGATCAGCGCGACCACCAACGGAGGCGCCCTCACCTACTCCTCGAGTGATACGGGCATCGCAACGGTGAACAATAGCGGAAAGGTCACCAGCACCGGCACGCCGGGCACCGTCAAGATCACGATCAAGAGTGCCGCAACGGATAACGTATCCGCTGCCAAGGCAACAGTGACGATCAACGTGATCAGCAGCACGGAAAAGGTTAAGCTGAAGTCCGTTGAAAGTCCTTCTGACCTCACCTTCACCGCAAACTGGAAGAAGGCGGAGAACACAGACGGCTACATCATCAACTACGCGAAGACGAAGGACTTCAAGAACAGCAAGTCCGTAACCATCGATAACAGTTCCGCAACCTTCGGAACGGTTACCAGTGAGATCACGGCAGGCAAACTGTTCGTCCGGGTCTGCGGCTATGTCAAGCTCAACGGAAAGAAGTACAAGGGCGAATACAGCGATCCGATCAAGGTCAGCGTAGTCGCACCCCCTGCCGCACCGGTTGTAAAGAAGCTGGTCAAGACGGATTCGGAGACCTTCAAACTGACCTGGAAGCCGGTCGAAGGTGCAAACGGATACCGCATCGTCTACTCAGATAACAAGAAGTTCTCCGGCAAGAAGACCGTCACGGTCAAGAAAGGCACTACAAAGGCTGCGGAGATCAAGAGCGCGTACGGCACCAGCAAGGTATTCGTCAAGATCCGCGCATATAAGACGGTCGGCGGCAAGAAATACCTGGGAGACTTCTCCGAAAAGGTACTGAACCTGAAGATGGAATAACGGTTTTTCTTGGTTAACAAAATCTATAGTTATCGTAAACCAAGCACCTTGTCTATAAGTCAATAAAAGAACGGACCGGTGATCCGCATAAGCGACGGACCCGGTCCGTTTTTTATCCTGTTTTCAGGCTCTGTAAACGCTTTAGTTCTTAGATTTATAGATCTTCCAGTATTTACTGTACAGATCATCCCCGTCCGGTCCAAGGTCCGCCAGCGACTCGCAGCGGGCCAGCGTCTTCTCGGTCGGGAACAGGACGTCATTGCTCTGAAGCTCCTCCGGCATCTTCTTGATTGCTGCCTCGTTCGGCGTGCTGTAGGTCAGATACTCGAAGTTGGTGTAAGCCACATCGTCGTCGCACATGAAGTCGATGAACTTCTCCGCATTCTCCTTGTGAAACGCGTTGTTCGGAATGCACCAGCAGTCGATGAAGATCTCCGTCCCCTCTTTCGGAATCGCGAACTCGAGGTTTTTGTTCAAGTCCTGGCTGTACAGCAGCTCGCCGTTCCAGACGACGCCGATATCCGCGGAATTGCCGATCAGAAGGTCACGCGCGGAGTCGTTCGCGTATTTATACACCAGCGGTTTCTGATCGATCAGGTGCTGAGCTGCTTTCGCAACCTCTTTCTCATTCGTCGTATTCAGCGAGTAACCAAGTGACTTCAGGCTCGCGCCGAGCGTATCGCGCAGACTGTCCTGCATGATGATGCGGCCGGAATACTTTTCGTCCCAGAGATCCGCCCAGGACGTGATCTTTCCCTTGCCGAGCTTCTTGGCATTATACATGATGCCAAGCGTGCCCCACTGATACGGTACTGCGTATTCATTCTCGGGATCGAAGGATCTGGCGCAGAGATCGAGGTACGTCTTGCCGATGTTCTTGTAGTTCTTCATGCTGCCGGTATCGATCTTCTGCAGCAGGCCCTCATTGATCATGCGTTCCGCCATATAGTCGGAGGCACAGATCACGTCGTAGACGCCCGCGCGGTTCTTGATCACCGGATACATCTCTTCGTTGGTATCGAAAGTGTCCAGCACGACATGAATACCGGTCTTCTCTTCAAACTCATCGGTGACCGACGGATCCATGTAGTCTCCGTAACAGAATACCCGCACTTCACTTTCTTCCTTGTGCCCGCAGCCGGTGCAGCAGAATGCCGCAATGACCAGCACGAGCGCCAACACAATATATTTAGCCTTGTGCAACTTCATAGAAAACCTCATCTTCCTCTGCGCTGCGGTCCGATGCGAAATTGGCCAGACACAGGACCACCAGAACTACAATAAAGATCACGGTCGACAGCGCGAACAGCGTCGGCCGGATACCGACCTTGACCTGACTGTATATGAGCGTGGAGATCGTATTGATTCCCGCGCCTCTTGTAAAATGCGTAACGACAAAATCATCGACCGACATCGTGAACGCCAGCAGGAATCCCGAACTGATTCCCGGCATCAGTTCCGGCAGAATGACTCTCCGGAACGCGTAGGCCGGCGATGCTCCAAGATCCAGCGCAGCCTCATAGCTGCTCTTCCCCATCTGCTTGAACTTGGGCATCACGGACAGGATCACGTACGGGATGCTGAAGGTGATGTGCGCCAGCAGCACGGTTCCCCAGTTCAGATAGAAGCCGAACGCGATGAAGGCCAGCATCAGGGAGATACCGGTCACGATATCCGCGTTCAGAAGCGGGATATCGTTCAGCCCCATGATGACTGTCTGCGTGCGTTTCTTCATCGATACGATGCCAAGGCATGCCATCGTCCCGAGGATCGTCGCGATGAGCGACGAGACGAGCGCGATCGAGAAGGTGTTCCAGATCGCGGACAGCATCGCGTCGTCGTGGAACATCTCCACGTACCACTTCGTCGAAAAGCCGGTCCATTTAAACATGGATTTACTCGCGTTGAACGAGAATACCATCAGCGTCACGATCGGCAGATAGAGGAACAATATGATGATTGTCACGTAGATCGTTTTCACTGCTCTCATATGTATGTCCCCTCCCCGCTCTTATCCAGCTTTCCAAGAGCCGCCATGCTGATCAGGATGAAGATCATCATGACCAGAGAGAGGCCGGAACCGAGGTTCCAGTTGGCGCTTGTCGTAAACTCCTGCTCGATGATATTACCGATCAGGTAGATCTTTCCTCCGCCCAGGATGTTCGAAATGACGAAGGTCGTCAGCGAAGGCACGAACACCATCGTGATCCCGCTGGCGATTCCCGGCACACTGAGCGGGATCAGCAACTTGAACAGGACCCTGCTCCAGCTGGCGCCAAGATCGTAGGCGGCCTCGACCAGGCTGTCATCGATCTTCATCAGTGCGTTATAGATCGGCAGGACCATGAACGGCAGAAAGTCGTAGACCATGCCTAACACGATCGCCGCCGGCGTGTTGATAATGTTCAACATCGGCAGATGCATCGCATCCATCATATGGTTGAAGATGCCGCCGCGCTCTAAGATCACCTGCCATGCCATCGTGCGCAGCAGGAAGTTCATCCACATCGGCAGGATGAAGATGAAGATGATGAAGCCCTTCCGTCCGAAGCTACTCTGTTTCAGGATCAACGCCAGAGGAAAAGCAAGCAGCAGACAGATGACGGTACTGATGAACGCGAGCCCCAGAGAAAGCCCCAGCGCCTGCGCGTGTACCGGCTCAAAGATCGCCGTAATATTTTTGGTAGTAAACGCACCGGTACGGTCCGTAAATCCGTAGTACATGATCAGGGCAAGCGGAATGATCGTTCCGACAGCCACCCAGAACAGATACGGATATGCGTACTCTCGTCTAGACATCCGTTTCGATGGCCTCCTCTTCCTTGCTCTTCGGCTTGTGCATGATCTGTATGTTCTCCGGGATCACATCCAGGCTGACCTTGGTTCCGACCGGATAGCTGGTCGTATTCTGCGCCAGCCACTCGTAGCCGCCTGCCATGATCTCCATCTCGTAGTAAACGCCGATAAATACGTTATGTGTGACGACACCCTCGAGTTTCCCCTCACCCGGCTTCTTGATGATGATGTCCTCCGGGCGGATCACGACGTCCACCGGCTTATTCCGGCCGAATCCATCGTCAATGCAGGGGAACATGGTGTCGCAGATGCGAACCAGATAATCTTCTACCATCACCGCATCCACGATATTGCTGTCCCCGATAAAGTCCGCGACGAACGCGTTCTGCGGCTCGTTATAGATCTCCTCCGGGGTTCCCATCTGCTGGATGTAGCCGCCGTTCATGACGACGACGGTATCGCTCATGGTCAGGGCTTCTTCCTGATCATGGGTAACGTAAATAAAGGTGATGCCGAGCTCATTCTTGAGCCGGATCAGCTCGTACTGCATGTCCTGTCTGAGCTTCAAATCCAGCGCACCCAGAGGCTCGTCAAGCAGCAGGACCTTGGGTTCATTTACAATTGCGCGTGCCATCGCGATACGCTGCTGCTGCCCGCCGGACAGGGATTCAATCCTGCGGTTCTGGAATCCCTCCAGATTGACCAGCTTCAGCGCATACTTGATCTTATCGCGAATATACGACTCGCTTTTGCCGCGGACCCTGAGTCCGAACGCGATATTCTCGCCCACGTTCATGTTCGGGAAGAGCGCGTATTTCTGGAAAACGGTATTGATGTGCCGCTTGTTCGGCGGTACATCCGTGATATCGTTTCCCTCAAAAAACACCCTGCCGCTGTCCGGTGTCTCAAATCCGCCGACAATTCTGAGTGTCGTCGTCTTGCCGCAACCGGACGGTCCCAGCAGGGTGATAAATTCATTTTCATCCACAGAAAGGCTGAAGTCATCGAGGACTACATTGTCCTCAAATGCTTTGGTGATGTTTCTGAGTTCAATTAAGGCTTTTTTCATCTATTCCATGTCTCCATACCAAAAAAACCGCATACTTGGATAGCTTAACATAATCTTATGCCTTAAAGTCATCCTTGTCAACAGCGGTTTTTGGTCAGAGTGTCATCAACTGAAAAAATCCTTCATCTTCTGTGCAAAGCCGGACTTTTTCTGATAGCAGTTTCCACTCAGCTTCTCGCCCATTTCCCGGACGAGCTTCTTCTGCTCACTGTTCAGCTTGGTCGGAACTTCCAGGTTCACCTTTACATAAAGGTCGCCCATACGGCCGTTCCTGACATTCCGCATACCCTTTCCTTTCAGACGGAATACGGTTCCCGGCTGCGTGCCTGCCGGCACCTTATACGAGACCTTTCCATCCAGCGTCGGTACCGTGATGTCCGCGCCGAGCGCCGCCTGGTCAAAGCTGATCGGAATATCGATGTACAGGTTGTCCCGGTCTCTCCGGAAGAACTCATGCGGTTCCACCGCGATGACGACATAGAAGTCACCATTCGGTCCGCCGTTCTCACCCGGATCACCCTGGCCACGGATTGGAATCACACTGTCGTTGTCGACGCCAGCCGGGATGTCCACCTTGATATCGATGGTCTTCCGGATCTTTCCTGCGCCCTTGCACTTGGGGCACGGTGTATCGATGACGCTTCCCTTTCCGCCGCAGTCCGGACACGGACCGGAGCTCTGGAACCGTCCGAACGGTGTGCTCTGCACCGTATGGACCTGGCCGCTGCCACCGCACTTGCTGCAGGTTCTTCTGGAAGTTCCGGGTGCGGTTCCTTCACCGTTACAATCCGGGCACTTGACATACTTAGTGACCTTGATCGTCTTCTTGGTGCCGAATGCCGCTTCATTGAAGCTGATTGTTACGGTCTTCTGCAGATCACGGCCCTTCATCGGAGCGGTTCTGCTGGCCGCGCTGCCGCCAAAGCCGCCGCCGAACATATCACCAAAAGCGCTGAAGATATCATCAAAACCGCCAAAGCCGCCGCCGAAGCCGCCTGCTCCGGCGCCGCCAAACCCTGCGTTCGGGTCTACGCCTGCGAAACCAAAGCGGTCATACTTATTCTTCTTATCCGGGTCTGACAGGATGCTGTATGCCTCGTTTACTTCCTTGAACTTCTCCTCGGCAGTCTTATCTCCGGGATTGCGGTCCGGGTGGTATTTCAGAGCCATCTTCCGGAACGCCTTTTTGATTTCCTCTTCCGTGGCGCCCTTCTGTAAGCCCAGCACCTCATAATAATCTCGTTTTTCTGCCATTGCAAACCCCTTCTCTATTACAGTAACTTAGGTAGGAACCCGGGGCTGGCCCGGATCCCTACCACTCGTTCATTCCTTATTTACGTACTACAGGTTCTCTTTATTTATCATCGTCTACGACGGTGTAGTCCGCGTCGACTACGTTGTCATCGTTTCCGGAAGGACCGGCGTTTCCGCCCATTCCACCCATGCCGCCCATGCCGCTCATGTCAGGGCCTGCTCCGCCCTGTGCCTGCTGAGCCTGCTGATACAGCTTGGTGGAAACAGCGTGGAACTTCTCGGTCAGGACTTCCATCTTGGCCTTGATATCGTCCGGATTGTTGGCTTCCAGAGCTCTCTGGAGGTCGTTCTTAGCGGATTCCACATCCTGCTTCTCGCTCTCCGAGATCTTTCCTTCCAGCTCCTTCAGAGCCTTCTCGGTCTCATAGACCAGCGTCTCCGCCTTATTTCTGTCCTCGATGGCTTCCTTCTTCTTCTTATCCTCAGCAGCATACTGCTCCGCTTCCTTGACCTTCTGGTTGATCTCCTCATCCGACAGGTTCGTGGAGGAAGTGATGGTGATGTTCTGCTGCTTGCCGGTTCCCAGATCCTTCGCGCTGACGTTTACGATGCCGTTCGCGTCGATGTCGAAGGTTACCTCGATCTGAGGGATTCCACGCGGAGCCGGTGCGATACCGGTCAGCTGGAAGCGTCCCAGTGTGATATTGTCAGCAGCCATCTGGCGCTCACCCTGCATGACGTGGATGTCTACTGCAGTCTGGTTATCTGCAGCGGTTGAGAAGATCTGGCTCTTCTTGGTCGGGATCGTGGTGTTGCGCTCAATCAGCTTGGTAGCAACGCCGCCCAGTGTCTCGATGGACAGAGACAGCGGTGTAACGTCCAGCAGCAGTACATCGTTGACCTCTCCGGTCAGAACGCCTGCCTGGATCGCAGCGCCTACTGCTACGCACTCATCCGGGTTGATTCCCTTGAACGGTTCCTTACCGGTGATTCTCTTAACAGCATCCTGAACAGCCGGGATTCTGGTGGATCCACCGACCAGGATGACCTTGGACAGATCGCTGTTGGTAACGCCTGCATCCGCCATAGCCTTGCGCATCGGCTCGATGGTGCGGTTGACCAGATCTGCGGTCAGCTGATCGAACTTGGCTCTGGTGATATCCATGTTCAGGTGCAGCGGGCCAGCATCGGTCACGGTGATGAACGGCAGGTTGACGTTCGTGGTCTGTGCGCTGGAGAGCTCCTTCTTAGCCTTCTCCGCAGCTTCCTTCAGTCTCTGCATCGCCATGCGGTCACTGCGCAGGTCAACGCCGTTTTCCTTAGCAAAGCTGTCTGCCATGAAGTTCATCAGAGCATTATCAAAGTCGTCGCCGCCCAGACGTGTATCGCCGTTGGTAGCCAGTACTTCGAATACGCCGTCGCCCAGCTCGAGGATGGAGACATCGAATGTGCCGCCGCCCAGGTCGTATACCAGGATCTTATGGGATCCCTCTTCCTTATCCAGTCCATAGGACAGAGAAGCTGCCGTCGGCTCGTTGATGATTCTCTTGACATCCAGTCCGGCGATCTTTCCGGCATCCTTGGTTGCCTGCTTCTGCGAATCCGAGAAGTAAGCCGGTACGGTGATGACTGCTTCCGTTACCTTCTCACCCAGATAGCTCTCTGCGTCAGCCTTCAGCTTAGCCAGGATCATCGCGGAGATATCCTGCGGTGTGTATCTCTTACCATCGATCTCTACGCTGTAGTCCTCACCCATGTGTCTCTTGATCGAGGAGATGGTTCTCTCCGGGTTGGTGACAGCCTGTCTCTTAGCGGTCTCACCGACGAGTCTCTCGCCGTTCTTGGCAAAACCTACGACAGACGGAGTCGTACGGTTACCTTCTGCGTTCGTGATAACAGTGGGTTCTCCACCTTCCAGAACTGCTACGCAGCTGTTCGTTGTTCCTAAATCTATTCCGATTACTTTAGCCATTATCGTTTCCTCCCTTATACTAATTGGCAACCTTGACCATCGACGGTCTGATCACCTTGTTATTTAACATATACCCCTTCTGCATGACGCCTGACACCTTTCCGCTCTCGTACTCGTCCGTGTCCTCTGCCATGACTGCATTATGATAATTCGGATCGAACGTCTCGCCAAGCGCCGGGATCTCAGAAAGCCCTGCCTTGGTCAGCACGTCCATGAGCTGCTTGAAGATCAGCTGCATGCCTTCGGCAAATCCGCTGTCATCGCTCTCGTGCTCGAGCGCCCGTTCAAAATTGTCCAGCACCACCAGGAGATCTGTTACCAGCTTCTCATTGGCGAATGCGTAGATATCACCTTTCTCTTTTTCGGTCCTGCGCTTGAAGTTCTGGAAGTCAGCCATCAGTCTCATATATTTGACGGTCATCGCCTCCTCTTCAGGATCCGGCTGCTTCTCTTCCTCGCAAGGCTCCTCTTCCGGTTCCGGCTCTGCGGAAGCATTGATATCTTCCTCAGGCTCAGAGTCTGCCGCCGCAGCTTCCGTCTCTTCCGCCGGTTCCATCTCTTCCATACGTTCCTTCTCCGTATTATTCGTGGTTTCCATACTCATTCTCTCAGTCCTCACCGCCCTTTAGTTGAAATGTATTATTCAGGTTATCCGTCAGATACCGTATAATCGATGTGACCTCGCCGTACTTCATTCTGGTCGGTCCTATGACGCCGATCTTTCCGACCATCTGACCATCCACGTGGTAGGTCGCCGTGATCAGGGAACAGTCATTCAGATCCGCATCCGCGTTCTCCGCGCCGATCGTCACGATCATGCCATCGTCCCGGTCCATCAGGGTCTTGACGAAGCGCTCACGCCGGTCAAACAGCGAAATGAAGCTCCTCGCCCGGTTCAGATCGGTGTACTCCGGAATATCGAAGATATTGCTGAGTCCGTCCAGATACAGATGCACGTTCAGCATATCCGACAGCGTACGCATAAAGTTCGGCATGATGCTGCCTGCCAGCATATTCATCGCCGCCAGATCACTGTTGAAATCGTGAATGATGTCATCGGTCAGAACATCGGAGATCGTACGTCCTTTATAGTTGTACGTGATGTTCTTGGCCAGGATGTTTAGCATCTCCGCCGTGTACGGCACACGAAGCTTCAGCGTGGTATTGGAGACCTTCCCGCTCTCTGCGACAATCATCAGCACGACGGTGTGATCATCGACCGGCAGCAGATTGACGAACCGGACCTTATCCTCATTCTTAGTCGGGGTGACTGCGAACGAAGCCAGATTGGTGATCTCCGACAGAAGCTCTGCCGCTCTCTGCATCGTACGGTCAAACTCATCGATATCTGCGCGAAGCGTCTCATTGATGATCTGCTTGGCCTCGTCGGAAACCTCATGCGGCTGCATCAGGCTGTTCACGTAGAGGCGGTACGCCTTATCCGACGGCACGCGGCCAGCGGATGTATGCGGATGCGTCAGATAGCCCATCTCCTCGAGATCGCTCATCTCGTTGCGGATCGTCGCGGGACTGACGTTCATGTCCAGTCTCCTGGAGAGCGTCCGTGACCCGACGGGTTCGGCCGATCTCACGTAGTCTTCTATGATGGCCTGCAAAATCTTCAGTTTTCTTTCTGTTAATTCCATGCCCTCATCTCCTTGTTAGCACTCTATCTATCCGAGTGCTAAACTCTATTAATAATGTACTACTCCGTTTCTGCAATGTCATCAGATATTTGCAGAAACTATATGTTTTTTTCGTGACGAAAAACGGGATCCCTCATGATCGAGAGATCCCGTTTCCATAATGCGTGTGTACGTCAGATGGACCGTGCCCAGTCCAGAGACCGCTTAACTGCCTCTCTCCACCCTTTCAGCAGCTTCTCTCTCTTTTCGGGATCCATGGATGGATGGAACACCCGGTCGATCGCGAGATTCTCGCGGATATCGTCAAGATCTCTCCAGTAGCCGACCGCAAGTCCGGCGAGATACGCTGCACCGTGCGAAGTCGTCTCCACACTGGACGGCCGCACCACATCACAGCCAAGAATATCCGCCTGGAACTGCATCAGGTAGTTGTTCGCGCTGGCGCCTCCATCTACCCGCAGCGACGGAAGGTCATCGCCGCGGTCACGGCTCATTGCGCTCAGCAGATCATAGCACTGGTATGCCAGCGATTCCAGAGTCGCACGAACCAGATGGCTCCGCTGCGCACCCCTTGTGATGCCGAAGATCGTTCCGCGCGCATACGGATCCCAGTACGGCGCGCCGAGGCCGGTGAAGGCCGGTACGACGTAGAGGCCGGCGGAGTCTTTGACCGAAAGCGCGATGCGCTCTGACTCCGCGGAATCATTCAGGATGTCCAGCTCGTCCCGGAGCCACTGCAGCGCCGCGCCG
The DNA here is from genome assembly GCA_017425345.1 of Eubacterium sp. The sequence goes on along the minus strand of JAFOML010000052.1, from coordinate 3,807 downwards.
CAGACGAACACGGAGCCCTCCAGCGCGTAGTACACTTCCCCGTTCAGGCCCCAGGCGATCGTCGTCAGAAGGCCGTTCTTAGAAGTCACGGGAGTCGTTCCGGTGTTCATCAGCAGGAAGTTTCCGGTGCCATAGGTGCTCTTGGCGTCACCGGGTTCAAAGCAGGCCTGCCCGAACAAAGCCGACTGCTGATCTCCCGCCGCGCCCGAGATCGTTATCGGACCTCCGAACAGCTTCGCCTCGGTCTGTCCGTAGATCTGACTGCACGGAACCGCTTCCGGCAGAATGGCTTCCGGAATATCCAGCAGACGCAGGATCTCCTCATCCCACTTGAGCGTATGAATATTGAAAAGCATCGTGCGGGATGCATTGCTGTAATCGGTCACGTGCACGCGGCCGCCGGTCATCTTCCAGATCAGCCACGTCTCCACGGTGCCAAAGCACAGCTCACCCGCTTCGGCGCGCTCACGCGCCCCTTCTACGTTCTCAAGGATCCAGTGGATCTTGGTCGCGCTGAAATACGGGTCCAGCAGAAGACCGGTCTTCTTCCGGATGGTTTCGACCAGTCCTTCTTTCTCCGCGAGCTCGTCACAGTACTCCGCGGTTCTGCGGCACTGCCAGACGATCGCATGATAGACCGGCTTTCCGGTCTTGCGGTCCCAGACGATGGTCGTCTCTCTCTGATTTGTGATACCGATCGCCGCGATGTTCCGGAAAGAGAGGTCCGCTTTGGTCAGAGCGATCTTTGTCACTTCCATCTGCGAGCTCCAGATCTCCTCCGCGTCGTGCTCGACCCAGCCCTCCTTCGGGAAGAACTGCGTAAACTCCTTCTGCGCGGAACTCACGATCCCGCCCTTACGGTCGTAGATGATGCAGCGGGAACTCGTCGTTCCCTGATCCAGCGCCATGATATATTGTCCTGAGAACTTTTCCATCTTTCTCCTCCGTTATACAAAGATCGACATGATCGTATTGGAAATATCGATTCCTTCTTCCGACAGCCGCAGGATATCACCGTCTTCGATCAGCTGTCCCCGCTCGAAGAATTCGGTCAGATACTTCCGCCTGCCGCCGTACACATCCCAGAAGTCCCGTCCGAACCGCTCGGCAAACTCTGCTTTGCTGATACCTGCCGTCTTTCGAAGTCCGGTGAACACGAACTCTGCCGTGTCATCGTCAAAGTCGTTCACGTGGTATTCCTCCCGCGGCTTTTCCGTAAACCGGATGCCGCCCATGAACGAGCTTGCGCTGTCGCCGAGCCCGAGGTACTCCTCAAAGGACCAGTACTTCAGATTATGTCTGCACGCTCTGCCGGGCTTGCACATGTTCGAGATCTCATAGTGTTCGTAACCCGCCTCGCGGAACCGACGGATCGCCCAGTGATACATCTCGCGGTCAAGTCCGTCCTCCATCGGGATCAGCTCGCCGCTCAGATACTGGTCGTAGAACAGCGTGTCCTCTTCAATCTGCAGGCTGTAGAAAGACAGGTGTTCCGGTTCCAGCGCGATTGCCTGCTCGCAGGTGTCCTGCCACTGCTCCATGGTCTGCCCGGGAATGCCGAACATGAGGTCGATATTGATGTTATCAAATCCGAGTTTTCTGGCCATGCGGAAGTTTTTGCGGAAATCCTCCGCCCGGTGGATCCGTCCGAGCCGTTCGAGAATCCCGTCATCGAACGACTGCAGTCCGATGGAGAGACGGTTCACGCCGCAATCGCGGTACCGGCGGAGCTTCTGCGCGTCCAGCGTGCCGGGATTGCATTCGATCGTAATCTCCGCGTCAGATGCGACGGCCAGGCTCTCTCGTGCAGCGCCGAGAATCGCTTCGATTGCGGTGGCTGACAAAATCGAAGGCGTCCCCCCTCCGAGGAACACCGTATCGACCAGATACTGCTTCCGGTACTTATCGCCCGCGTCGCGGATTTTCCGGATCAGCCACTCCACGTAGGCGTTCTGCGCCTGCGCGGCTCCTGCGGTCTCTCCCACCGCATTGGAGTAGAATCCACAGTAATGGCACCGTCTGACGCAGAACGGAATGTGTATGTATAGTCCGAGTGATTTCATAATATGTAGAATTTGTCCCCTCTTATTTATTATCGTCGTACTTCAGGACCGCCGTAAACGCCTCCTGCGGCACCTCTACCTTGCCGAACTGGCGCATGCGCTTCTTTCCTTCCTTCTGCTTCTCCAAAAGCTTTTTCTTACGGGAAATGTCGCCGCCGTAGCACTTGGCGATGACGTCCTTGCGGTACGCCTTGACCGTCTCGCGCGCGATGACCTTCTGGCCGATCGCCGCCTGGATGGGCACTTCGAACTGGTGCATCGGGATGACCTCCTTCAGCTTTTCGCAGACGAAGCGGCCGCGCGTGTACGCCTCCGACTCGTGGACGATCATGGAGAAAGCGTCGACCATCTCCTTGTTCAGGAGGACGTCCATCTTGACGAGGTTCGACTTCTCGTAGCGGATGAACTCGTAGTCCAGGGAGCCGTAGCCGCGGGTCTTGGATTTGAGGGCGTCAAAGAAGTCGTAGATGACCTCGTTCAGCGGCATCTCGTAGTGCAGGTCCACGCGCTCCGTCGTGATGTAGTCCATGCTGAGCATGCGGCCGCGGCGCTTCTGGCAGAGTTCCATGATCGCGCCGACATATTCCTTGGGGATCATGATATCCGCCTTGACGATTGGCTCCTCGATGTGGTCGTACTCGCCGGGCGCAGGCAGGTTGGTCGGGTTCTGGATCATCTCCACGGTGCCGTCGTTCATCACGACCTTATATACGACGCTTGGCGAAGTCGTCACCACCGACAGATTAAACTCCCGCTCGAGCCGCTCGACGATGATCTCCATGTGCAGCAGGCCGAGGAAGCCGCAGCGGAAGCCGAAGCCCAGCGCGGTGGAAGTCTCCGGCTCGAACAGGAAGGCCGCGTCATTGACCTGCAGCTTTTCCAGCGCGTCCTGCACGGGTTCATACTTCTCGCCTTCTGCCGGGTAGATGCCGCAGTAGACCATCGACTGCACCTTCTTATAGCCCGGGAGCGCCTCGTCTGCCGGATCTGCATTCAGGGTGACGGTATCACCGACGCGCGCGTCTCTGACCTGCTTGATGCTCGCGCAGATGTAGCCGACGTCGCCCGCGCGCAGCCACTTGGCCGGCACGTGACCGGGAGCCATGACGCCGACTTCTGTGACCTCGTATTTCTTGTTCGTGCTCATCAGGCGGATCACATCGCCCACCTTGACGGTTCCGTCGAAGATGCGGACGTAGATGACGACGCCTTTATAGTTATCGTAGACGGAGTCGAAGATCAAAGCCTTCAGCTTCCCGTTCTCATCCCCCTCCGGAGCCGGGATCTTAGCGACAATCGCCTCGAGAAGCTCGTCGATGCCGGTGCCCTCCTTGGCGGAGACCATAGGGGCATCCTCGGTATCCAGGCCGATCATATCTTCGATCTCCTGCTTGCATTCGTCCGGGCGGGCGCTCGGAAGGTCCATCTTGTTCAGGCAGGGAAGGATCTCCAGATCCTCGTCCATCGCCAGATACACGTTCCCCATCGTCTGTGCCTCGACGCCCTGCGTCGCGTCCACAACGAGGACTGCGCCCTCGCACGCGGCAAGGCTCCGGGAGACCTCATAGGTAAAGTCCACGTGTCCCGGGGTATCGATCAGGTTCAGAACGTACTCCTTCCCGTCATTTGCATGGTAGACGAGACGGGTCGTCTGCAGCTTGATCGTGATGCCGCGCTCGCGCTCCAGGTCCATGTTGTCGAGGAACTGCTCCTTCATGTCACGGTGCGACACGAGGCCCGTATT
>JAFOML010000051.1 GCA_017425345.1 Eubacterium sp. | reverse complement strand
CCCCTGAAATCAAAGTATACTGCGATAAATACAGTCTTCTGACTCCTGAGGCAGGAGTGCTGGCATGGTTATGTTTGAACGTTTTCCTCGTTTTTGCCGATATAGTTCAAAATGAGAGAGCTCTTTATCGCAGAGAATGGCATTTTTTGTAATAGTCTGCGACAGGCAGACAGAGGCGGGTTATTCTCCGACTACGTACAATTCTCTCTGGTGATATCCATGAACAGGATAAGACACATTCGCACATTTGAAATGATCCGGAAAGAAGGGCGAGTGTGAGCACGAGAAAAGCGGCAACAACCGCTTCCTCTGGCATCGCCGCAGCCCTGTGGATGCCCGCGGGGAGCGGGACCGAAGTCAAAACGGACCGTGGAATAGCGGAGCGGGCCGTCCAGACGGAGCAACAGGAGGCGGCCCGCGAGCATATGCCGCGAAAGCCGTCTTGACGGAGGGACGCGGAGTACCCTTTGGAAGGCTCCTGCCGGGGTTTCCACGGCAGGGGCTGCCACCCGGCGAGGGGACCGCGACGCGGGGAGCGCGTAGCGCTATGGTGAGGAGGAGCGTAGCGACGATGAGTGCTGCGAGGGGGCGAGAGAAGGGGGCAGCGCGTAGAGCAAGGCGGAGCACGTTAACACAGTAAAGCGAAATGGCACGATGTTTGCATGTTTTTTTTGATATGAGAGGAGAATGATACAATGTATACTTTTAAAATGAGCATCCCCACAGAGATCATTTTCGGGGCTGGAGAAGTCCGGAACGTGGGAATTGCAATGAAAGAGCATGCAGACAAGGTGATGATGCTGTACGGAAGCGAACGGATCTTCCGGTGTGGCACAGGCGCAAGGATCGTTGCAGATCTGGAAGAGGCGGGCTGCCAGGTGGTGCCATACGGAGGCGTGCCTGCGAATTCGGACAACTGGTTTGTCGACCAGGCAATTCAGGTGATCCGGGAAGAGCAGATCGACGGAATCCTGGCGGTAGGAGGCGGCAGCGTCATCGATACGGCGAAAGCCATTGCCGTAGGCGCCTGCGCGAGAGGCGATATCCTGGATGTATTCCGGTCCGGCGAGACCGGCCAGCTGGTACTGCCCATCGGCGCGGTAGTGACGGTACCCGCCACGGGAAGCGAAGCTAACGCAGTCGCAGTAATCTCCGAGCATGAGAGCCACCGGAAGTATACGGCGGCATTTCCTGCGGCAAAGCCGAAGTTTGCCATCCTGGATCCGGAGCTGACGCTGAGCGTTCCGCCGGAGCAGACGGCGATTGGAGGATTTGATATTTTTTCACACGCGTTTGAGCGGTATTTTGACCTGAGGAGAGACAGCCGGCTGTTTGATGGGATGACGGTTTCCGTTATGAAGACGATGGTGGAGGTTTTGCCGGAGCTGGTAAAAAGACCGGATGATCTGGCGCTGCGCTCTGAAGTCATGGTGGCTGCGACGGTTGCGCATAGTAATATGCTGGGGCCGGGCGGGGATTTTGCCTGCCACGGACTTTCCCACATGCTGACCGAAGCATTCGGCATCAGCCACGGAGGCGGCCTTGCCATGCTGATCCCGGCCTGGTGCCGCGTCATGTATCACCATGATCCGAAGCGTTTCCAGAGCTTTTTCCTTGGCGTTTTCGGGACAGAAGACGCGGAGGAGGGGGAGAGGAGGCTTGAAGATTTTGTCAAAGCGATCGGACTCCCCGGAACCGTCGGAGACCGCATGAATCCCCGGGAACTGACGGCCCTGACCGTGGATTCGGGACGGCAGATCGGCAGCGGATTCCGCGTCATGGAGGCGGCCGAGATCCAGGCTGTTTATGAAGCGTTGCAATAAGTGAATTGTGGTGTTGCAAAGCTGCAATGAAATAGGGGAACAAAACCTATTGCAATGATGAAATTTCCTGTAAAGTTCGCTGTTTTTAGTTTGGCATGAGACTTGCATTGTAAAGTACCGTGGAAATTATTCGAAAGAGTAAGGTTATTACCATTTAAATCTACTCGTGAAAGGAGAAACAACATGAGTAAGAAATCAAAAGTCGCCCTGGTAAAGGGTGAAAACATTCAGGAGAATGTTACGAAAGTGTTTGATTTGCTCGGTGGCGTTGAGAACCTGATCCATAAGGGTTCCGTTGTAATGCTGAAGCCGAACGCAGGTCATGCAGAACCACCTGAGACTTCCGTATGTACGAATCCGGAAGTCATCCGCGCAGTCATCCGCGAGATCAAGAAGGCTGAGCCGAAAGAGATCGTAATCGCAGAGGCAGCTGCTATCGGATGTGACACCGTAGAGTGCTTCGAGGTCAGTGGCATCAAGGCTATGGCAGACGAGGAAGGCGTAGAGTGCTACGACATCAAGAGAGATAAGGACCTCGTTAATATCGCAGTCCGCGATTATAAGTCCAATCTCCACCACATCAAGCTCCCGAGAAGACTTCTGGAAGCTGACCACCTGGTCAACCTGCCGATCCTGAAGGCACACGCTTCCATGGTATTCTCCGGCGCACTGAAGAACATCAAGGGTGTTGTACAGGATAAGGTTCATATGCAGATGCATCAGCAGAATCTGACCATGTCCATGATGGACGTATGGTCCGTCTGCAGAGCTGACCTGAACATCATGGATGCTTACAGAGCAGCTTCCGGATATTCCCCGCATATGCCGGTTCCAATCAAGTCCGATATGATCCTCGGATCCAAGGACCCTGTTGCGATCGACAGAGTTGCATGCGAAGTTACCGGAATCGATACCTCTGGCGTAAGCTACTTCACCGTTGCTGAGGAAGCTGGACTGGGATGCTACAGCATGGATCAGATCGACGTAGTCGGCGACAAGATCGAGGACTGCTTCTATCCGATGTGGATCCCGTACATCGGCGACATGAGCAAGAGATGGCCGGAATACGACGTAAGATGTGAAGGCGCTTGCTCCAGCTGCCAGGCTCTGCTCGCAATCAACATGGAAGAGCTGAAGGCTGTCAATGAGTATGACAAGAACGCTGGAATGACCATCGTTGCAGGACCGAAGAACGTGGTACCTGATGACATTCCGGACGAGAAGATCGTGCTCCACGGAAACTGCACCAAGAAGTATCTGAAGAATCATCCGAACGCTTACTGGATCCTCGGATGCCCGCCGAATGAGCCGGCTCTGTATCTGACCGTTCAGAGAAAAGAGACCATCAATGGTATGGGAGACCAGGAAGACGAGATCATCCGTCCGTGCATGAAGAGAGACGAGCCGGTATGGAGAGAGTACGTGTTCAAGGCTGCTGAAGAGTATTACAAAGAACATCCGGAGAGCAGATAATTATGTTAAATGACTATGTATCCTACAACAACGACGAACAGTTTAAGAAGATCTTAGAAGATGTCTTCACGGACGAGTTCATGCAGAAGTATACGAAGCTGGAGAATTTTGAAGCATTCCGCTATTCAAGCGCGGTCATGTGCACCTGGGATTCCCCGAGACTGGTGTTTTCGAAGACGCTGCTTGATGGTTTTGTAAACGAGAGCACCGACTTCGAAACGTGGGACGAGATGGTCATGACGGCATCGGATGAGCGATACGGAAAGAGAGATTGAGAAAGAATAAGGTAGAACTATGGAAGGGCCCCGGGAGGGCCGGGGCCCTTCACCTTTTGGAGGTATTAAGAAATGTCTGATAACAAGAATGTAAAGCTTCAGTCTGAAAATACCAAATCGAATTTTGGTAAGGGCTGGATTATCATCTTCTTCTGCATGTTCATGTTCTGGTTCCTGATCGGTTATTCCATCGACGGACAGAACATCGTAATCTCCAGATTTGCAGAAGCTAACTGGCAGACCCTCGGGTTTGCTGACCAGAACGCACTTCACGCAGAGCTGCTGAACAGAGCGTTCTACGCGGGCCTGATCGGCGTTGTCGCTTATTTCGTACTCGGAAGACTCTGCGTCAAGATGGGCGCAAGACTGTTCTCCGCAGTATTCCTGGCACTGGCTGCCCTGTCCTACATCTACTATGGACATGCAACGACCGTTGGTTCCTACTTCATCGGTCTGACGCTGGTCACCATCTTCATCAACGGTGCTGCTTACCTGGGCGGCGGAAACCTGGTCACCCAGTGGTTCCCGAAGAAGAAGGGCCTGGCAAACGGTTACACCACCATGGGACATAACCTTGGTTCCGCTCTGTACGTTCCTCTGATCGCTGCGCTGATCGGTGGACTGGGCATGGCAAACGGAATGACCGTTACCGGTATTCTGGGTATCATCGTTGCTATCGTTGGATTCATCCTGGTCAGAAACACTCCGCAGGAAAGAGGAATGTATCCTGACAACGTAACGAAAGAAGTATACGAAGCAGAGTACGCTGACATGGGAGAAGAGAACACTTCCAGATGGACCGTCGGCACACTGCTGAAGACTCCGGAAATGTGGATCGTCTCCATCATCATCGGTATCAACCAGATGGTTACCACCGGTGTTATGTCTCAGATGGTTCCAAGAAACATCGAGCTGGGATTCTCCGAGCCTAAGGCAATCGGTCTGATGACCTTCTGCGCACTGATCGGTGTCTGCGGATCCTATGGATTCGGCTGGATCGACCAGAAGTTCGGCGTCAAGTTCGCGATCCGCGCATTCCTGGTATGGTACATCATCGCTCTGGCGATCAACTACACCCTGAACAACATGATCGGCGGATACATCTGCGTAGCCATGGTAGGTATTGCGATCGGCGCTGCTGCCAACTTCATGACATCCCTGCCGGCTTCCGTATTCGGACGTCATAACTTCGACCTGGTATACTCCATCTACTTCCCGATCATGGAGATCGTCCTGATGCTGAACTACAAAGTCAACGCTCTGGCGATCGAAAAGACCGGCGGCCTGAGAGGCGCATACCTGGTATTCATCATCCTGCTGGCAGTCAATATCGTACTGATCTCCATCATCAACGTAAGAAAGTACAACCTGGACTACGCGAAGGAAGATTCCATCACAGGAGCTGCTCAGTAAATCAATTTAACTACAATGGTGTGCGGCGGCCATCCGCCGCATGCCTTACCAACTAGATAGGAAGGAAGAGAAACATGAGAAACGTCGTAATCGTAGCAGGATGCAGAACTCCGGTCGGAAGCCTTGGTGGGCAGTTCAAGACCCTGAAGCCTGTCGATCTGACAATTCCTGTAATGCAGAATCTGGTCAAAAGAGCTGGAATCGATCCTGCTCTGATCGAGGATGTCATCTGGGGATGTAACTACCAGAGAACTTATCTGGAAAACAATCTGGCGAGAGTTGCAGCGGTGAAAGCAGGACTTCCGATTTCCGTTCCGGGAATCACGGTCCACAGAAACTGCGTATCCTCGCTGGCATCGGTTCAGCTCGGTTATTTCCAGATTAAAGCCGGTGAAGCGGACTGCATCATGGCAGGTGGAACCGACAGCATGAGCACTGCTCCGCATATGGTATTCAATGCCAGATTCGGCCAGAAATACGGACATATGGAAATGCGCGATTCTATGTGGGATTCTTTCACCAGTCTGGGAATTGGACCGGCTATGGGAATCACAGCCGAGAACGTAGCAGAGAAATATGACGTGTCTCGTGAAGAAATGGACCGCTTCTCACTGCGCTCGCACCAGAGAGCAGTAGCTGCCATCGACGCGGGACTGTTTAAGGATCAGATCATTCCGATCACGGTGCATGGCAGAAAGAGCGATACGACTTATGATACCGATGAGGGTCCGAGACGTGATACAACTTATGAAAGACTTTCCAAGCTGAAGCCGACCTTCAAAGAAGGCGGAAAAGTCACTGCAGGAAACTCGTCCAGCATGAACGATGCTTCTTCCGGCGTGATCCTCATGGAAGAGGAGAAGGCAAAGGAAATCGGAGCGCCGATCATCTGCCGCATCAAGTCGGTTGCAACTGTCGGTGTCGACCCGGATTACATGGGAATCGGCCCGATCGGAGCTTCCCAGAAGGCGATGGAAAAAGCGGGACTCACCGTTGATGACATCGATATCTTCGAGATCAATGAAGCTTTCGCAGCACAGTGTCTGGCATGCCAGAAGGAGCTCGGCATTCCTGATGAAAAGCTGAACCCCAACGGCAGCGGCATTTCTATCGGTCACCCGGTAGGAGCCACCGGTACAAGACTGATCATCGCTGCAATGTATGAGCTGAAGAGACGCGGCCAGAAATACGGCCTCGCATCGGCCTGCGTTGGCGGCGGTATGGGATCGACCGTTATCATCGAAATGGTATAACCTTAATATATAGCTACAGCAAGAGAGAGGGCTGCCCGCAGGGCAGCCTTTTCACATTGCGGCATAAGAAGAAGAGACTGCGGAATACAGTCTCTTCTTGTCTTGCTATTTCTTTCCGTGATACTCGATCCCGTACTGTTTGATCTTTCTCGAGATCGTCGATGCGTTGACCCCAAGCTTGGCGCCGGCATCGCGGAGACTGGAGGAATTCTTCAGGACGGATTCCAGAAGGTTCTTCTCATAGTTCTCCATCTGCTGGGTCAGGCTGATCGTCTCGACCGGAGCTATCGTCTCCTGGGAGATATCCAGGATACCGCGGATCGTCTTCTCATCGACGTGATCCCCTCCGTAAGCGCAGATCGTCAGATATTCCACGACGTTCTCCAACTCACGGACATTGCCTGGCCAGTGATAGGAGCGGAACATCGCGCGGTTGGCATCCGAGAACTGCAGATCGCGGTTGTGCTTCTGCGAGAACACGATGCGGAAGTGCTCGATCAGATCGTCGATGTCTGTCGGCCGCTCGCGAAGCGGCGGAATGGAGATCGGGAAAACGTTCAGGCGGTAGTATAGATCCTGCCGGAATTCTCCCTTCGCGATCTTCTGTTTCAGATCGCAGTTGGTAGCTGCGATGAAGCGGATATCCAGCGGAATCGGTCTGGTGCCGCCTACGCGGGTGATCACCTTGTTCTGGATGGCTCTGAGCAGTTTGACCTGCAGTTCCAGAGGCATCTCGCCGATCTCATCCAGGAACAGGGTGCCGCCGTTTGCTGTCTCAAAGAGGCCTTTCTTTCCGGCGGCATTGGCGCCGGTGAACGCGCCTTTCTCATAGCCGAACAGCTCAGATTCCAGCAGATTGGAAGGTATCGAAGCGCAGTTGATCTTGACGAACGTCTTGTCGCTGCGACTGCTTGCCCGGTAAATCTCATCCGCGACGACTTCCTTTCCGACACCGGATTCTCCGGTGATCAGGATCGTGACGTCGGTAGGCGCTGCCATCTGAATGAGGCTACTGATCTCTGTAAGTGAGGACGAGGAACCGATCAGACGATCCTGCGGCGCATTGTCGGCTCCGGAACTCTCACGAATCTGGACGTGCTGCGGATCTCTGTTCTTGGCCTCCTGCAGGAACCGGTCATAGTCCTCCTGCAGGGATTGCAGCGACAGAATGGGGCGGCTGCTGACAACGACCTGATGGAGTTCCCCCTCGCTATTGAAGATCGGAACGCCGATCGTGTAGCCGATCTCAGGCGGATTCTTCTTGGTCACGGTCGCGAGACGGAAGATCTTCTTCTTCTCCTTCAGTACATCCTGTGTGGAGCCTCCGGTAAACAGGTTGCCCTGCGCAACGATATCGTCTATGTTACGTCCGAGCACCTCCTCGGGAAGAATATCCGTATTCTTGCGGTGCGCCGGGTTGACGTAAAGAACGTTCCCTTCCTTATCTGTTATGAATATACTGTCATCGAGGTTCTCGACCACGATCTTAAAGTCTATGCCGGCCTGATGAAAGTAGTGAAGGTCACTCTTGATCTCTTTCAGGAGCGCAAGCGCCTTTCCGGCGTCCTCATAGGAACCATTCTCGATCGCATTATCGATTTTCTCAAGTACTTGCTGTATTGCTAAAGATTGGTTCATAATTTTTCTCCTCTGTGCGTGCATATTATAGCATACCGTTGCAAAATTGCATAGTAATTTGTTTGATAATTGCAACAAAGAAACAGCTGCCGCGGAAGGAACGCCCATATTGCAGGCAGTACAGCGGACGGGATTGTTGGCACAGAACTTGCTACATATACTTATGGGAGGAGTCTTATGAACCGAGTTCTGTATCTGAATTGCGAAAGTGGTATGAGCGGAGACATGTTCCTTTCCACGATGGTGGATCTGGGCGTGCCGCACGATTACCTCTGCGACAGACTGTCCCTTCTGGGACTGGATGGATACCGACTCTCTTTCGACACGGTGGAACGGCAGGGTATTCCTGCTTCTTCGGTCGATGTCGTGTTGGCAGACCGTACAGCAGAACGGACCAATCCGTATTCCGGAAACTACCGCAATTACCGGCAGATCCGGGAGATGATTGATGGCAGCACGCTGAACGAAGATGAGAAGCGTATCGCGCACAGGATCTTTCAGATCAAATCCAGCGCAGAATCCGTTGTCCATAGAGTTCCCCTTGACGAGGTGAAATTCCATGAGGCAGGCGCAATTGACTCCGTAGTGGACATCGTAGGCGCAGCGATCTGTCTTGCGCACCTCAAGCCGGCAAAAGTTATTTCTACGCTTCCCCCAACCGGGTATGGCCAGGTACACTGTGCATGTGGAACACTGAACGTTCCGGTACCTGCAGTGAGAGAGATCATACAGCAGACTGGTCTGCCTCACTACAGATCAGACATACCGCAGGAAGTACTGACACCGACTGGGGCTTCGATTCTTGCGGGAATCGTCGATGAATTCGTGGATTCTGTCCCCGAGAATGTCAGGGCAGAGCGAACAGGCTATGGAACCGGCACTCGGGAGACAGGGCTTCCACCTATGGAGGCCATACTCAGTTAACGCTTAAGGAGGATTTTGGAAATGCTTGACACCAGAAGATTAAACGACAAAAATAAGGTGATTATTACAGCCGCACTGACCGGCGCCGTCACGACCAAGAAGAACAACAAGAACCTGCCGACGCAGCCGAAGGAGATCTGCGAGTCCGCACTGGCATGCTATGAAGCCGGCGCTGCAGTAGTTCACATTCATGTAAGAGATGACGACGATCAGGCCAGCATGCGGTTTGATAAATTCGAAGAAGCTGTAACTCTGATCCGTGAGAGCGGATGCCCGGTTGTTATCAACCTGACTTCCTCCGGCGGACAGGGATTCTCCTGGGAAGAGAGAATCAAGCCGTTCAAGGAGCTGAAGCCGGAAATGGCATCCTTCGATGCAGGAACCATGAACTGGCTGAACAGCGTCGTATTCATGAACGAGCCGGGATTCCTGGAGCTGTGCGGTAAGGAAATGATCGCGGCAAACGTAAAGCCGGAGATCGAAGTATTCGATATGGGTATGCTGAACACCGCGAAGTATTACCTGAAGAAGGGTATCCTGCAGGCACCTGCGCACTTCTGCCTGTGCATGGGAGCGCCGGGCGGAATGGAAGCAACCACGGAGAACCTGGTTTACCTGGTTAACCATCTGCCGGAAGACAGCACCTGGAGCACCTTCGGTATCGGCAGAGGCGCTAACGAGATCATGATGGCAGCTCTGGCTATGGGCGGAAACATCCGCGTTGGCCTGGAAGATAACGTATATTACAACGCCGGCGTACTCGCGGATTCCAACGAGCAGTTCGTCGGCAGAGTAGCTCGTCTGGCTCGCGAGATCGGAAGAGAAGTCGCAACTCCGGACGATGCAAGACAGATTCTCGGTCTGAGAAAGTAGTTTGACCAGTTGCTGTAGCAACTTGATATACTGGTTAAAGATTTTGTTCATTAACAGCACTAAGACAAAGGAGGAAAAACCATGTCAGAAATCTATGAAAGACATACTCGTGAAGAGAACTATGCGCATACTTATGACTGGAAGAAGCCGTATGACGCAAGCATCTTCGATATGTTCAAAGATGGAAAGTTCGAGCTGCTCGACCTCTCCAACCCGTTCGGAAGAGGAAATCCGCTCTGGCCGTCCAACGGAGACTTCCATATTGACAGAGTACAGCATATGCCGATGCACTACAGACTGCTGCAGACATTCAACTCTTTCCATATGCATAACTCCACGCACGCTGACTCCCCGTCTCATGTAATTCCGGAATCTCCGTTCACACATGAGCTGCCGATCGAGAACTACTTCGGCGAGGCTGTCTGCCTGGATATCCCGAAGGGAAAATGGGAGCTGATCACCGTTGAGGAGATCGAAGAAGCTGCTAAGAAGGTTCCTGGCGGAATCAAAGAAGGTGACTGGGTACTGCTGAACACCGGTACACACAGACGTTGGGGCGAGAACGAGGATTACTTCGGATACAGCCCGGGACTGTCCATCGAGGGAGCTAAGTGGTTCGTAGAGCACCATGTAAAGGGTGTTGGCTTCGACATGCAGGCAATCGACCACTTCCTGTACACCTATGGCGGAAAGCACGGTCCGGGACCGTACGTTCCGAGAATCGTTGAAGAGTACGAAGAGCTCGTTGGTCATCCGGTAGAGGAAGACTTCCCAGAGTGGGAGCCTTGCCACGACATCCTGCTGGCTCATAACGTAATGGGTATCGAGAACCTCGGCGGAGACCTGGATAAGGTTAAGAACCAGAGATTCCTGTTCTGCGCATTCCCGCTCAGATGGTACATGGGCGACGGAACCATCGTTCGTGCCGTTGCATTCGTTCCTTCTGACAGAATCGACAGAAGCGTTCCGGATAAGGTATATCCGTACGGCGTATATTAATCCATACTTACAAGCAGATTCTGCGTGCTGCTGCCTGCGTGCAGCAGCACGTTTTACTACGAAACATAGGAGGTTTCTATGGCACTGATGACAGGCGCGCAGTACATCGAGAGCCTGCGCAAGCTTAAGACCAGAGTATATATGTTCGGTGAACAGGTTGAGAACTGGGTCGATCATCCGATCATCCGTCCTTCCATCAACAGCGTAGCTGTAACGTATGATCTGGCGAACGATCCGCAGTATGCAGATCTGATGACCGCGAAATCCAGCCTGACAGGCGAGACAATCAACCGCTTCACCCATCTTCACCAGAGCACAGAAGACCTGATCAAGAAGGTCAAGATGCAGAGACTTCTCGGACAGAAGACCGGAAGCTGCTTCCAGCGCTGCGTAGGAATGGACGCTTTCAATGCGGTATTCTCCACAACGTTCGAGATCGATGAGAAGTGTGGAACCGAATACCATAAGCGTTTCACCGAGTTCCTGAAGATGGTCCAGAAGGAAGATCTGGTCGTCGACGGCGCAATGACAGACCCGAAGGGCGACAGAAGCAAGGCACCTCATGCACAGACGGATGCAGACATGTTCGTGCATATCGTTGAGCGCAGAGAGGACGGAATCGTTGTCCGCGGAGCCAAGGCGCACCAGACCGGCTCCATCAACTCCCACTGGCACATCATCATGCCGACCATCGCGATGAGAGAAGCAGACGCAGATTACGCAGTTTCCTTCGCATGTCCGAGTGACGCAGATGGTCTGTACATGATCTACGGCCGTCAGTCCTGCGACACCAGAAAGCTGGAAGAGGGCTGCATCGACACCGGAAATCCGAAGTACGGTGGCCAGGAAGCTCTGGTCGTATTCGATGACGTATTTATTCCGAACGAGTACGTATTCATGGCTGGCGAATATGAGTTTGCAGGCATGATGGTTGAGCGTTTTGCAGGATACCACAGACAGAGCTACGGCGGCTGCAAGGTCGGCGTTGGCGACGTAGTCATCGGCGCAGCAGCTCTCGCAGCAGAGTACAACGGCGCAGAGAAGGCTTCCCACATCAAGGATAAGCTCATCGAGATGACCCACCTGAACGAGACACTGTTCTCCTGCGGTATCGCATGTTCGTGCGAAGGCTGCCAGACCAAGGCCGGCAACTACCAGATCGACCTGCTCCTGGCAAATGTCTGCAAGCAGAACATCACCCGTTTCCCGTATGAGATCGTACGTCTTGCTGAGGACATCGCAGGCGGCCTGATGGTTACGCTGCCGTCTCAGAAGGACTTCGAATCTCCGGTCGTCGTCGGCAAGAACGGCGAATCCATCGCTGAGGTCTGCGAGAAGTACTTCAAGACCAAGGACGATGTTCCGACCGAGGACCGCAACAAGGTTCTGCGTCTCCTGGAGAACCTCTGTCTCGGCGCTGCAGCAGTCGGCTACCGTACCGAGTCCATGCACGGTGCAGGCTCCCCGCAGGCACAGCGCATCATGATCTCCAGACAGGGCAACATCCAGGGCAAGAAGCAGCTTGCTAAGGATATCGCCGGAATCGAGTAATCAAAGCAATTCGATATACAAGGAGCCGCCCGGAAGGGCGGCTTCTTTTTCAGTTTACTATGGCGCGGGTCCCGCAGGGATCCATCTTTTTTCATAAAGTAAACGATCCCCTTAAGGAGTAAAGGAGATCGTTCGAGGTTGTTGTTTTGAAAGGATTGCGGAAGTGCCGGCAAGGAGAGACCGACACTTCTGCGTATGGCTGGTTGTTATTATATGGTTTATTATGGGTATACTGATTTGATTTAGAATGCCTTGCCCTGCAGCTTCAGGATCTCGACAAACGCCTTGTCTCTGAACTTGACAATGTCATCCAGGTTCTGTCCCTGCTCAGCGGAACGGTCTGCGATCTCAGCTTCTACGCCGTCTTCGATCTCCGGATAGTGCGGAATCTGCTCCGGACGACGAGCAGCGGTTGCGCCGTACTTCTCAGCCATGACGCGGAATCCGCCCTTAACGCCCATGGACATGGTCAGCAGCTGACCGGTGATCGCCATGCGGAGGCCGGGGCCGTACATGATGGCCTTATCTACGTCTTCTACTTCACAGACACCGTCGAGCACCTTCTGGATGCCGTCGTCCATGACGCCCCAGGAGAGGCTGTTTACGATGAAGCCGGTGACTTCCTTCTTGCAGATAACGGGCTCTTTGCCCATTGCTTTATAGACCTCGCAAGCCTTGTCCAGAGTTTCCTGAGCAGCGTGCGGGCCGCAGATCTCGATAAGCGGCAGCAGGTAGGAGGGGTTGTAAGGATGTCCAACGATGATCTTTTCCGGATAGAGCGCGCCTTCTGAGAGCTTGGAAGGGAACATGCCGCTCGTGGAGCTGGCGATGATCACGTCCTGGCCGCAGATCTCCTGAATCTGGCGGTAGGTGCTGTGCTTGAGTTCGATCTTCTCCGGAACGCATTCCTGAACAAAATCTGCGCCCTTTACAGCCTCAGCAAGATCCTGTGTGAAGTCCATGGTTGCGATGGTGCTCTCTGCGCGCGCTTCGTCAATAGCGCCTGCCTCTACGAGGATGTCCAGAACCTTTCTGACAGTACCCTTCACGATCTCCGTGTCGACTACGTCGTAAAGCACTACTTCCTGTCCCTTCAAAGCTGCGTTGACAGCCAGACCGGAACCGATCATTCCTGTTCCTACAAATGCGATTTTCATGAGATACCTCCTTGGTATTGCTGCTGTATCGGTAATAGTTGAATCTATTTTTAAATATCGTTGTCTATATTTATAGCAAGAAGCGTGCCATTTGATCTTAGCTGCCGGACGCAAAAAAGAGCCGCAGAAAATGCGGCTTTTCGAAATTCGAAATGAGAAATGATGGCTGCGATCCTGTCACATCTGCAACACGCGGTCGCTGATGTGCAACACCATGGGCAGATCGTGCGCGATCAGAAGGATCGTCAGGTCCCGTTCGTCACGCAGTTTTTTCAGCAGATGGATGATCTGGGCCTGGATCGAAACGTCCAGAGAGGAGATCGGTTCGTCGGCGATCAGGAAGTCCGGGTCGGTGATCAGCGCCCGGGCGATGGCAGCGCGCTGCCGTTCTCCGCCGGAGACGTCATAAGGATGCCGGTCTGCGAGAGAAGAGGGCAGTTCCACCTGTTCCATGACGGAAAGCACCAGGCGGTGCCGCTCCGTGCGGGAGATGCCGCCTGCGATGACGAGAGGTTCCGCGACGATCTCTTCGATCGTCATGCGGGGGTCGAACGCAGAGGCGGAATCCTGGAAGATCATCTGCACCTTGCAGCCTTCGGCGAACCGGACACTTCCGGACGTCGGCCGCAGGATCCCCATCATGCAGCGCGCAAGGGTGGACTTGCCGCAGCCGGACGGGCCGACCAGCCCGACGATCTCGCCGCTGCGGACCGTGAGAGAGAAGTCTTTCAGCACGGTATGCGAACGGGTCTTGCTCAGCCGGAATGTCTTGGTCAGTTCTTTGACCTCCGCCATGACCGGTCTGTCCCGGAACGAGTCCGAGGAGTCCAGGATATGGCCGTGGTAGTGGCTGTTTCCTTTTCCATAGGTCGCGTAGCGGAGAAGTGCCTGTGTGTAAGGGTGTTTCGGATCCCGGAAAAGGTCTTCGGAACGGCCTTCCTCCACGATCGTTCCGGCCTGCATGACGAGGATGCGGTCCGCGAGCGTTCTAGCGAGTCCGAGGTCGTGGGTCACAAAGATCACGCCCCGGTCCCGCTTCTCGCAGATGGCTGCCAGAAGCTCCATGATCCTGGTCTGCGTAGCCGCGTCCAGCGCGGTGGTGGGTTCGTCCGCGATGAGGAGCGCAGGGTCACAGGCCAGCGCGATCGCGATCGCGACCCGCTGCCGCTGTCCGCCGGAGAGGTGGTGCGGGTACTGTTTCATCCGGGCTTCCGGGTGGTCGATGCCGACCTCAGTCAGCAGCGCAAGCGCGCGTGTCCGGGCGGCTTCTTTCGACAGGCCCTGATGGAACCTGAGCGGATCCATGATCTGAGAGCCGATGGAGAATACCGGGTTCAGAGACGACATCGGATCCTGAAAGACCATGGCCGCGTCTGTTCCGCGGACCCGGTTCAGTTCTGTCTCGTTCATGGCTGTGACGTCTTTTCCGCAGAGCAAAATACGCCCACTGTCGATATGCGCGTGCGCGGCGTGCAGCATCAGGATGCAGCGGCAGAGCGCCGTCTTGCCGGATCCGGATTCGCCGACGATCGCGACGGTCTCGCCCTGCTGGACGGTCAGATCGACGCCTTTGACCGCGGTGACCGGTCCCTGCATCCCGTGAAAGGTCAGTTTAAAGTTTTCGACTTTCAGAAGTTCCTTCATATAATTTGGCAGAAGCCGGGCCGCAAGCGGCCCGGCGATCCTTTCCTGTGTTACTCGATATCCCAGTCTGCGATATTCCAGAAGATGCCGACCCCGTGGTGTCCGAGCAGTGTGTTCTCGGTGATTCCGGTGACACCCTTCTTGACCGCGTAATCTGCGTCAACGTAAGCAATGAAGCTGTAGGGCATGAATTCCGTCATAGCGTCCAGGAAGTCTCCGTAGAGCGCAGCACGCTTTGCGTCGTCATCCGTAGCGCGAGCCTCAGCAAGGATCTTATCGACCTTCTCGTACGAGTATCCGGTGTAGTTGTCGCCGGCGTCGGTGCTGAAGATCTTGTACGTATGATCATCTGCGTCGAACGGGGAACCCCAGCCGATGATGACGGCATCGAAGCCGCCCCAGTCGATCTCTTTCTCCGCTCTGGCTGTGACGTCAACACCGTGCTCCTTGAGCTGCGAAGCGACCATCTTAGCCATGTCTACGCGGACCTGATCGTCTGCCATGGCATCCAGGTTGAACTTCAGCGGCTGTCCGTCCTTCTCGTAGATGCCGTCCGCATTCTTGGACCAGCCGTCCTCCTTGAGGAGTTTTTCCATCTGGGCGGGATCGTAATCAAAGTGCTCGATGTCTTCCTTGTTATATACATTTTTCTGGATCGGGGAGTATGCGCTCTGGCCTTCGCCGAGCAGGACACTCTCGATGATGGCATCGCGGTCGATGCCGTAGCTCAGGATGTTCGACAGCTCCGGATGAGCCTTGAAGAACTCCGAACCGGCAAAGTTATATGCCACCGCGCGGTAATCCGCGGTCTTCATATTGTAGATATTGAAGTTTCCGGTCTTCTCCACATCGTCCCTGGTCTTGGCGGTGATCTGCGCCATGTCGATGTCTCCGGATGCGAGCTGCATCGCCTTGGAGTCGGTATCCGGAACGATCTTGAAGATCACGGTATCGATCTTCGGAGCTCCCGCATAATAACCGTCAAACTTCTCCATGGTGATGCTCTGTCCCATATCCCACTCGACGAGTTTGTACGGGCCGGCGCCGACCGGGTTCTGATTGAACTCGTCGGACGTCATATCCTTGCCCTCGAGCAGATGCTTCGGCAGGATCCCGATGGACATGTAGTCCGGGAATGCCACGTTCATCTTGTCCAGCGTGATCTCGACGGTGGTCTCGTCCGGGCAATTGATTTCCTTGATGTCGGTGTAGTTGGAAACGATCTCGGACGCGTTGTTCTCATCCAGAATGGATTCCAGCGTGAACTTGACATCCTCGGAGGTCAGAGGCTCTCCGTCGTGGAAGGTCAGACCGTCTCTCAGGTGGAAGGTGTAGGTCAGGGAGTCTTTGTCAAAATCCCAGTCCTCTGCCAGTCCCGGAACCACGTTGTTGTCCTGGTCGTAGGACGTAAGGCCTGCAAAGAGCAGCAGATTGATCTCGCCGTGCTCGAACAGAGCCGGATTGATCGCGGTATAGTCCTGGCTGCCGTAGATCAGGGTCTTGCCTCCGGAAGAGGCAGATCCTGCCGCAGAGCCAGAAGAGTCACTGCCGCCGCAGCCTGTGAGCAGAAGAGCGATGGCCATCGTCAGTACAGTGAGAATGCTGAGGATCGTTTTTCTTTTCGTCATAATACTATCCTTTCGTTACAGATTGCTGAATAGCCTTGTGTTTGTCTTCCGAATATATTCTCCCAGGTTCGTGATACATACGAGGGTCGCGATCAGCACCGCGCCGGGGATCACGATCATCCACCAGTAATTGGAGAGAAGGGCTTCCTGCGACATGGTCAGCAGACTGCCCCAGGAAACTTCCGTGAGGGGCAGACCCAGTCCCAGATAACTGAGCGTGGACTCCGTGATAATGGCTGCGCTGATATTGGATACGACCATGAACATGATCGCCGGTACATAGTTCGGCAGCAGGTGCTGCCTGAGAATGTACCAGAACCCTCCGCCCATCGTGCGCGCCGCGAGGATGTAGTCGCTCTCGCCGATCTGCCGGACTTCGCTCCGGACGATCTTGGCGATGTTCATCCAGCTCGTGACACCGATGATCAGAGACAGAGACAGATACGTCGCTTCACCCCAGACGGCTTGCAGAAACAGGATCACCAGAATGGAGGGAAGGCTCATGGCAAGTTCTGCGATGCGCATCAGAAGATCGTCCGTCCGTTCGGAGGCAAGACCGCTTGCCGTTCCGTAGACCACCGCGATAAACGTGGAGATCACAGCGCTTGCAAGACCGATGATGAGGGAGGCGCGCCCGCCGTACAGCACGAGCGTAAAGAGGTCTCTCCCCATATTGTCCGTCCCGAAAAAGTGCTCCCTGCAGGGAGCCAGATTCACTGCAGAGGAATCCATCGTCTCCGGAGAGTAGGGCGCCAGCGCACTGGCAAAGATGCAGCAGAGGATGATGAGCGCCAGAAAACCAAGTGAGAACAGGGGCAGTTTTTTCTTCATGCTGCCACCTCCGAGGTCTGTTCGTACTGCATCCGCGGATCGATGAACTCGCTTATGATCTGCGCGATCAGATTGGAGAGGACGACGACAAGGCCGGTCAGCATACAGAGAGCCATGAGCATGTTGTAGTCTTTGTACAAAGCGCTTTCAAAGCTCAGTGTCCCAAGTCCCGGATAGGAAAATACCATCTCGGCCACATACGTCCCTCCCAGAATGTGAGGAACAGAGATCGCCATGATCGTCAGCAGCGACGGACATATGTTCCAAAAGCAGTAATGGTTCAGGATCTGTCTCGCCGGGATCCCCTGCGCCTTGCAGAGCATGACGTAGTCTTTCCGCGTTTCCTCCATCAGTTTGTTCCGGATCATGTAGGCGTAGTACCAGAGATGGCCCAGCACCAGGACGGTCACCGGGAGCACGAGATGCCAGATGCGGTCAGCCAGGTCTTCACTATGCCCCAGGCTGTAAGCCCCACCGGCCGGGAAGAGATGCAGGTTCACGGCGAAAAGCAGGATCAGCAGCAGCGCCAGGAAAAAGGCGGGGATGCTGCCGGAGATCACGCCGAGACGCTGCAGGATCCGGTCCGTCAGGGTGCCTTCTCTCAGGGCACAAAACCTTCCCAGCAGGATCGCAAGCAGGAACGTCAGCACGTAGGAGATGCCTCCCAGGGCGAGCGTGTTGACCCAGACGTTCCGGATGACTTCAGTCACCGGCCTTTTGTACTTGTAGGAGAGTCCGAGATCACCGTGCGACAGTTCCTGCGCCCAGCGGATATACTGGACGGGGAGCGAGTCGTTCAGTCCGAGCTTTTCCCGCGCGAGCTCCTTCTGGGTCTCACTCATGCGGTCCAGTCCGTCGCCGTAGTAGGCGCGGAGCGGATCTCCCGGACAAAGCCTCGCCAGCACGAAGATGATCACAGACAATACTACCAGCACCAGGATCATCTGGGCGGTCTTTCGGAGTATATATTCGATTGTCTTCTTCTGTTCTGGTTTCATTTCTTACCTTTTACAAAAAAACAAAAACCACGGAAGAGAGGTAGATGGTCATCTTCAGATGTCCGCTTGCCTTCGTGGCTATTCCTATTATATCATAGGGAGTCTGCCGTTGCAACCGGACATATGTTGCAATTACGGAACTGATGTTGCAATTCGGAAGCTTCGTTGACAACCTTCTTCGGTTTGGCATATAATTCCTACAAAAGGAGGGTGCAATGACCTTACAGGAATTTTTTGAACAGAATCACCGGATCGCGATGGGCTTCTCCGGCGGAGTGGATTCGTCGTATCTGCTTTACGCTGCCCGGAAATACGGTGCGGACGTGAAGGCCTACTATATGAAGACCGCGTTCCAGCCGCAGTTTGAATACGATGACGCCATGCGGCTCGCCGGGGACATCGGCGCGGAGATCACCGTGCTGTCCGAGGACATTCTGCAGTTCCCGGATGTGACGGCGAACCCGGAGGATCGCTGCTATTATTGTAAGAACAAAATCTTCGGCGCCATCCTCGCCGCCGCAAAGCGCGACGGATATTCCGTGATCATCGATGGGACCAACGCTTCTGACGATGCGGACGACCGCCCGGGCATGAAGGCGCTGAAAGAAATGAAGGTGCTCTCACCGCTGCGTCTCTGCGGCCTGACCAAAGACGATGTGCGGGCGCTCTCGAAAGAGGCGGGCCTGTTCACCTGGGACAAGCCGAGCTATGCCTGCCTGGCGACCCGAATCCCTTCCGGGGAGGAGATCACAGCGGAAAACCTGAACCGGGTCGAGCGTTCGGAAGACGTGCTCCGGCAGATGGGCTTCACCGATCTTAGGGTCCGCAAGAGAGGCGAGAGCGCACTGATCCAGGTGCCGGAGGGGCAGATGAAGACTTTGTTAGAAAAGAAAGAACAGATCCTTGCCGGAATCGAACCCTGGTTCCAAACCGTATTTCTGGATCTGAAAGGAAGGGTGGCAAATGACTAAGACAGAGATCAAAGAACTTCTGACACAGGTCGCGGACGGAGAGACATCCGTGGACGAGGCAGTCCTTGCGCTTCGGATGGAACCGATCCACGATATCGATATCGCCAAGCTGGATACGCACCGCGGGCTGCGCCAGGGCATCGGCGAGATCATCTACGGCGCAAGCAAGACGCCGGAGCAGATCGACCGCATCGCGCACGCGCTCTGGGAAGACGGGCAGAGCACGATCCTGGTGACCCGCATGAGTGAGGAAGCCGCGGAGTATTTCCACAAGGATATTCCGTTTACGTATTATAAAGAAGCCCGCGCAGCCGTGATCGGACAGATGATTCCGGTGGACGCGCCGGGGTATATCCTCGTGATGACCGCGGGGACTTCGGACATTCCGGTAGCGGAGGAGGCGGCCATTACCGCGGAGACGCTCGGGAATGAAGTCCACCGCGTCTACGACGCCGGTGTCGCAGGCATCCACCGCCTGCTGGCGCATACGGACGACGTTCTGAATGCGCGCGTCGTCATTGCCATCGCCGGCATGGAAGGCGCTCTGGCGAGCGTGGTCGGAGGATTGGCAGACTGCCCGGTGATCGCGGTGCCGACCAGTGTGGGGTACGGAACCGCGTTCGGCGGAGTGACCGCGCTGCTTGCCATGCTGAACTCCTGCGCGAGCGGTGTCAGCGTCGTGAATATCGATAATGGATTTGGTGCGGGCTATCTGGCCAGCATGATTAACCATATGGAGGGATAAAGAATGCGTATCTTAGTAATCGACGGACAGGGAGGTCGTCTCGGGAGAGAAGTCGTCAGCGCAGTCAGAGCAGCGTTTCCGGATGCGTATATCCGGGTGTGCGGCACCAACAGTGTCTCGACGGCTACCATGCTGAAAGCCGGAGCGAACGAAGGCGCCACCGGCGAGAATCCGGTCACCGTAGCCTGCCGGGATACCGACTTCATCATCGGACCGCTGGGCATCGTCATCGCGGATGCTCTGCTGGGTGAGGTGACGCCTGCGATGGCGCTCGCCGTTGCGCAGGCTTCTGCGACCCGGATCATGATCCCGATGAATATGTGCGATAACCTCGTCGCCGGTGTGGACCGCCAGCCGGTCTCCGAGCTGGTCGCGGACGTGGTGGCGAAGATCCGCGCAGCCTGCGCGGGTGAATGAGCGGGACGGATCGCCAGATTCGCCACTGGTGGCAGCAGTGCAGACCAGATAAGTGTTTCTGAGTAAGGAGAGTGGATATGGACGAGAGACTGAGACAGAGGTGCGAGCTCCTCGCAATGAACCGGGAGACCATCAGCAAGACGCTGAAGTGGGACTATAACGTGATGTATACGGCTGCTGCCGGCATTTTTACAGCAGAGGGCGTGGAAGTTGAGGCAGAGACGCTGAAAGAATGCAGGAGAGTCCTAAAGGAATCGGAGGGCATCTTCTCAGATTTCCGGGCGCATCTGATGGTGCCGATCGTGTGCCGGATGGCGATGAGCGGGGATCCGGCAGAGTATCTCAGGAAACTGAAAGCCGCCTATAAGGCGGTCCAGGATGGCAGACTGCTGGGAAGCGAATACCGGGTCGGAGCCGCTATGATCCTGGCCGAGCGGGTCCCGGAACACGCATACGGGGAGTATGCGGCGAAGACGGGGGAGGTGCTGAAGGCTTTGAACCGGGAGCACCGCATCCTGACGGGCGATGAAGACACCCCGTTTGCGGCGCTGCTTGCGGTAGCCGGAGGGGGGACCCCTGCGGTCGCGGAAGAAGCGGAGCGCTGCTACCGGATCCTTGCCGGGCGGTTCTGGGATAAGGATGCCGTGTGGACGCTGGCGCAGGTGCTGGCTTTGTTCCCCGGGGATGCCGAGAGCAAATGCCGCAAGACGATCGCGGTCTTTGACGAGATGATAGACCGGGGCCAGAAATACGGAAAGGGCCGGGAGATCGCGATGCTCGGGCTGATGACGGCCCTTGACGAGCCTGCGGAAGTGATCGCAGCGCAGATCGATGAGGCGGATGATTACATGCGGGAGGAAAAGCCGTTCCGCGGCCTTGCCATGGATGCCAAGACGCGCGCCATGTTCGCCGCCCAGGTGGTGCTGGACACCAATCTGCCGCCGGAAACGCGCGCGGACGATCTGGCCGTGAACACCGCGCTGCAGATCGCGATCATGATCGAGATTTGTGTTCTTGTGACGGTCCTTTGCACGACGAACATGCTGTCACACTGAAAACGGAAATAGAAAAAAGGCGATGTCTCTTGCGAGAGGATCGCCTTTTACTATTCTCAGCGCTGTGCAGCTTGTTCGTACGCCTCGTCCGGAATGCCGATGTCCACGACGTGGACCTCACCCGCATACTCTGCGCCGGTTCCGGTCACGAGGCCTGTTTTATTGCGACCGAATGTGACGGTGTGGTTTGCGCGAATGCCGATGCCCATGAGCTCGCCGGTGTCAGTATTGATGCCCGAAGGTGCGTCCACCGCGACGACCTCTCCCGGAGAAGCTGCGTTAAGTGTCTCGATGAAATTCCGGTAGATTCCCTCAATCGGCCGCTTGAGTCCGATGCCGAAGACCGCGTCAACCAGCACGTCCGGGTGGGGGATCATCATGCCTTCCTCATAGAAGAAGATCCTGCCGCCGGCACGTTTCCACTCGGAGAGCTGGCGGTAGAACTCCCAGGTGCCTTTCCGGATGTCGCCTGCGAGGTAGACGTCCGGGGAGAAGCCGGCACTCCTTAGGAAGCGCGCGGCACAGAGTCCGTCCGCGCCGTTGTTTCCGACGCCGCTTGCGACGGTAACGGTGCAGCCGGGGTATCTCGCTGCAACAAAACCTGCAACTGCCCCCGACGCCGTCTCCATCAGCGTAAGAGAGGGAATGCCCATCTCCTGCATGGCGATTCCATCCGCGAGCTTGGCGCAGGTTCCGGTAATGACGTTCTGTTTATCCATAATGATGGCTCCTTTCCTTGTTTCCATAATGTTATTATACAACGACACCCCTAATCTGTGAAGTTTGTTGAAAGTACACATTTTTTGAAAAAAGCATCTTAAAATTGTATACATGTGACAAATTAACACAATTTTCGTGGGAAATATTGAATTGTGAAGATTGTGTGATATAATTAAGTTAGCATATATTAATTATTATGTATCCGTTATTATTTGGTTTTATTATTTGAAGGAGGTTTGTATGGACGGTTTTGTTAGCTTAATTGATGCGATTGACGGCTGGCTATGGGGATTGCCGTTAATCATCGTATTGCTGGGAACCCACGTGTTCTGCACGATCCGTACAGGAGTTGTTCAGAAGCATCTGATCAAGGGTATTAAGCTTTCCGTCACACCGGATCCGGATGGTGAAGGTGAGGTATCACAGTTCGGCGCTCTGACGACCGCACTGGCTGCTACCATCGGTACCGGAAATATCGTCGGTGTTGCGACAGCAGTCGTAAACGGCGGTCCGGGAGCTGTATTCTGGATGTGGATCACAGGCGTATTTGGTATCGCAACCAAGTACATGGAGACGGCAATGTCCGTCAAGTACAGAGAGCAGACAGAAGACGGCCGTATGATCGGTGGTGCATTCACTGCTCTGGAGCGTGGAATGAACGCTAAATGGCTGGGCGTCATCTTCGCTCTTCTCGGCGCTATCGCTGCATTTGGTATCGGCTGCATGACGCAGGCGAACTCGATTTCTACCGCGCTGAATCAGAACTTCGGTCTTCCGACCTGGGTTGCAGGCATTATGGTAGCGATCTTTACCGCATTCGTTATCATCGGCGGAGTCAAGTCCATCACCAAGGTTACGGAGAGACTGATCCCGTTCATGGCTGCATTCTATGTAATCGGATGTCTCTGGGTTATGATCATCAACGGCGGAGCTGTTGGTCAGGCAATCGTTCTGATCGTCAAGTCCGCATTCTCCGTACAGGCTGGATTCGGTGGTCTGTCCGGATTCGCAGTAGCATCCGCGCTGCGTTATGGATTTGCAAGAGGACTGTTCTCCAATGAGTCTGGTATGGGATCTGCTCCGATCGTAGCAGCTTCTGCTAAGACCAGAAACCCGGTTAGACAGTCTCTCGTATCGATGACCGGTACCTTCTGGGATACCGTTATCATCTGCGCGCGGACCGGTATCACGCTGGTAAGCTCCGCAATCGCTCATCCGGAGTTCATGCAGGGAGACACCACAGTCCTGACATTCCAGGCATTTGGTCTGATCCCGGTAGTCGGACGTCCGATCATCGCGATCTCGCTGGCACTGTTCGCATACTCCACGATCCTCGGCTGGTCTTACTACGGTGAGCGCTGCGCTGAGTATCTGTGCGGACCTAAGATCATCACTCCGTATAAGATTCTGTTCGTCATCCTGTCCTTCGTTGGATGCGTCATGGCTCTGAACACCGTATGGACCATCGCAGACATCCTGAACGGACTCATGGTAGTTCCGAACGTTATTGGTGTCTGGGCACTGAGCACACCGCTTATCGGTGACCTGAAGAGGTACGTCAACAACATTGATGACGTGGATCCGACACCAATTCCGGTAGTGAATAAACAGATCGCAGATCTGTAAGTACAGCTGAAATAACGATAAGGACCGCCTTTCCGGGCGGTCCTTTTTCTGGTGCGGTATAACGGGCGCCGGATGTCCCCCGCCTCTATAGGCGGCGGGTTCCATTTCCGACTTTCAGTGGTGGGTTATAATCCCCCACTGAAACCCGGAGGAGCTGAAGCTCCCGGCGCCCGTTGCAGTCGTTCGCTACGTCCT
>JAFOML010000050.1 GCA_017425345.1 Eubacterium sp. | reverse complement strand
TCCCGAGCGCAGAGTACCAGTCTGGCAATCGTCAGCGACATATTGACGCAAAAGCCATTGGAATTCCGGGCATATTTGCGTCAAGCAAGAGTGTCCCGAGCGCAGAGTACCAGTCTGGCAACCGTCAGCGACATATTGACGCAAAAACCATTGGAATTCCGGGCATATTTGCGTCAAGCAAGAGCACCCCGAGCGCAGAGCACCAGTCTGGCAACCGTCAGCGACATATTGACGCAAACGCCAGGAGTGCACTGCCACGAAGGAGACGAAAGCGGCTCCTTCGACCTAGGATAGTCCCCCCGCATCCAGGCAGAAAGACACATAGGCGGCTTACCGGAGGAAGAATCACCAGCGCGACTGGGGTCAAGGGCGGCAACGCTGGTTGTGAAGGCCGCTTGCAGGGCCCTTGACGCCGGGAGCGTGGTGATTACAATTGCAAGGGCCGCCAATCTTGGACTGCAGCGCGAAGGCCGCCAATCAAGAGCCGCCATTGCACGGCAGGTGATTGCAAATACCACTTTATTGGTATAAAATACATTTAGTTACAGAAATACTTTGGTAAGAGAGGTAAACACATGAGAACAGAAACCAAGTGCATCCAGGCAGGCTACACTCCGAAGAACGGAGAATCCAGAATGATTCCGATCATTCAGAGCACCACATTCAAATATGATACCAGCGAGGACATGGGCAAGCTGTTCGCACTGGAAGAAGAAGGATACTTTTATACCAGACTGCAGAATCCGACCAACGACATGGTCGCTGCCAAGATCGCAGCGCTGGAAGGCGGCACCGCCGCTATGCTGACGAGCTCCGGACAGGCAGCCTCCTTCTTCTCGGTGTTCAATCTGGCATCGAACGGAGACCACGTGATCGCATCCGCTGCGATCTACGGCGGCACCTATAACCTGTTCAACGTGACGATGCGCAGAATGGGGATCGACTTTACGTTCATCGATCCGGACTGCACGGATGAGGAACTGGAAGCGGCATTCCAGCCGAACACCAAGTGTGTATTCGGCGAGACGCTGGCGAATCCGGCTCTGAAGGTTTTTGATATCGAACGTTTTGCTAAAGCAGCGCATGCGCACGGGGTTCCACTGATCGTGGATAACACCTTTGCAACTCCGATCAACTGCAGACCGTTTGAGTGGGGCGCAGACATCGTGACCCATTCCACGACCAAGTACATGGACGGTCACGATACAGCCGTCGGCGGCGCGATCGTCGACAGCGGCAGATTCGACTGGATGGCGCATGCGGATAAGTTCCCGGGACTGACGACACCGGATGAGTCCTATCACGGAGTCAACTACGCGGAGCGCTTCGGAAAAGAAGGCGCCTTCATCACCAAGGCGACCGCACAGCTGATGCGTGACTTCGGTTCCATTCAGGCACCGATGAACGCATTCTTCCTGAACCTCGGTCTGGAATCACTGGCCGTCCGCATGGAGCGTCACTGCAGCAACGCGCAGAGAGTTGCCGAGTATCTGGAAAGCCACGAGAAGGTGGCATGGGTCAACTACCCGGGACTGCCGTCCAACCCGTATTATGAGCGCGCACAGAAGTACATGCCGAACGGAACCTGCGGTGTAATCGCATTCGGACTCAAGAGCGGCAGAGCCGGCGCGGAAGTATTCATGAAGCACCTGAAGATTGGCATGATCGCCACCCACGTTGCCGATGCGCACACCTGCATCCTGCATCCGGCGAACGCCACGCATCAGCAGCTTTCCGACGAGGAAATGCTCGCAGGCGGCATCAGCCCGGATCTGGTACGTCTGTCCGTCGGCATTGAGCATATCGACGATATTCTGGAAGATCTGGAACAGGCGCTGGCAGCAGTGGAATAACGAGCCGGAGAATCTGGAACAGGCGCTGGCAGCAGTAGAGTAACAGGTTGCCTTCAGGAGGGGAAGTACGATGGATTATATAGAGAAGATCGATCAGATCAAAGATAAGTATTTTAACGAACTGCTGACCCGCTACCGGGATGCGGCGATGGCGGCTGCCACAGCCGGCAAGAAAATCCCGCTGTTCCGCAAGGCGGATTTCAGCAGTCATATCAAAGCTTTTGAAGAGATTCGCGAGGGAGCAGAGAGCTGCCTCGCGGATCTGAAGCAGGTCGAAGTCCCGGAGGACGACGAGGCTTATTCGGAAATTGCGAAGCTGCTTGGGGTGAGTCTTGAAGATTTTGTCGAACTGCAGAAGCGGAATGCCGACCACTATGACCTGATGGACAAGCGGCAGTACCGCAAGAACGGGATCACGATCGATGACTTTAAGCTGTCCCTGGCCGGCGTGCAGACAGGCACCGGCACCGCCGTGGAGTCCCTGGATCTGCTGGACCGCACCTATCGCTACTATCACGGCGAGGAGGTAGACATGGGCGGCGAGGAAGAACCGGAAGAGACGGAAGATGATCTGCTGGAAGGCGGAGAAGTATGAGCATCGCCGAGATCATCCTGCTGATCCTCGTGACGGCAAGCCTCGTGGTGACGATCTTCACGCTGACCCGGTTTGCCGCGATCCGGCGCGAGATCAACGATTACCGCATCGAGACCAACCGGACCGTGAATGACGCTTTCTCGCAGTTCAGCAACATGCTGTATAACACGCAGAAGAGCACCACGGAGATTCAGAATCAGCGGCTGATGGAACTGAACGAGCGGTTCCGCCAGATGCAGGAGGAGAACTCCCGCCAGATGGAAGAGATCCGCGGCACGGTCGATGAGAAGCTCCAGAAGACACTGGAGAGCAGCATCGGACAGTCGTTCCAGATCGTGAGCGAGCGGCTGGAGCAGGTAAGCCGCGGCCTCGGTGAGATGCAGAATCTGGCATCCGGAGTCGGCGACCTGAAGAAGGTCCTCTCCAATGTCAAGACCAGAGGCATTCTCGGAGAAGTGCAGCTGGGGTCGATTCTGGCTGAGATTTTGGCCCCGGAGCAGTACGCGGAGAACGTGAACACGACCGGGACCGGTGGAAACGTCGTGGAGTTTGCTGTGCGGATGCCCGGCGACGGCGATCAGCCGGTCTGGCTTCCGATCGATTCCAAATTCCCGGGAGACGCCTATGCGCGCCTCGTGGACGCATACGATACCGGGGATAAGGCGCAGGTGGAAGCCGCCCAGCGGATCCTCGCGCAGATGATCCGGAAGGAAGCCAAAGATATTCACGATAAGTATATCGCCCCGCCGGCGACGACCAGCTTCGGCATTCTGTTCCTCCCGTTTGAGGGACTCTATGCGGAGGTCGTGCGCATGGGCATGATCGAACCGCTGCAGCGGGAGTTTAATGTCAATATCGCCGGGCCGACGACCATGGCGGCGCTGCTGAACAGCCTGCAGATGGGTTTCCGTACGCTGGCGATCCAGAAGCGCTCCGGCGAGGTCTGGCAGGTGCTGGGCGCGGTGAAGACGGAGCTTGGGAATTTCCAGTCCGTGCTCCAGAAGGCGC
Source organism: Eubacterium sp. (assembly GCA_017425345.1). The sequence goes on along the minus strand of JAFOML010000050.1, from coordinate 4,514 downwards.
AGAAGAACCTGACGCAGGCGAATAATAACCTGGAGACTTTGATCGGCGTCCGGACCCGTGCGATGCAGCGCAAGCTGAAGGACGTGACGGAGCTCCCGGGCTACAAGGCGCAGCGGATGCTCGACCTGGAAGAAGGATACGAGAGTTTCTATACGACAGACACAAATGGGGATGATGCATGAGCATTTTTGCAATTGGAGATCTGCATCTTTCTTTTGATGAGCGGATCCAGAAACCAATGGACATATTCGGACCCAGATGGAAGGATCATCCGGACAGAGTGCGCGAGGAATGGCTCGCGGCTGTGACGGAGGAGGATACCGTGCTGATCCCGGGGGATATCTCCTGGGGGCTTAGGCTCGACGAGGCGATGGCGGATCTGAACTGGATCCATGAGCTTCCGGGGCACAAAATCATCAGCAAAGGCAACCACGACCTCTGGTGGACCTCCATCAGCAAGCTGAACCGGCTGTTCGACGACATCACGTTCCTGCAGAACCAGAGTGTTCCGGTGCCCGGCTCCGGCGCGACGATCTGCGGAACGCGCGGATGGATCTGTCCCGGGACGAACGGGTTCGACGAACACGATCAGAAGATTTATGACCGTGAGCTTTTGCGTCTGCGCTTTTCCCTGGAGGACGCGGTGAAAAACGGCGCGGAAACGATCATCGCAGCGCTGCATTATCCGCCGACGAATGATAAGATGCAGCCTTCGGGCTTTACCGGGCTGCTTTCGGAATTTGGCGTAAAAGAGTGCGTTTACGGACATCTGCATGGGCAGGACGTCTTCCGGCACGGCTTTCAGGGAACGCTGAACGGCGTGCGGTACAGACTGGTCTCGCTGGACTACGTGCAGTGTGTGCCGCAGAAGATCCTGTAGCAAGGAGGGGATTCGATTGAAGAGAGTGATACTGATGATCGCAGACAGCCTGGGTGTTGGCGCGGAACCGGATGCATACCGCTACGGGGATGAGGGCAGCAACACGCTGCTGCATGCCGCAGAAGGCACGCCCGGATTTGCGATCCCAAATCTTCAGAAGCTGGGAATCGGAAACATTACGGATGCGGCGGAAGGAAAGTTCCGCGTGCCGGAATCGGAGCTGATCGGCTCTTTCGGACGGATGCGCGAGCTCTCCGCCGGAAAGGATACGATCACCGGACACTGGGAGATCGCCGGGATCGAAACGCTGACACCGTTCAAGACCTATCCGGACGGATTTCCGAAGGAGTTCATCGAGAAGTTCGAAGAAGCAATCGGAACCGAGGTGCTGGGCAACTATCCGGCTTCCGGAACCGTGATCATCGATGAGCTGGGGCCGGAGCACGAGGCGACCGGAAAACCCATCGTCTATACCTCTGCGGACAGCGTCTTTCAGATCGCGGCCAATACGGCAGTCATTCCGCTGGAAAGCCTCTATGGGATCTGTCGGATCGCCCGCGGCATGCTGGTCGGCGAATGGGCGTGCGGCAGGGTGATCGCGAGGCCCTATGTGCTCGAAAACGGGAAACGTACGAGGACCAGCGACCGGCGAGACTATGCGGTGTCACCGCCGGAGCCGACAGTGCTGGATCACATTTCCGAAGCGGGCCAGACTGTCTATGCGGTCGGAAAGATCCACGACATATTCAACGGACAGGGCTGCACCAAATCCGTGCATACGGTCAGCAACATGGACGGCGTGGACAAGACGATCGAGGCGATGAAAAAGCCGTTCGGCGGACTGATCTTTACGAATCTCGTCGAGTTCGACTCTCTGTACGGACACCGGAGAGATCCGGAAGGCTATGGCCATGCGATCATGGATCTGGACAGACGGCTTCCGGAGGTTATGGACGCGATGGGACCTGACGATATTCTGTTCATCGCGGCGGATCACGGAACCGATCCGATCCATCACGGCTTTGATCATACGAGAGAATATGTGCCGGTGCTCGCTTACGGGGAGCCTGTGAAAGCAGGTGTGGATCTGGGAACGCGGAGGACTTTCGCGGATCTCGGACAGACGATCGCGGCATATCTGGGTGTGAGCAGGACGAGCGAAGGGGAGAGCTTCCTGCAGGAGATTTTGAGGTAAAATACCATGAACATGGAAGAAATCATACGGCACAAACGGGATGGAAGACAGCTTACCACGGATGAAATCCGCTGGTTTGTCAAGGGCTACACGGCCGGCGACATCCCGGACTATCAGGCATCTGCGCTTCTGATGGCCATCTATTTTCAGAAACTGACCCGGGAGGAGACCTTTACCCTCACCGACGCGATGCGCAGATCCGGAGATACTGTCGATCTGAGTTCGATACCCGGGGTCAAGGTGGATAAGCATTCCACCGGCGGCGTCGGGGATAAGACGACGCTGATCATCTCACCGATCGCGGCGGCCTGTGGTGTGCCCATCGCCAAGATGAGCGGACGCGGACTGGGATTTACCGGAGGAACCGTGGATAAGCTGGAGTCGATTCCCGGCTTTCGGACGACGCTCTCGCCGGAGGAGTTTCTAAAACAGGTCAGAGACGTCGGGATCGCAGTGATCGGCCAGAGCGGGCATATTACCCCGGCGGACAAAAAACTCTACGCACTGCGTGACGTCACCGGAACGGTTGAGAATATGAGTCTGATCGCGTCTTCGATCATGAGCAAAAAACTCGCCGCCGGCAGCGATGCCATCATACTGGATGTCAAATGCGGAAGCGGCGCGTTTATGAAGACCGTGGAGGATGCCAGAGAGCTGGGAAGGATCATGTGCGAGATCGGCGAGGATGCCGGACGCAGAATGATCGCGATGATCACGGATATGAGCCAGCCGCTCGGCCTGGCAGTCGGAAACGCGCTGGAGGTCCGGGAGGCGATCGATGTGCTGCGCGGACAGGGGCCTGCCGATATCACAGCTCTTTCGAGAGAGCTCGCAGGCGCCATGATCTATCTCGGCGGACGGGTCCGGACGCTGGAAGAGGGCGCCTATATGGCAGATCACGCGCTTTCCAGCGGTGCGGCTCTGAAACGGCTCGGAAACATGATCGCGGCGCAGGGCGGAGACGCTTCTGTGATCGAAGATCCGGAGAAACTCACACTGAGCACGACCAAGCGGGAGGTACGCGCGGCGCGGAACGGATTCGTCGCGTCCATCGATGCGGAAGGCATCGGGCTCGCCTCGCAGCATACGGGCGCAGGACGCACCGTGAAGGAGGATTCGATCGATCCCGGCGCGGGGATCCTGCTCGCGAAGAAGGTGGGTGACCATGTGAACAAAGGCGACCTTTTGGCAACGGTTTATGCCGGTTCGCGCAAGAAGGCGGAAAACGGCGCAGCGGAAGCCGAAAAAGCCTTCCGAATCGAGCGAGACAGACCGGAAATCCCGCAGCTTGTTATAGATGTTCTGAGGGGAAAGTAAGCGCTGGATTTTGTACAAGAAAAAGCACAAAAAAACTCCCGGAATCTTCACTTTCTAAGGATTGACGAGAATTGTCCAAAGTGTTATATTTGATACGGACAATGCGGTTGTCCAACGTATAGTACTATATTTTTATGAGAGAAAAGAGGAGATCGAAATGGGAAATTTAGTACAGCCGTACATTGACGCTGTCAAGGCTAAGCATCCGTATGAGCCTGAGTTTCTGCAGACTGTTGAGGAAGTTCTGACTTCCATCGAGCCGGTTCTGGAAGCACATCCGGAATACATCGAGGCAGGACTGGTAGAGAGACTGGTTGAGCCTGAAAGAGGCATCCAGTTCAGAGTACCTTGGGTTGATGACAATGGCAAAGTACAGGTCAACACCGGCTACAGATTTGAGTTTAACAGTGCACTTGGTCCTTACAAAGGCGGTCTGAGATTTGCACCGAACGTATATCCTGGAATCCTGAAGTTCCTGGGATTTGAGCAGATCTTCAAGAACAGCCTGACCGGACTGCCGATTGGCGGCGGCAAGGGCGGCGCTGACTTCGATCCGAACGGAAAGTCTGATGCAGAGATCATGAGATTCTGCCAGGCATTCATGAGCGAGCTGTTCCGTCACATCGGCCCGAACACAGACGTTCCGGCTGGTGACCTGGGAGTAGGCGGAAGAGAGATCGGCTACATGTTCGGACAGTATAAGAAGCTGAAGAACGCTTATGACGGAACCCTGACTGGTAAGGGAACCGAGAACGGCGGACTGGCTGGAAGAACAGAAGCTACCGGTTATGGTATCGTCTTCTTTGCAAGAGAGATGCTGAAACACTGCGGCGAAGAGCTGGCAGGAAAGACCGTTGTTGTCTCCGGATTCGGAAACGTAGCCTGGGGAACCGTTCAGAAGCTGAACCAGCTGGGCGCTAAGGTCATCACCATTTCCGGACCGGACGGATACATTCTGGACGAAGACGGAATCAAGGGCGAGAAGGAAGATTACATGCTCGAGCTGAGAGCTTCCGGAAAGAACATCTGCGCACCTTACGCAGACAAGTTCCCGGGATCCAAGTTCGTCGCAGGAAAGAAGCCCTGGGAAGTCAAGGCTGACCTGTACATTCCGTGCGCAAC
>JAFOML010000049.1 GCA_017425345.1 Eubacterium sp. | reverse complement strand
TGCGCGCGCTGAACGTGCTTCTGATGTATCAGAACAAACCGGCTGCGAAGGGTAATTACGGCTGGGAGACCCGCGGCGGACGCGTGGCTTCCAAGTGTATAGGGTGCGGTCAGTGCGAGAGCGCATGTCCGCAGCACATCAACATAATCGAGCAACTGAAGAGGGCAGCTGAGGAATTTGAAGAATAATAAAAGTGGGAGTCTCAAAAGGTGAGACTCCCACTTCATGTTCTGTGTCAGAGTTTATTTGATCTTTACTTTCTTGGCCACCGACCATGCTCCGTAGTAGCGCTTTCCGTTCACGTCCTTGAAGGCGCGGACTTTGACGGAGTGGGTCTTCTTAGAAAACAGAGATCGAGATCTCTCCTGTCCGAATCGCCTTTCTAAGGCCCTGTTCAGGGCCCTCCAGATATTCGACGAGCAGGCTCCCGTCCTGTTCGACGGAGATCGCGCGCGCCAGAGTGCCCTCCTCGTCGTAGTGCGGATGCACGCGGATCCTCTTTCCGAGGATGAAGCAGCGCCTGCGGTACTCCGCGAGGAAGCTGCGCTCCTCCATATCGTCCAGGATCGCGGAAAACTCGTTGATGATCTCTGCCGCAAGCTCGCTGCGGGAGAAAGAGCCGGCCTGATCTGTCAGGGAACCTGCGATCTTCCGGAGTTCCGACGGAAAGCTGCCCGGATAGCAGTTGACGCCGATGCCGACGATCAGCCGGTCGATGCTGCCCGACTCCAGGCTGGTCTGCGCCTCTGTCAGGATCCCGCATACCTTCTTCTTGTTATAGTAGATATCGTTGACCCACTTGATCTGAGGGTCGATGCCGCATACCTTCTGAATGGCGCGGCAGACCGCGACAGCCGTCGCCATGGTGACAAAAGGCGACCGATCCAGCGCGAAAGCAGGCTTCAGCGCCAGCGTCATATACAGGCCGGTACCCGCCGGCGAAACGAACGTCCGCCCGAGCCGCCCACGTCCCTCCGTCTGCTTGTTCGCAACAATCGCTATTAGGCGATGCGACAGTGGTTTCAACTTGGCCAGGTCATTCGTCGACGAGACGGAATCGTACACTTCAAGGTCACAGGGGACCTTCCGGAACGCGTTGATCTCACTCATCGACAGTCCGTTGCTGATGCCGCTGATCCGGTATCCCGCCTTGGACCGCCCTTCGATCTGGTAGCCGTCCTTCTTCAGCGCGGTAACGGCCTTCCACACCGAATTGCGCGAGATCTTCAGATGATCCGCGATATCCTGCCCGGACACAAACTCGCCCTTGGCGCTCTGCAGATATTCTAGTAATTCGGCTTTCGTTGACATCGCACGCCTCCTTTCTTCTATCGTCAAGGGTGACGATTCTCCAGCGGGTACGTTGTTTTATTACAAAATCCATGCCGCCGTCTCCCCGTTTCTTTCTTCCACAAGTATAGCACAATTGTCACCCAATGTGTAGCACTTTGTTGTGATAAAGTGTCCCCGGATCCGCGTGGAGATTTGTTGAAGATTTGGGCGAAAATCTTTATTTTAACCCCGCTATATGGTATCATATTATGTCGGGTTATGCGCATTTGGCGCAGACCCGGAAACGCTGATAATAAAGGAGTAGAACCGTATGGAAACCCAGGAGTTATGGGTGTATATCGGAGCGATCGTAGTCCTGCTCGTCTTTTCAGGATTTTTCTCCGCTACGGAGACCGCGTTCACGTCCGCGAACCGGATCAAGCTGAAGAATATGGCGAATGACGGGAACCGGCGCGCGAAGAAAGTGCTGGAGCTGGAAGAGCAGTACGATACGCTTCTTTCAACGATCCTGGTCGGAAACAACCTGGTGAACATTGCCAATACAGCGATCGCGACGGTACTGTTCGTGAAGCTGTACGCGGGATACGGAGCGACCGTCTCGACGGTCGTCATGACGATCGTAGTGCTGATCTTTGGAGAAGTCAGCCCCAAGAGTCTGGCCAAGGAATCTCCGGAACGCTTCGCCATGTTCTCCGAGCCGTTCATCCGTTTTCTCATGGGTCTTCTGACACCGATCAACTGGCTGTTTTCGAAGTGGAAGATTTTGCTCATGTTCCTCTTCAAGACAGGCCCGGACCACTCCATCACCGAGGACGAGCTGAAGACCATGGTGGAGGAGGCAGAGACAGAAGGCAGCATCCAGGCAGAGCAGAGCGAGCTCATCCAGAATGCGATCGAGTTCAACGAGCTGGAGGCCTATGACGTACTGACTCCGCGCGTGGAGATCGAAGCGATCGATCTCGAGATGAGCAAGGAGGAGGTCGCACAGCTGTTTCTGGAGACGGGCTTTTCCAGAATGCCGGTGTATGAGGATGATCTGGATAAGATCCTGGGCGTTCTGAACCAGAAGGATTTCCACAACTTTATCGCCGGGAAGGATAAGCAGATCGCCGATTACGTCAAACCGGTCGTATTTGTCGCCGGATCGATCAAGATCGCCGCGCTGCTGAAGATGCTCCAGGCCAAGAAGTCACAGATCGCCATCGTCGTGGACGAGTACGGCGGCACCGAAGGACTGGTCACCATGGAGGACATCATCGAGGAGCTGGTCGGAGAGATCTACGACGAGCACGATGAGGTCGAGAGTACGGAGATCACACCGCTGCAGGACGGCAGTTACCGCGTGCTGGGCGGCACGAACGTCGAGAAGATGTTCGACTACTTCGATGAGGAGATCGAGACCGACGTCACGACTGTCAACGGCTGGGTGGTCCTGCAGATCGATAAGCTGCCGGCTGTGGGGGACTCGTTTGAATACGATGCCGGCGGGAAGATCTTCCGCGGACGCGTCACCCGGGCGGATGGAAGAAAAGCGTTGGAAGTCAATATACGAGTAGAGAAGAAACCAGACGAAGAAGAACTTCAGAAAGGGGAGAGCAGATAAATGAGTTTAGTAGAAAAGATCTTTGGAGATTTGAACAAGAGAGAGGTCAAGAAGGTCTCTAAGATCGTCGACAAGGTTGAGGCGCTGGACAGTCAGATGCAGGCCCTCAGCGATGAAGAGCTGAAAGCAAAGACACAGGAATTCAAAGACAGACTGGCAGAAGGGGAGACGCTGGATGATATCCTGCCGGAAGCATTTGCCGTCTGTCGGGAAGGCGCATGGAGAAGTATCGGACTGAAGCCGTTCCGCGTACAGCTCATCGGCGGCGTGGTCCTGCATCAGGGCCGTATCGCCGAGATGAAGACAGGTGAAGGTAAGACGCTGGTCGCTACCCTGCCGACGTATCTGAACGCGCTGTCCGGCAAGGGCGTGCACGTTGTCACCGTCAACGATTACCTGGCCAAGCGTGACTCGGAGTGGATGGGAAAGGTCTACAGCTTCCTCGGACTCACCGTCGGATGCGTGATTCACGGCATCAGTGAAGAGGAGAGAAGAGCCGCCTATCAGGCAGATGTCACCTACGGAACCAACAACGAGTTCGGCTTCGACTACCTGCGTGACAACATGGTCACATATAAAGAAGAGCTGATGCAGCGCGAGCTGAACTACGCGATCGTCGACGAGGTCGACTCGATCCTCATCGATGAGGCGAGAACGCCGCTCATCATTTCCGGACAGGGAACCAAGTCCACGGATCTGTACCGGAAGGCGAACCAGTTCGTGCTGACGCTGAGCAAGGGCGCTGATTTTGAGGTCGAGGAGAAGGACGAGCAGGTCTCCCTCACCGAGCAGGGAGTTTCGAAGGCAGAGGAGTTCTTCGGACTGGAGAACTTCGGTGACCCGGAGAACATGGAGATCAACCATCACGTCCAGCAGGCATTGAAGGCGCACTCCCTGATGGAGAGAGACGTCGACTATATCGTCAAGGATGGAGAGATCATCATCGTCGATGAGTTCACCGGCCGTCTGATGTTCGGACGCCGCTACAGCAACGGTCTGCATCAGGCAATCGAGGCCAAGGAGCACCTGCTGGTGCGTTCGGAGTCGAAGACACTGGCGACGATCACGCTGCAGAATTTGTTCCGCATGTACAACAAGCTGGCCGGAATGACCGGTACCGCGAAGACCGAGGAAGACGAGTTCCGTGACATCTATAACATGGACGTCGTCGTCATCCCGACCAACAAGCCGGTCATCCGTGAGGACAAGCAGGATTCCGTCTACCAGACGGAAAGAGGAAAGTTCCGCGCGATCGTGAACCGTGTGGCAGAGGTGCATGAGACCGGACAGCCGGTCCTGGTCGGTACCATCTCCATCGAGATTTCCGAGAAGATCAGCGATATGCTGAAGAGACGCGGTATTCCGCACAACGTACTGAACGCGAAGCAGCATGAGCGCGAGGCGGAGATCGTCGCAGAAGCAGGACGTCTCGGCATGGTCACCATCGCGACGAACATGGCAGGCCGTGGTACCGATATCATCCTGGGCGGTAACCCGGACTTTGAGGCCCGCCGCGAGATGCGGAAGAACGGATACACGGATGAGCAGATCAGCTTCGCAACCGGATTTGCCGCATCGGACGATCCGGAGATGAACGCGGCGAGAGACGCATATAAGAAGTATTACGAGGAATTCAAGGTCGAGCGTGACAAGGAACACGATCAGGTCGTCGCCCTGGGCGGACTCTGCATCATCGGTACCGAACGCCACGAGTCACGCCGTATCGATAACCAGCTGCGAGGCCGTGCCGGCCGTCAGGGAGACCCGGGCCAGACACAGTTCTTCCTTGCGCTGGAAGATGAGCTGATGCGCCTGTTCGGCGGCGAACGCATGCAGCACATGGTCGACCGCATGGGACTGGAAGAAGACGAGGCGATCGAGGCCGGCATGCTGTCCCGCTCCATTGAGAGCGCACAGAAGAAGGTCGAGGGCCGGAACTTCGGTATCCGTAAATACGTCCTGCAGTACGATAACGTCATGAACAAGCAGAGAGAGATCATCTACGGCGAGCGCCGCAAGGTCCTCTTCGGCGAAGACCTCCGGGAATACATCATGAACATGATGAGAGACCTGGTCGAGCATATCGTCGAGCCGATCGTGCTGGAGTCGAAGTATCCGGAGGAATGGGATTTTGAGACCCTGAACCGCAACCTCAGAAGACTCACCCGCGAATACGAGGGACAGACGGAATACAGCACGGAAGAGCTCATGAGCATGACCGCCGATTCTCTGAAGGAAGATATCATCGCCGAGTTCGAAGCCATCTATGAGAAGAAGGAAGAAGAGATCGGCGCAGAGCGTATGAGAGAAGTTGAGCGCGCGATCCTCCTGCGTGTCGTCGACAACCTGTGGATGGATCAGATCGACGCCATGGATCAGCTGAAGGAAGGTATCGGCCTCCGCGCGATCGGACAGCAGGATCCGGTTGCCGCATACGCGAAGGAAGGCTTCGACATGTTCGATGCCATGACGACAGAGATCCGCGAACAGACCGTCACATACTGCTACAGCATGACGATCCGCACCGATACGGAGCGCCGTACCGTCATCGAGGTCGGCAAGTCGAACGCGTCCAAGGCCGCGAACGTCGACCGCAGCATCATGCGCGCGATGGCGCAGAGCACCGGCGCGGCGAACATGCCGGAGGAGCAGGAGGTTCCGGAGCGCGAGTTCAAGCAGGAGACCGTCAGAAGAGACCGTCCGAAGGTCGGACGCAACGACCCCTGCCCGTGCGGAAGCGGAAAGAAATACAAGAACTGCTGCATGCAGAAAGACCTTGAGAGAGAGAGGGCGAATGGCAATGCTTAAACTGGACCCGATCAAGTCCGAACTGCCGGGACTTCAGGAGACGCTGAAAACGGTCGGCGAATCTCTGAAGCTGCCGGAACTCAGGGAGCAGATCAAGAGCTATGAGGAGAAGACGATGGAGCCGGGATTCTGGGATGATCCGGAGTCCGCGCAGTCGCTTCTGAAGAAAAAGAGTTCCCTGGAGAACAAAGTCAAGAAGTACGATGACCTGGACACCGAACTTACCGACGTGCAGGAGATGATTGAACTGGCAGAAGAGATGGAAGACGAGGATGAGGCAGACGCGATCGTAGAATCCTTCGATGATCTGAAAGAACGCGTCGACGCGTTCAAGCTCGAGACACTCCTGAACGGAAAATATGACCATAACAGCGCGGTGCTTTCGCTGCACGCCGGCGCCGGCGGCGTGGAAGCCATGGACTGGGCGGAAATGCTGTTCCGGATGTACACCCGCTGGGCAGAGCGCAAGAAGTACAAGGTAAACGTGGTCGACCTGCAGGACGACACGGAGGCCGGACTGAAGAGCGTCACCTTTATGGTAGAAGGCGAAAATGCCTACGGCTACCTGAAGCACGAGAAAGGCGTGCACCGTCTGGTGCGTATTTCCCCGTTTAACGCGGCAGGCAAACGGCAGACATCCTTTGCCGCGCTGGAAGTCATGCCGGAGATCGACGACGACCTGACGGTCGAGATCAACCCGGAGGATATCCGAGTCGACACGTACCGTTCCAGCGGCGCGGGCGGCCAGCACGTCAACAAGACAGACTCGGCGATCCGCATCACGCATCTGCCCACGAACATCGTGGTCACCTGCCAGAACGAGCGGAGCCAGCATCAGAACAGGGAAGTCGCGATGAAGATCCTGATGTCCCGCCTGATGGACCTGGCAGAACAGCAGCATAAGGAAGACCTCGCGGAGATCAAGGGAGACTTCTCCCAGATCACCTGGGGTTCGCAGATCCGGTCGTACGTGTTCCAGCCATATACGATGGTCAAGGATCACCGCACCGGAGCGGAAGTCGGTAACGTACAGGGAGTGATGGACGGCAATCTGGATCCGTTCATCAATGAGGAGTTAAAACAGCTATAATGGACATACTCAGGAAACTGGCAGAAGAATTTCAAATACGGCCTGCGCAGGTCGAAAACACGGTAAAACTGATCGATGAAGGGAACACTATTCCCTTCATCGCGCGCTATCGAAAGGAAGTTACCGGCGGCCTCACGGATGTGACGCTGCGCGACCTTTCGGACCGGCTCGTCTACCTCAGAGGACTGGAAGAGCGGAAAGAGGAAGTCAAGAAACTGATCGCTGAACAGGGAAAACTGACGGGAGAGCTGTCGAAGGAAATCGATAAGGCGGAGATCCTCCAGCGCGTCGAAGACCTGTATAAGCCATATAAGCAGAAGAAGGCGACGAGAGCCTCCAAGGCGAGAGCCAAAGGGCTGGAACCGCTCGCGATGATCCTCCAGCTGCAGCGGGAGACGAAGGGGAGCGTGGAGGAGGTTTGCAAAGATTTTGTAAACCCGGAAAAGGAAGTCGAAACCCCGGATGAGGCGCTGCAGGGCGCCTGCGATATCCTCGCGGAGATGTACGCCGACGACGCGGACCTGACCGAGGAAATCCGCGAGAAGACGTATAACACCGGGAAGATCGTGACGGAAGCCGTAGACCCGGACGAAAAGACGGTCTACGACATGTATTACGGCAGCAGCGAGGCGATCGCCAAGATGCCGAACCACCGGATCCTCGCGGTGAACCGCGGCGAGAAGGAGAAGAAGCTGAAGGTCAAGGTGGACGTGGATGCGGATCGGATCACCGGTCTGATCGAGCGGAAGGAGATCCGCGGCAAGTCGATCTTCCTGGACGCGCTGAAGGCGACGGTCGCGGATTCGTATAAGCGGCTGATCGCTCCGTCTGTAGAGCGCGAGACGAGAAGGGCGCTGACGGAGCGCGCGGAAGCGGAGGCGGTGAAGGTCTTCGCCCGCAATACGGAGAGCCTCCTCATGGTGCCGCCGGTGCGGAACAAGCGCGTGATCAGCATCGACCCGGGTTACCGGACGGGATGTAAAGTAGCGGTGCTGGACGGAACCGGCAAGCTCAGAGCATACTCTACGGTTTATCCGACCAAGCCCAGAGAAGATATCGCCGGGACCGAGCGCACGCTGCAGAAGATGATTGACAAGTTCGGCTGCGACGTGATCGTTATCGGAAACGGTACCGCGAGCCGCGAGACGGAAGAGGTCGTGGCGCGGTTTTTGAAGAGGACCGGGCTGCCGATCCAGTACACGATCGTGAATGAGGCGGGGGCTTCGGTCTACTCTGCCTCCAAGCTGGCGAGTGAAGAGTATCCGGATCTGGACGTGACGACTCGTGGGGCGATGTCCCTCGGCCGCCGTCTGCAGGATCCGCTGGCAGAGCTGGTCAAGATTGACCCGAAGCACATCGGCGTCGGCCAGTACCAGCACGATATCAACCAGAAGCTGTTGGAAGGCGCGCTGACGGGCGTCGTCGAGAACTGTGTAAACCGCGTGGGCGTGGACCTGAACACCGCGTCCCCGTCGCTGCTCTCTTACGTGGCGGGCATCAACAGCGGTATCGCGAAGAACATCGTGGCTTACCGCGAAGAGAACGGCTCCTTCAAGAACCGCAAGGAGCTTCTGAAGGTGCCGAAGCTCGGAAAGAAGGCGTTTGAACAGTGCGCGGGATTCCTCCGCATCAGCGGCGGAACGGAGCCGCTGGACAGCACCGCGGTGCACCCGGAATCGTATCCGGCAGCCAAGGCGATGATGAAGAAGATCGGGATCACGGGAGAAGATATTGCGGCAGGCGGTGTCGGAGCCGCGATTGACGAGAAGATCTGGAAAGCCTATCCGGCGCTGAAGCTCAGTGACAGCATCAGCAAGATGGCAGAGGATCTCGGTATCGGAAGGCCGACGCTGGTCGATATCATCGAGGAGATGAAGAAGCCGGCGCGTGACCCGCGTGAAGATGCGCCGCCGGTCGTGTTCCGGAGCGATGTGCGGGATTTCGACGATCTGGAAGCCGGTATGGAGATGACCGGGACGGTAAGGAACGTGGTGGATTTTGGGGCCTTCGTGGACATCGGCGTCAAGCAGGACGGCCTGGTGCACGTATCCCAGATGAGCCGGAAGTTCGTCAAGAATCCGATGGATGTCGTATCCGTCGGTGACACGGTCAAGGTGAAGATCCTGAGCGTGGATAAGGAAAAGAAGAAGATTTCGTTAACGATGAAGGTATAGAGATGGCGATTCGGAATATTTTGTTCGATTTTGACGGGACGATCGCGGACACCGCGGGCCTCGTCATGGACTCGTGGCAGCATACGTTTGTGACATGCACCGGAGAGAAGGGCGATGAGCGCACGATCTACCGCACGTTCGGCGAGCGGCTGGTCGACTCGCTCGCGCGGCTGATCCCGATGTACGATCCGGAGGAGACGGTGAGGATCTACCGGGACTATCAGGCGTCGCTCGGAGAGGATGTCTGGGAGATGTTCGACGGGATGCCGGAGCTCATCGAAGCGCTGAAAAAGCGCGGCATCCGGCAGGCCATCGTCACGTCCCGCACCGGCGTGAGCACCAGAGCCGCGCTCTCGTACTTCGACATGGAAAACACGTTCGACGCGGTCGTGACGTGCGAGGATACGAATATCCACAAGCCGGAGCCAGCACCTGCGCTGATCGGCCTTGCCAAGCTCGACGCTTCTCCTGCGGAGACGCTGTTCGTCGGCGATACGCGCTATGATATCGGCTGCGCGCACAACGCGGGGGTCCGGGCGGTCCTGGTGGGCTGGACGCACAGCATGGAAGACGAGGACAAAGTCGGCATCTTCAAACCCGACTTCGAGATCAAAACCCCGATGGAACTGCTGGAGGTCATTGACCGATGCTGAACATCTATTACGGAAGAGAATCTATTAATAAGGAAAAGTTTGTCTACAGCCGCATCGCAGCGCGCGGATACAGCGCTGCGCGGCCGGTCCTTGTGATCGTGCCGGACCAGTATACGCTGGAAGCGGAGAGGCAGGCTTTTCGTTTTTTGGAGGCGGACAGCCTGATCGGGCTGGACGTCTTCAGCATGTCCAGGCTGGGACACAATATCCTGAAAGAGCTGGGCGGAGACCGGAAAGCATTTATCGATAAGTATGGACGCCAGATGCTCCTCACTCGCATCTGCCGGGAAGAGGACGAGAATCTTACCGTGTTTCAGGGGAACATGGCGAAGACGCCCTTCGTAGAACTCACGAATGACTTTATCTCCGAACTGAAGCAGTACGGTGTCACGCCGGAGGATCTGGCCGCGGCAGCGGATGCGGTGCCGGCTTCGGAGCTCCTGCACCGCAAGCTCACGGACCTCACCCGCATCTACACCCGCTATCAGCAGGAGATCGAAGGAAAATACACGGATTCGGAAGACTATATCGATCTGTATATCGAGCGAATTGCCGATTCCCGCTATGTGCGTGGGGCCTCGGTCTGGGTCTACGGCTTCGACTCGCTGGCGCCGAAGGCGCTGAAGGTGCTCGGCGGCCTGATGGCTGCCGCAGAAGAGGTGAACGTGGTTCTGACGATCGACCGGAACTGCCGCGACGAGGCGATCTTCGGGCTGACGGATACGGTTGCAGGACTGCTGGTGCAGACCGCCCGCGACGTCGGATGCGAGATCGGAGAACGCGCAGCCATCGCGAGGCTGCCGGAAGCGGCAGGCGCTGCTCTCGCGGTTGCGAAAGCCGCGCCGGAGCTTGCTGTGATCGAACAGGAGCTGTTTGCGGCGCCGGTGCACCCGTACCGGGAGGCGCCGACCGCGATCACGGTGTGTGAGGCCGCGAACATATACAATGAGGCGGAATCGGCCGCGGCCTTCATCCTGCACCTGCTTAGGGACTGCGGGTATCGGAGAAGAGATATCGTCGTGGTTTGCAATGACCAGAAGCTTCGGGCTTCCGTTGCAAGCCGCGTCTTTGAGGAATACGGGCTGCCGCTGTTCCATGACAGCAAGCGTGGAATCCTGAACGCGGGTCTTGCCGTCTGCCTGATTTCACTCCTCACAACGGTCGTAAACCGGTACCGGACTGAGGATCTTCTGAAGGCGCTGAAATCGGGATTCCTGCCGCTTACCCCGGAAGAGGTCGAGCGGCTGGAAATCTACGCAAGGCAGTACCGCATCCGCGGCACGATGTGGAAAAAACCACTCCGGAAGGGGCTGGACGAGTACGGGGAAGAAGGGTTCGCCGCAATGGAAGAGCTGCGCGCCCGCGCCGTGACGCCGTTTCTGGAAGTAGAAGCGCTGGCGGCGCGCGCCGAAAATGTGCAGATGTTCACGGTGCAGTTTTATGAGCTGCTGACGAAAAAGCTCGGGATATTAGAACGCCTGCAGTCCTTTATGGAAGAGCAGCAGGCGCTGGGCCTGCCGGATCTGGCGGAAGAGACCGCGCAGATCTGGGCGCTCGTCTGCGGGATCCTGGATCAGATCGTGGCGCTGACCGCGGAGGAGCCGTTTGATCTTGCGGACTTTTCCGAGATGTTCCGCGTCGGACTCTCGCAGATCGAAGTCGGCGTCCTGCCGTCTTCCATCGACGACCTGATGATGGGAACGATGCAGAGAACGCGCGCGGGCGAGATCCGGGCGCTGGTGATCCTCGGCGCGAACGAAGGGGTCCTGCCTTCGGAAGCGGACACCGGCGGGCTGTTTGCGCTGGAGGAGCTGGAAGCGCTGGAAGAAGCGGGTCATCTGATCTGTAAATCCGATCAGGTCCGCATTGCCGAAGAGCGTCTCTCGATATACCGGAACATGAGCAAACCGTCGGATGCGCTGTGGATCGGCTACAGTGTCTCAGATGAAGAGGGAAAGGAACTGCGCCGTTCGGAGATCGTGGATTCTGTCCTGTCGGTCTTCCCTGCGCTGTCTGTGCAGGAGGATGTGCTGAACCGCGCGGACCGGAACGAGCTGGTCGGCGGCCGCATGAGCACGATGCGGCATCTGGTGGACGCGATGCGGAAAGCGAAGCGGACAAGGCAGGAGGATGCGTTCTGGAAGCCAGTCGAAGACTGGTATCGTGATGAGAATCCGGAATTCATGAAGCATATCGATCAGGCGCTTGCCTTTCAGAATCAGACGGATTCGCTGCCGAAGGGGGAGCGGGAGATCCTGTTCCGGGAAAAGGACGGTTTCGATGTGCTGAGCCCGTCCCGGATCGAAACGTATGCGAGATGTCCGTTCCGCTATTACGTGCAGTTCGGGCTGAAGCCCGCGGAGGAGCGCGAGTTTCGCGCGGATCCGCGCGCGATCGGGGATGTGTATCATTTGTGTCTGATGGAGGCGGCGGAGATTTTGTCCGAGGAGAACCTCTGGCAGACCGTGAGCCGCGAGGACCTGGAGACGATCGTAGACCAGGCGCTTTCCCGGATCGAAGAGAATTATCGCGACGGGCTCTTCTCCTTTAGCGGAGAGGAGAAGTATAAGATCCAGCGTATTCGTAAGACTTGTCTCGGCACGCTCTGGATGCTCGTCCTGCAGGCGCGGGCGGGTCATATCGCGGAGAGCCGGTATGAGGTCGGATTCGGACGTGGGCGCGACATCCCGGCAATCGAGATTCCGTGCGGGGACCGCACCGTTCTGATCGAAGGGCAGATCGACCGTCTGGACCTGCTTACGAGCGGACGGATCAACATTCTGGACTATAAATCGGCGGAAAACAAGTTGAATATGGACGAAGTCCGCGCCGGCTACCGTCTGCAGCTGATGCTGTACATGAAAGCGGCGCGCGGCGAGACCGGCGAGCCGGCAGGCGTCTTCTATTTCCACATTCAGGATCCGCGGATCCTGGCAGCGGGAAGCGGGGCTTTGCCTGAAATGATCGAGGCGCAGCTGCGCCGGCGGTTTGAGCTGAAGGGAATCCTTGTGGATGCGGATACGAATGTGGAGGATGTCTGCGGGAATTTTGAGAGCCGATCTGAGGTGACCGGGATCAGGCGGACCAAGGACGGGACGCTGTCCGGCAGCGCGGACTGCGCGCTGATGACGGAAGAGGAGTTCGCAGAGCTCGCGAATGCGGTAGATGAGCGCCTCTCTGAGCTTGCCGCGCAGATGGAAGGGGGAGAGATTCCGATTGCGCCGATGCGGTCCGGCGACCGCAGCTCCTGTACGTACTGCGACTTCCGTGGAATCTGCCGGTTCGACCAGCGGTTCGAAGGAAACCGGTACAGGTATGTAAAATGAAGGTGAAATGAGCACCGTCTGTCAAAAAAACAGTTGAACTTCTTGAAAAAATATATTATACTAGGAAAGGTCGCAAGTGGCGGCCTCATGCTTCCGTGGCTCAGTCGGTAGAGCAGCGCATTCGTAACGCGCAGGTCGCCGGTTCAAGTCCGGCCGGGAGCTCCAGGAAGAAGACTCTGCGAGAATGTTGAAAATTCAACGTTCAAGCAGAGTTTTTCCTTAGGATCGAAAGCGAGGTCGCCATACAGTCGGTACTTACGGTACCAATCGGATACGGTCGCTCCGCCAATACCGTATTCGGTTCCAATCTGCTTGAAGGTCTTATCCGGATTTTGTTCCTTGGCCTTGCAGACATGAAGCTTAAAATCACTGGTATACATTTCTAATACTGTTATTCAAAGCTGCGTACGGATTACCTGATCTGCCAGCCAAAGCAGTTTCGCCACCATCAAGATATTTGTCAATCCATGACGATAACATTCCGCTACTGATGTTTTCTTCTCTTGCAACCTGTTCCATCGAGATGTGATCTGCCAAATGTCTGTTTATGATACGTATCTTCTCCTCAACAGGCCATCTTCGATTCTTGCCTCCTTTTGGTCTTCCCATAAAACCACCTCCTTACATAAATCTTATCATAAGAAAAGTAGACACGCTTTTTTTCATGTCTACTTTGATCTTACAAGTTCAGGCCTTTTGGTCGGCGGTCCTCTTTTTATCCTATTCTACAACTGCATCGCTCTTGAATTGATCCTCCGGATCCTCATCCGTCAGCGCATAAGCGATATTGACGGCATGGTCACCTGCACGTTCCAGGTCGCTCGCCATGTTGGTGAAGATGATGCCTGCGAAGGGTTCACACTGATTGTTCACGAAGCGCGTGACGTGATGATCCACAAGGGTCTTCTTCTGATCATCGATGCGGTCTTCCAGTGCGTTGAATCTCTCTCCGAAAAGCCGATGCTGATGTATGCGCCGGATTCCGCAGCCGCTGCAGCAAGCTGCCGGAATTCCTCTTCGCCTTCGACGACAGAGGCTTCGCAGTACTTCATCCAGTCTTCGCGTCCTTCCTCGGTTCTCTTGCCGGTGCTGAATCCGAAGTTCATCCCAAAGGGATAGCCGGGGATGAAGAGCTCCGGAAAGACGATGAGCTCTGCATTCTGGTCGGCAGCTTCCCGGTTCAGCCGGAGTGCCTTGGCGAGCGAGGCTGCCTTATCGAACATGACGGGTTCCGCCTGAATGAGGGCAAGGTGGCAGGTGTTCTTCTTTAGGTCTTTCATGTGGTTCCTCTTGATACTTGTAGATTCTCTCTCATCATACCATAAGAGATGCGGGTGTGAAAGAGTTTATCGAAAAACATTAAAAAGTTGTTGACAAACGATACCTGGGGTGCTATAGTGTGTTTAACGATAAACGATAAACAATAAACGGAAAGTGATAAACACTGGAAAGAACATGTTTAGAAGAGGAGAAAACAGAAATGAGTAAGGCAGTTATCATTATTTCGAAGATCATTGAAATCGGTTATTGGATCACCTGTGCTTTTTCCGTCGTGCTGATCATCATGACTGCGAGCGGGAATCTGAAGGCGCTGGAGATGATTCAGCTCGCAGATCAGAATTCCGGGGAAGTGTTTTCACTGACCGGATTTGAGATTAGCATGGATGGGCTGGCGGACGGACAGATTTCCACAGCCTTCATCATCTTCTCGATTGCGCTTTTGATCACGAGTGCGCTCATGGCAATGGTGTTCCGGAACATCTATCTGATATTCCGGACCGCGAGAGGGGAGACAAAATTCTCCAAAGGCGCCACACCCTTCCAGCCTGACACGGTCCGCATGGTAAGGGAAATCGGAATCTTCTGCATCGCAGCTCCGGTCGTAGGCATCATCATGAGCATCGTCACAAGAATCGTTCTCGGAAGCGTTGCTCTCAATACAAGCGTGAGCATTGGCGGCGTTCTGATCGGGCTGGTCGTCCTGAGCCTTTCCCAGTTCTTCGCTTACGGAGCAGAACTGCAGCAGGACACGGACGGACTGGTTTGAGGGAGGTGAGCAGAATGGGCAGAATCGTTCTGGAACTGGATGTCATGATGGCCAAACGCCACATGTCTCTGAATGAACTGGCGGAGAAGGTCGGCATCACGAACGTCAACCTCTCCAAGATCAAGAATAATAAGGTGAATGCGATCCGATTCTCAACCTTGTCAGGAATCTGCCAGGCCTTGGAATGTGAGCCCGGTGATATCCTGAAATACGAGGAGGAGTAAGCGGATGAGAATAGAAAGAAGTGGGGCATTGAGCTTCACTTCTCGATTCTTAGGCAGACCTTTATTATAACCCGGAAGCAGCGAGCTTTTCGGCAACAGCTTCTTCGATCAAGCTGTTTAGACTCTGCTGATGGTTGAGGGCATATATAGCCGCGCGTCTATGGATGCTCTTGTCTTTAAAACGGATATTCAGGCTTCCTTTGTAGGGGGTTTCGGGAGAAGAGCCTTCCTTTTCGCACATTTCCAGGTATGCATCGACAGCTCCATGGAAATCAGAAATCAACTCGACCGCGTTAGTACCCTCGTATGAAATAAGGGACCGGATTCCCTGCACCTTTCCAAAGAAAACAGCATCGTCTTCAGAGAACTCTATGCTGCCAACGTATCCCTTGTATTCAATCGTATTGTTCATAATAATCCCTCTTGTTCCAAATGTTCGATAAGCAGTTTGATTTGATAGGAAAGCAGTTCTTTGCGAGGATGGGGTTTATGCATTAATAGTTTTCTGCCGTTGCGTTCGTTTTTGAACATAACTCGGGACCCACTGGTCTTCCCTTTGTTTGCTCGACTGTATCCGAAGTAATAAAGCAATGATTCGGCGTCATCAAAGGTAAAATCCTTTGGATTTGCTTTCAATTTAAGAATCAGCTTCTCTTTCTTGCTCATGATTGCCCATCCTTATCATCAGTATATCATGACACCAACTATTTAGCAACTAAAAACAGTTGCGTGAAACAGTGCGCTGGAAATGATTACATGCTAACAGTATAGCATAAGGAGTGAATGGGGGATTTCTGAACGTTTTAGAGGTTGGCAGAAGTAAAGAGCTGACTCTGCACATAAAGACAGCTCCCGTTCGCTCACTTCTTAACTTTCACAGCCTTTACCTTCGACCACTTGCTGTACAGGGTTCTCCCGCCGGCCTTGCGGATCGCGCGGACGCGGACGAAGTATTTCTTCTTCGCTTTCAGCTTACTGATCTTCTTGCCGTTCTTCGGGCATTTTTTCAGTTTCAGCGTTTTGACGTGCTTCCTGAAAGATTTGCTCCGCGAGTACTGGATCTGATAGCCCGTGGCATCCTAAGCATTACGATACCGACGAAGCGACATCGAGGCGAATGTCCAACGTCAAATTAAAGGGTGGGAGCGATGAAGAAGCATTAGCAAAGGCACTTTGGCATAAAGGATATCGGTATTGGCGTAATTATAGAAAACTCCCAGGATCTCCGGACATAGCAATTCAGGGATACCATATCGCAGTCTTTGTTGATGGTGAATTCTGGCATGGATATGATTGGGAAAATCGAAAAGCAAATCTCAAACGGAATCGCGATTACTGGATTGCGAAGATTGAGGAGAGTATCGTCCGAGATAAACGAGTATTCTCATACAGATTTAAAGGATCTTAAAGACATTGCTAAGTTGATTAACAAGCGATATGAGAAGAAGAGGTAAATGCGGCACCCTTTCGGCAATAATCAAGTGAACCGTTGAAAAATACACGTTTGAATGCGCCTTCGTAACGCGCAGGTCGCCGGTTCAAGTCCGGCCGGGAGCTCCATAGAAAAACCCTTGGAATTGCAACGGTTCCAAGGGTTTTTTCGTGGTGTTCTAATTTACTCGTTGAACTCGGCCAGATCGAGAATGTTTATGTTGGTCACTTCGGCATTCCCTTTGAGATCCTCGTAAATGGTGACGACGAAGATTCGTTCCGCGGAGCCGTCCTCAGTCAGCGTTCCCTTGCAGAGGATCGCGTAGTTCGTTCCGGACACGACCTGGCTGCCAAGGCAGGCGAGAGGCTCGACCTCGGCCCATTCCCAGCATACGGTCTCCAGTGCCTTGTCGTATGCGTCCTTCGCGTTTTCCGGAAGGCCTGCACCTGCGGCATCGGCAGCGGCGGACCATCCGCCGGTAAGCTGCTGAACGTCTCTGGTGCCTTCCCCTTCGGTGTACCTGGAGAGCACAAAGTCTTTCAGAGAAGTGATCTCCGCATTTCCTTCGAGATCTGCATAGATGACTGCCATCTGGTAGGTTGCCTCTGCTTTCTCTGTTGCGCTTGTGGCCCGGCAGAGTATCATGTAGTTCATTCCGGCGACGACCTGAGAGCCGACGTATGCGACCGGCTCGAGGGTAGCCCCCGTCAGGGTTTCTGTCGCCTTGCTGAATGCTTTTTCAACTTCCTCCGGAAGTTTCGCCTGCAACTCCTGATCGTTGATCACCCAGCCTCCACTCACGGCTTCTGCAGATCCTTCCGATGCATCGGAAGCCGTCTCTGAAGCAGCCTCCGGTTTGGTGCTGCCGCATGCGGACATGCCGATGACCATTGCGGTGATAAGTATGAATATGATCGCTTTCTTTCCTATTTTCATAACAGATACACTCCTTTTCCGGTCTAATATGTCCCTTACATTGATTAAGTATCATATTTTGCCGGAAGTGTTGCAGCCATTGGTCGAAAAGGAGGTGGACATCCGGCGCCCGTTATACTTGCTCTTAGAATTGAACCTCGACAATCGTCCGAGCTGCGTGTTCAGGAAGCGGCAACCGGATCAGTCCGCCTTCTGTCTGAACGTGATCGGTCATATCCTGCCCGTTCACCATGGCACGCTTCGGCGAACGGTCGGACGCCCATGTTACCGTGCCCGATTCGCGCAGTATGACGGTTTGTCTGTTTTCGCCATCGCTTATGCTCTCGACCGCAGCGAACCCGACGTATTTGTCCGTCAGTCCGAAACAGGTACAGAAACCGGTCGCCGGCAGGATGACGAACCATCTGAAGCCGCCGCCCTCTACCGTACACTCGACCGACTCCTCATAATCGACATAGCGAACCGTACCGCTGAAATAATCGTATACCGCGTACCTGTCTCCCTTTGTGATACCGTTGATCTGGGCAGGGGACAGGGAACAGCTGATATCTTTATCGGACAGGCTGTATACTGCGATACCGCCGCCGATCAGATTATTCTCGTAACGCGCCGTGTTTTGCAGCTTCAAAAAACCGGTAGCCATCGGATCAGCGAAAACACAGTCATCCGTCGGCTTTGCCGAGCGATCCATCCTCAGCAGCTCGCCGTCTGCGTAACACAGCGGTCTCAGGACCTCGGGAACGGTTTCTCCGACGCGGTCGCTGACGTAGACCGGACCACCGCTGATCGCTCTGAGCAGCGCGTGCTTTTTTCCGTCGGGATGATTTGTCCAGAACATATCCCAGTCACAGCAGTTGATCTGATCGTGGTACAGCGCGTTATAGGCGTTCTGCAGCAGATGCTCCCTGAAGCTGTCCTCCCGCTTCGGGAAAAAATCGTCGCTGTTGCGTGAAACGGAGGTTGCGGGTCTCGAGAGGATGTTTTCCATCGCCATACCCATACAGTTGATCACAGCGCCGTCCATCCTTGCGGCGCCGCTCTCGAGAGCGCTGTGCAGATCGCGCGCAGCTTTAGCGAGCGGAACCGTGTTCTCAAAACACAGCGGGATCGTACCCTGACCATCCACCTTGACAAAGCTGATGCCCTGCTCGTTCAGTACTCTGTACCAGTCGCGATAGAAACCCACGCCGCGTTCGGGATCGGGAACGAGCCTTCCGTTCATCGTGCGGCAGAGATACTCCGCCTCTTGAACGGCAACAGGACTGTCGGGCGAGATCCCGCTCCAATAGCCCATCAGCGCGTGCCACACACCGAACCATTCGACAGAAGTAGTGTTTTTGATATCCTCGGTCATCTTTGTGAATCCATCGGGAAACTTTTCGGGATCGGGACGATAATCATAGAGCAGCCTATTTTTCAATGTCAGCCAGCCGTCGTCTATGATCATCCATTTGACGGGGAGCTGCTTTTCGTCAAATTCAGCCGCCTTTTGACGGATCCCGGTCTCATCGACGTCGGTGTAGAACGCGTCCCAGCTGCACCATCCGAGATAGCGGAACATCTCCGGCAGACGGCGCTGCTCGCGCGGCCTGATGTTCTTGATGCGCGCAAGCTCCCTGAATAACGTCGTGATCGCCTCATCTAAAGACTGTGCTTCGGCGTAGAGATACAGCGGCTCGTGAATTTGACTGATCCCTCCGCACAGCGCCGTCAATACCAGTTGAAGCTCTGATTTGGTACCGCTCGTCAGATAAGCCTTGAAGTCATTGCCGACCATCGGCACAAAACAGGCGTATCGGTTGCGGAATTCAAACAGCGCGACCTGTGTCTTGTCGGGCATATCGGCAGGACTTTGAATAAACGCGGGGCGCGACCACCACGAGCTGAACATATACAAAGCCGTGATATTCAGCGGCTTTTCGCGCATGGGGATAAACAGACGGATAGGTGTCGGCATATCGAGAAAATCACATATTTCCAGCTCCGAATTGCTGATAGTAAGATCGATCTTGCCGAGCCGACATTCACCGGACAAAACTTCGCTGACAGAAGCCGTTATATCGTCCTTACTGATCTCACAACCGTTAAGCGGAATATCTGCCGCGACATCGCGACGTCTCTGCCGCTTGACCACGCATCTGAATACTGTTCTATTTCCCATAAACTCACATCCTTATCTCATGTTTTAATCAGTATATCATGATTGCAGTGTACAAAATAGTCAAATGTCATTAAGCCTGGCAGCAAACACCGCCCAATCGAATCTTCAAATGGGCAATTTCATATTGCACACTGCTGCGATTTACCGCATAATAGTAAGAAAAGGAGGTATACCATGAGCAATAGACTAATCGCATATTTCAGCGCCAGCGGCGTGACCGAGAGAATTGCCAGGGAACTTGCAGAGGTTGCAGGAGCAGATCTGTATGAGATCAAACCGGAAGTTCCGTACAGTGCAGATGATCTGAACTATATGAACAAGAAGAGCAGAAGCTCGGTTGAGATGAACGATCCACAGTCCCGGCCGGCGCTCTCCGCGAAGGACGCGGATATCGCACAGTACGATGTGATCTATGTCGGATATCCGATCTGGTGGGGCGTGGCGCCGCACATCGTGAATACATTCCTGGAAAGCTACGATTTCAGCGGAAAGACGATCATTCCGTTTGCGACTTCCGGTGGAAGTGGTATTGGAAAGACGGATGTCTATCTCGCGCCATCCGCGCCGGGGGCAGATGTTCTGGAAGGAAAGCGGCTTGGCGGAACAGAAGACGCAGACGCGCTGAAAGTCTGGGTCAAGGGCTACGTGCTCTGATCGCGGCAAGCCCGCTTTTGGAACAAAATCTGCATCAAAAAAGGACGGCCACGTAAGGTCGTCCTCCTTGCTTGGTACTGTTATGCTTCTGTGTCCTCTTCCCAGAGAGCCTCGTTCATCCGGGTCCAAAGTTCGCCGTAACCGGCAGATGCCGGCGTGACAGGGCGTTCGATCTCGTTCCTGATGTTGATCTTGATCTCACCCGTCTTGCTCATCAGCATGACGCGGGTGCCCAGCACCAGCGCTTCCTGAATGTTATGCGTGATGAAGATCACGGTTGCATGCTCTTTCTCCTGAATACGAAGCAGTTCCTTCTGCAGCTTGTTCCGTGTCATCGCATCCAGTGCCGCGAACGGCTCGTCCATCAGAATGATCCGCGGGTTCAGCGCCAGTCCCTTGGCAATCGCGACGCGCTGCTTCATGCCGCCGCTGAGCTGATGCGGATAAAGATCGCCTTTCCCTTTCAGTCCGACCAGTTCCAGGTGTTCCTCCGCGATACGGTCAAGCTCCGCCTTGTCGGTCACACCGTTCACCTTCAGCGGATACTGAATGTTTTTCTTCACTGTTTTCCACGGGAACAGCTGATTGAAATCCTGGAAGACCATCATACGGTCGATCCCGGGACCCGAGACCGGATTTCCGTCAATCAGCACTTCGCCCTCAAATGTCTCAAACCCCGCGATACACCGGATAAGCGTAGTCTTGCCGCAGCCGGAAGGACCGAGGATCGTGAGAAAGTCGCCTTCGTTCACGGTCAGGTTCAGGTCATGCAGAATGTCACGGGAGTCTGGTCCGTCGTGGTAGTTTTTCGTCAGCTTTTTTACTTCTAACAAAGTCTTCATCGTATCATCCCCCACTTTCTGACCGTATGCCGCTCAAGTGTGCGGAACCCGACATATTCGATCACGACACCGATCACAATGATGACGATCAGCGAAGCGAAGACTCCTGCGCTGTCCAGATTCACCCTGCGCATAAAGATATACCAGCCGATTCCGGCACCGGAACCGGTTGTTCCGAAAATCATTTCGACGCTGATCAGGCCGCGCCATGCTCTTGCCCAGCCGACACGCATGCCGGACACGATACTCGAGAACGCAGCCGGCACATAGACGCCAGTCACCAGCCGGACGCCTATGAGTCCGATGTTTTTTCCGGCTTCAATGTAAAGATTCGGGATCGATTTGAACCCGTCCATGATACTCCGTGACATCGGCCAGAGGATCGAGTGCACGACGATAAAGATGATCGTCAGTTCTCCGATGCCGAACCAGATGATGGCCAGCGGGAGCAGGGCGACACCCGGCAGCAGGTCGCAGATCGATACGATCAGATTATAGACTGCGTGAAAATGCCGGTTGACCACGGCCAGCCCCGAAAACACGAACGCAAGGCCGATACCGATAGCAAGGCCTTTGACGATCAGGGAAAGCGAATACGTTGTATAGGTGAGCAGGTCATTTTCAGCAAAGCCCTTGATCAGGCTTTGGCCGATCTGTCCCGGAGAGGGGAAACTCCTCTCCGGGAACACCTGCATCTGATAGACGATATACCATACTGCGATGAAGCAGATCAGGAACGCGATCTGATCCCGGACTTCAGATTTGGCTTCTCGATTCATAGATTACTCTCCCTGTACGTTGTCAAAGACGAGATCCGAAATGTCAGAAGGACCTTCGACTTCCAGGAATTTGTTTTCGGCCATAAAGTCCGCCATATCCATGACACCCTTCAGCTGCGTATCATAGACGCAGGCCGGGTCATTCAGCCATTCCAGCATGGTTTCTGCGTCAACGTCTTCATTTGCGCAGAGCAGTTCTGCCGCTTCTTCCTTATTGTTGTTCAGATACTCGATTGCCTCTGCGATTGCGTCCACTACCGCCTGATAAGCTTCCGGATCGTTATCATGCAGATCTTTGGAAGCGACGGCCACGATGAAGGAATTGCCCTCCGGCCATACTTCACTGAGTGCCTTGACTTCTGTCATGCCTTCTGCGGCTTCTTTGAACACGTAAGGCGAAGTCGTCAGCTGACACGCGACCTGCTTGTTCAGCAGTGCCGTCATGCCGTCCGGATGTGCCATCGCAGCAATATTGTTGTCCAGCGCGTGAGCGTCGCCAAGCTGCTGTTCGCAGGCCATCGCGAGCAGGATGTGCTGGAAGCTGCCCAGGTTGACGAGCGCGATCTGGTCTTTCGCTCCGATATCTTTCAAAGTCTTGATCTTCGGATTATTCGTCATGATACGGTGCGGCTGTGCGGACATGTTAGAACAAATTTTGTAACCCGCATCTGACATGGTACCTGTGATCGCAGGCGCTACACCCATCGCGCCGACCTGCACATCCCCAGACAGGAATGCATCATTGATAGAGCTTCCGGAGTTCAATACGGAATACTCTACCTCCAGGGTGCCTTCTCCCTTGTAATTGGATTCCACCAGACTCTGTTCCTCCATTACTTTGAATGGAGCATAAGCCATGCCGTACTGCTGTACGATGGTGATCTTAGTGACGTCGCTTTCGCCACCTTCACTGCCACCGCATCCGGCTGCAAGAAGGCTGATGCTCAGAACCAGAAGGAACAATGCGCTGATCATAAACGCTCTTCTTTTACTTTTCATAAAACCCTCCGAATATAACCAAAATGTAATACTTTTATTTATGATTGATTATACCATAGAGATGTTGAACAATCAAGTCAAAAATTAGTTATGAAAAAAGATGTCCCGAAAGAGGTAAAACACCTTTTGTCGGGACATCCCTGTATTGGTTCTGATTATTTTACTCGTATCGTGACGATCACCACTTTGCTGCCGGGCTGATACGCATCCGTTCCGGCGGCTGTGACCTTGACTTTGACTTTGTACGTTCCTTTCTTCAGGCCTTTCTTGACCGTGATCTTTCCTTTGGCGCCGACCGTGATCTTGGCATTGCCCTTGGTCTTCTGGTAGGTGACTGCGCCTTTCGCATCTGTGACAGCAAAGGCCTTCGCAGCCTTGATCGTCTGCT
>JAFOML010000048.1 GCA_017425345.1 Eubacterium sp. | reverse complement strand
GTTCTTGCGTGAAAGTCTGTCATATCAGTCCCGGATGATCTGCACACCCTGCGGCGTATCCTTCAGCGTGATGCCCTGCGCCTTCAGCTGGTCACGGATCTCGTCTGCACGGGCGAAGTTCTTCGCCTTACGGGCAGCCTGTCTCTCATCGATCAGCGCCTGGATATCTGCGTCCACGGAATTGTCCTCTTCTGTCTGCAGCAGTCCCAGCACGTCGCAGAATTCCATCAAAGTCTTCAGGGACGCCTCAGCAAACGCCCTGGTCGCACCGCCGCGCGCCTGCGTGTTGATCGCTGTGATCAGCTCGAACACGGCGCTGATGCCGTCTGCCGTATTCAGGTCATCATCCATGGCTTCGATGAACTTCTGACGGAATACGTCATAGCCGTCCAGCGTCTTCTGCTCTTCTTCGTTCACAGCGCCGTCTGCGCCGTTTGCTTTCAGGAACTCCAGGTTCTCCTTGCAGTTCTTCATTCTCTCCAGCGCGCTTCTGGACTGCGCCATCAGCTCGCGGCTGAAGTCGATCGGGCTTCTGTAGTGCCCGGACAACAGGAAGAAGCGGATCTCCTCACCGGAATACTCCTTGCGGATATCGCGGACCGTAAAGAAATTACCCTTCGACTTGGACATCTTGACGCGGTCCATCGTGATGTATGCGTTATGCATCCAGTAGTGCGCGAACGGCACGCCGTTGCAGCACTCAGACTGCGCGATCTCGTTCTCATGGTGCGGGAACTGCAGATCCTGTCCGCCTGCGTGGAGGTCGATGGTCTTGCCGAGGTGCTTTCTGGACATCGCGGAGCACTCGATGTGCCAGCCAGGGCGTCCCATGCCCCACGGGGATTCCCACGCGATCTCGCTCTCTTCTTTTCTCGCTTTCCAGAGGGCAAAATCTAATGGATCCTTCTTCACCTCACCGATCGCGATCCTCGCGCCGGACTCCAGATCATCGATGTTCTGTCCGGACAGCTTGCCGTACTCCGGGAACTTGCGCGTGGAGAAGTAGACGTCTCCGTCCGCCTCATACGCGTATCCCTTGTCGATCAGGTCCTGCACAAACTCGATGATGTCCGGAATGTGCTCGGAAACCTTGGGGTGCACGTCTGCCTTGCGCACGTTCAGCGCCTTGCAGTCGTTGAAATATTCTTTGATATACTTCTCGGAAACTTCCGGCGCGGTGATGTGCTCTTCCTTGGCGCGGTTGATGATCTTATCATCTACATCCGTAAAGTTCTGGACGTACTTGACCTGATAGCCGCGGTACTCCAGATACTTGCGCATCGTGTCGAACACGACGAGCGGACGCGCGTTTCCTATATGGAAATAGTTGTAGACGGTCGGGCCGCAGACGTACATCGAGATCTTTCCCGGCTCGATCGGCACCAGCTCTTCTTTTCTTCTGGTCAGTGTGTTATATACTTTCATTCGATTACTCCTCTGTGACACGAATTGACTTGATCACGACCGGATTCAGCGGTTTGTCATTCCAGTCTCTTCTAACGTTCACGATCTCCTGCGCAGCATCCATTCCCTCGGTGATCTTGCCGAAAGCTGCATACTGTCCGTCCAGATGCGGCGCATCGGCTACCATGATGAAGAACTGGGAACCCGCGGAATCCGGATGCATGGCTCTGGCCATGGAAAGAACGCCTGTCGTGTGCTTGAGGTCGTTCTTTACGCCGTTCGCAGAAAACTCTCCCTTGATGTTATAGCCCGGACCGCCGGTTCCGTTACCCAGCGGGCAGCCACCCTGGATCATAAATCCCGGGATCACGCGGTGGAACGTCAGTCCGTCGTAGAACGCGTCATTCGCGAGCTTTTCAAAATTCTCCACTGTGATCGGCGCGATATCCTCATAAAGCTCTCCGCTCATGACTGCGCCGTTTTCCATTTCAATGACTACTTTCTTCATGATTCTCTGCCTTTCTTATCCTTCATATAACCGTCGGTGTTCCACGGTTCTCTTAACTTATAATATGCCCTGCCATCGCGCTTGTCACACAGGACATCCCAAACTTCTTCATTAAAAAATTTAGGATATACGTGATCCAGCTTCGCGATTTCCTCTCTGGAGAGGAAACGGACCTCTTTCATGACCTGTTCCATCTCCGGAAGCTCCGGATCCCATCCGAGCGCAAGCTCGCCGCCAACGATCTCGCCGATCATATAGTTGACGAACCGCTGGCCGCGTTCGGGCGAAACCTCTTCCACATGCCAGGCCACCCCGGTGATCCGGATATCCAGATGCGTTTCCTCCTTGACCTCACGGATCGCCGCTTCGATCGAGTTCTCTCCGTCTTCGATCGCCCCGCCGGGCACCATCCAGATATCCCTGTCCTCATGGTGTTGACAGAGCATCAGAATCTCATCTTTCTCGTTCTTAATAATCACGCGTACGCCGCCTACCCACATAATGCCGCTCCTATCAGTCCAGCGCCGATCACGATCGCGATCGGGCTCAGTTTAAATTTGGCTATCAATAACAGGCTCCCGCAGAATATCGCAATAGGTACAGGGTCAAGACTCGTAAACGCAGTCTGTCCCATGAACACGACTGCAGAAGCAATCAGGCCTACGGTCACGGGACGGATGCCGACAAATGCTCCTTCCACATAGCGGTTGTCCCGGAACCGGGTGATAAAATAGCTTGCGAGCAGTACCAGGAGGAAGGACGGAAGTCCGACGCCGAGTGTCGCGACGAGCGCTCCCGGAACGCCAGCGCAGTTATAGCCCACATAGGTCGCCGCGTTGACGGCGAGCGGCCCGGGCGTGACCTGCGAGATGGCGACCAGATTGGAGAACTCGGAAGCTTCCATCAGCTGAAAGTCGCGCGCGCCCTGATAGATCATCGGGAGCATCGCCATGCCGCCTCCGAACCCGAACAGTCCGATCCTGGCAAAGACGAGGAACAGTTTGACGTAGATCATGACTGCTCACCGCCTTTTTTCTTTTTTGACTCATACAGCATGTAGCAGAGGCCTGCGGCGATTCCTGCGAGGATCGCCCAGACGGCATTGACACCGGCAAACGTGATCACACAGAACGAAGTGATTGTCAGTACCCAGCCGAAGGCGTTTTTGAGAACGGTCCTGCCGACTTTGTACGCCGAATAGGCAATCAAAGCCGTAGCCGCCGCCTTGATCCCGATCAAAGCCCCCGCGACGTACCGGTTATCTCCCACTGCGCCGAGCAGCTCGACCACCGCGATGATGATGCAGAAGCTCGGCAGGATCACGCCGATCGTCGCGATGATGGACCCGAGGATACCGCGCTTGTAGTTCCCGATGTAGGTCGCCATGTTGATCGCGATGACCCCGGGGAGCCCCTGGCTGACCGCGAGACAGTCGACGATCTCCTCCTCGCTCATCCAGTGATGCTTGTCGACGATGATGCCCTGCATCAGAGGGATCATCGCCATGCCGCCGCCGATGGTAAACAGCCCGAGTTTAAAGAACGTCCAGAACAGCTGCCAGTATGTCGTCTTTTCCTCTGCTGCCATAGGTCTATCCTCTGCGTTCGCGGTTTACGGTCTCCACAGCCGAGATGACGGCCTCTTCCGCCGAGATCTCCTGCTTCTCCTCCTCGCGGCGCAGCTTGTACTCTACGATTCCTTCGCCTGCTTTTCTGCCGACCGTGATCCGGATCGGAATGCCGATCAGGTCCGCATCCTTGAACTTGACGCCCGGGCGCTCGTTCCGGTCATCCAGCAGGACTTCCACGCCGGCGGTCTGAAGCTTCTGGTAGATATCCTCTGCCAGAGCCATCTGTGCCTCATCCTTCGGCTTCATCACGGTGATGATCACGTGGTACGGCGCAACGGACATCGGCCAGACGATTCCGTCCTCATCGTGATGCTGCTCTACGATCGCTGCCAGCGTTCTGGTGACGCCGATTCCGTAGCAGCCCATGACGATCGGATGCTCTTTCTGCTTCTCATCTGCAAAGTAGGCGTGCATGGACTCGGAATACTTGGTTCCGAGCTTGAACACCTGTCCGACCTCGATGCCTCTCGCGTGACGGATCGGCGCGCCGCAGCACGGACACAGATCCCCCTCGAGGAGCGTCTTGATGTCGGCGATGATGTCTGCCTTATAATCTCTGCCGTAGTTGACGTTGATCAGATGGTGGTCTTCCTTGCAGGCGCCTGCGCAGAGGTTCTTCAGCCCCGGCAGTTCGCTGTCGACTACGATCGTGCAGTCGTGCAGCCTGGTCGGGCCGGTGAAGCCGCCGACACAACCCGTGGCTTCTCCCATCGCTTCCTCGTCTGCAAACGCGATCTGGTGCTCCGCGATATCGAGCGCGTTCACCAGCTTGGTCATATTGCATTCACGGTCGCCGCGGACGAAAGCCGCAACGTATCCGTTCTCATTTCCTTCCACATCGTAGGTCACGAACAGCAGCGCCTTGATGGTCTGCTCCTGACGCAGACCGAGGTAGTTCGCCACGTCCTCGATCGTCTTGGTGCCCGGCGTATAGACCTCCTCCATCGGAAGCATCTCCGCATCCTGCGCCGGCGCATCTGCACATGCCGCTCTCTCCGTAGTGGCTGCCATGTCGCACTTCTCGCAGTATGCGATCTCACTCTCACCGACCTCAGAAAGCGCGGTGAACTCGTGGGACGCGTTGCCGCCGATCGCGCCGGAGTCCGCCTCTACCGGGCGGAACGTCAGTCCGCAGCGCCGGAAGATCCGGTCGTATGCGTCGTACATGATCTGATAGCTGCGGTCCAGGCCCTCGCGGTCCGTGTCAAAGGAGTAGCAGTCCTTCATGATGAACTCGCGGCTGCGCATCAGGCCGAAGCGCGGGCGCGCCTCGTCACGGTACTTGGTCTGGATCTGATAGAGCATCAGCGGCATCTGCCGGTAGGAGGACACATCGTTCCGGACGAGGTCCGTGAAGATCTCCTCATGTGTCGGTCCAAGACAGAAATCCCTGCCGTTGCGGTCCTTGATACGCCACAGCTCCGGGCCGTAGGCGGACCATCTGCCGGACTCCTCCCACAGCTCTGCCGGCTGTACGGCGGACATGTGGATCTCCTGTGCTCCGCTCGCGTCCATCTCCTCGCGGACGATCTGCTCGATCTTCCGCACGGAACGCCAACCCATCGGCAGGAATCCGTACACGCCCGATACGAGCTTGCGGATCATGCCGGTCCGAAGGAGCAGGATATGGCTCGGGATCTCTGCTTCATTCGGCACTTCTCTGAGTGTCTTTAAATACATTTCTGAAAGTCTCATTTATGATATAGTCTCCTTACTATTATAATCTGTTTGTGATCGTGCAGACTGCCTCCGCGGCGATTCCCTCTCCGCGCCCGGTGAACCCGAGGCGTTCGGTCGTCGTCGCCTTGACGCTGATCCGGGAAACGTCTGTCCCGGCTGCCTCCGCGATATTCTGCCGCATCTCGTCGATGTACGGGGCGAGCTTCGGCTTCTGGCAGATCACTGTGACATCGGCGTTCGCGAGGCGATAGCCTGCGTCCGCGAGGATCTCCGTGACCTTCTCTAACAAAATCATACTCGACGCTCCCTCATAAGCCGGATCTGTATCCGGGAAGTGTCTGCCGATGTCCCCGAGCGCTGCTGCGCCCAGCATCGCGTCCATCAGGGCGTGCAGAAGCACATCTGCATCGGAATGCCCGAGCAGACCCTTCTCATAAGGGATCTCGACTCCGCCGAGAATCAGTTTCCGGTTTTCAGTAAGCTTATGTACATCGAATCCCGTGCCAATGCGGGTCTCCATAGGAAGGTCCTCCGGTGTCGTAATCTTGATATTGCCGGGGCTGCCCTCGGCGATGACCGGCCGGATCCCGATCCTCTCGACGAGACCGGCATCATCCGTTCCGCTGAATCTGTCTGCTTCCGCCCGCGCGTAAGCCTCTCGCAGGAGTCCGAACCGGAAGCCCTGCGGTGTCTGTACGCTCACGAGCCGGCTCCGGTCGAGTGTCCCCTGCTCTCTGTCCCGGATGGTATCCGTGCAGGGAACCGCTGCGATTGCTGCGCCGTGCTCTTCCGCCAGGCGAAGCACACTGCGGATCGTCTTTTCTGTCACATAAGGGCGCACCCCATCCTGCACGAGGACGATGCCGTCTTCCGGGAAGCCTTCTTCCGCGAGAAGATCGATGGCAGCGCCGACAGAAGCCTGTCTGCTGCTGCCGCCCGGAACGATCCGGATCTCCGCGGGGAACATCTCCCGGCATCCCGCAAGGTGCTCTGCGGGCACAGTAAGCACGATCTCTGTGATCTCCGGCAGCGCAGCGAACCGGCTGACCGTCTGTTCCAGGATGGTTCTGCCGGAAAGCTTCAGAAACTGCTTCGGCACGGACGCTCCCATACGGCTGCCGGATCCGCCTGCTGTGATGATCACGGCTGTGCTGGTATCATTCATTCTGTGTTCCATTCTATGCGTTCTTCAATCTTCCAAAGATCATTCTGCCGGCGGACGTCTGCAGCACGCTCGTCACCGTGATCTTCGTCGTGGATCCGATCATCCTGCGGCCGTCTTCGGCGACGATCATCGTGCCGTCATCCAGATAACCGATCGCCTGACTGGGATCCTTGCCCTGCTTGACGAGCTTGACCGTCATCTCCTCACCGGGCAGTACGACCGGCTTGAGGCAGTTGGCCAGCTTGTTGATGTTCAGCACGTCCACACCGTTGATGCCTGCGACCTTGTTCAGGTTATAGTCGTTGGTGACGACCTTCCCGTTCATGATCTGCGCGAGCTTGAGCAGCTTGACATCCACTTCCGGAATGTCCTTCAGCACTTTCTCATTCTCCGTGTTGTAGATCTCCACGCCGTATTCGGTCTGAATCTTCTTCAGGATGTCCAGGCCGCGCCGGCCTCTGGTTCTCTTCAGGGAATCCGATGAATCCGCGATGTGACGCAGTTCCACCAGGACGAATTCCGGGATCACGATCGGTCCTTCCAGGAATCCGGTGCTCATGATATCCGCAATACGGCCGTCGATGATCACGCTGGTGTCCAGGATCTTAGGGCTGGACTCGTTCTTCTTCCTCCCGCGTTCCCGTCCGGAAGCTTCCGGCCTTTTGAGCGGAACGCTCGGAAGGAGCTCGCCGCGCTTCGTCGTTGCAACCACGACACCCAGAAATCCAAAGCCAAGATACAGCAGGATCACGATACCGGAATAAACGTATTGGTTATCGATGAAGGCGAACATCTGCGACAGCAGAAATGCGATGAACAGTCCTGCGATCAGTCCCATCGTTCCGGCCGTGATCTGAAGGCCGGAAACCCCTGCGATATCCTTGGAAATGTTTTCTGCGATCTTACCGCTCTGTTTTCCGATCGCGGGCTCGATCTTAAAAAATATAATGGCGAAAATAATAGCGAATACAATTGTAATACCGGTTCTCTGTGATGCGGTGAATAATTCTGTCACATCCGTTCCTGAATTACTGATTGCCGAAGCGATCAGTTCTACTACGATGTACCCAAAAGCCGCGCCGATCAGCGTAAACAGACCTCGAAACGCTTTCCTAAGCATACTCTTCTCCTCCTTTCTTTCAGATTGACGGACCGGACCCGGTTGTTTTCTGCCCTTTCTCTTTCCGGTTCAAGGCACTCTAAAACCCCTGACGGGCCTAGTATCCGACTATAAGTAGTATAGCCGTAACGGTTGAAATCGTCAAGAGCGTGGACGATTTCTGTGCTTTGTGATAAAATGCTTTATATCGGGTTCATATTAAGAACACATTCTTCGTGTACATTTGAATTGTAATCTAATCCCAAGGAGGAGAATTTCATGTATAAACTGCTCGTAGTAGATGATGAGCCGAAGATCCGCGAGGTCATCCGTGAATACGCCGAGTTCAACGGCTACGATGTGACGGAAGCGACGGATGGAATGAGCGCAGTTGGACTTTGTAAACTGAACGACTACGACCTGATCATCATGGACATCATGATGCCCAAGCTGGACGGTTTCTCCGCCTGCAAGGAGATCCGCAAGATCAAGGACATCCCCGTGATCATGCTGTCAGCCCGCGGCGAAGAGTACGATAAGCTCTTCGGATTTGAGCTCGGAATCGACGACTACGTCGTCAAGCCGTTCAGTCCCAAGGAACTGATGGCCCGCGTGAACGTCGTCATCCAACGCCGCAGCGCAAGCGTGGTCAACAAGCCGGACGTCCTGAAGTTCGACGGGCTGGAGATCAACATCGGCGCCAGAACCGTCTCGGTTGACGGCAAGCGCATCGAGCTGACTCCGAAGGAATACGACCTGCTGTTCTATCTGATCGAGAACCGCAATCTCGCCCTCTCGAGAGATAAGCTGCTGTCGGATATCTGGGGATATGACTTCTTCGGCGATGACCGCACGATCGACACGCACATCAAGAATCTGCGCAACGCACTGGGTCCCTACCGGGATTTCATCGTGACGCTGCGCGGTGTTGGATATAAATTTGAGGCAAATGACTAATTCACATCACCGAGAAAAAAGAAATACCGGCAGATTGCAGCTGGACTTCCACAGCCTGAAATTCAGGCTGTTCTGCATGTTCATGCTCTTCACTCTGGTACTGATCGCGCTGGTCTGGTTCCTGCAGATCTTCTTCCTGAACCACTATTACGAGGAGATGAAGGCCAGGGAGTCGCGGGAGATCGCCCGGGAGATCAAGCTCGAGTTTGCGGCAAGCGGCTACAGCCTTGATGAGCTGTTCAACACCATAAACGAGAAGAGCGCCGGCAACGACCTGACGATCATCATCTCCGACCAGAACGGGGACTACATGACGAACGTCACCAGCGAAGGGTTTATGGGGCTCAACTCCTATCAGCGCTACAGCACGGATATCGCGACGCTGAACGGCCGTCTGGCGCAGAGCCGCCTCGGCAGCGTGACGATTCTCAGGCAGGACTCCGGAAAGAACCGGATCCTGGAGTATGCCAGCTATATCGGAGAGAAGTCCGAGTACACCATGTACCTCTTCTCACCGCTCTACCCGGTCGGTTCCACCGTTGCGATCCTGCGCAGCCAGCTGTTCTACATCTCGATCATCTCGATCATTCTCGCGCTGATACTGGCGCTGTACCTTTCCACGATCATCGCGCGCCCGATCCGCAGGATCACCGGCTCCGCGGCGGAAATGGGAAAAGGCAACTACGATGTCCAGTTCAAAGGAGGCGGGTATTCCGAGATCACCGAGCTTGCTGACACGCTGACGATCGCGGAGCGCGAGCTGAAGAAGACGGACGAGTATCATAAGGATCTGATTGCGAACGTTTCGCACGACCTCAAGACGCCGCTGACGATGATCAAATCCTACGCGGAGATGATCCGTGATCTTTCCGGCGATAACCCGGTCAAGCGCAACGCGCATCTGCAGACGATCATCGAAGAGGCAGACCGGCTGAACAATCTAGTCAACGACATGCTGAACCTCTCCCGAATGCAGAGCAGGCGCATCGACCTGGAGCTTTCCACGTTCGACCTGCTAGAAGCAACAGAGCAGATGCTGCACGCCTACGACATTCTGGAAGAAAATGAAGATTACCATTTCACGCTGGAGCACGACCGTGATGTCTACATGGTGACAGCGGACCGCCAGCGTATCATTCAGGTCATGAACAACCTGGTGAGCAATGCCGTAAAATACTGCGGCGAGGATAAGGTCATCATGATCTCCCTCTACCGCGCCGGCAAGAATGTCCGGTTCGAAGTGACCGATCACGGGCAGGGCATCGCCGAGGATGAGATCACGCACGTCTGGGAACGCTACTACAAGTCCAGCACCCACCATGTGCGCTCCACGACCGGAACGGGTCTCGGGCTCTCCATCGTAAAGGAAGTCCTGAAACTCCACAACGCTCCATTTGGAGTCGATTCCCAGATCGGCGCCGGCAGCACCTTCTGGTTCGAGCTGCCGCTGTCGAAGACGCGGAAGAACAGTTAATAACGGGCGCCGGATGTCCCCCGCCTCTATAGGCGGCGGGTTCCATTTCCGACTTTCAGTGGTGGGTTATAATCCCCCACTGAAACCCGGAGGAGCTGAAGCTCCCGGCGCCCGTTGCAGTCGTTCGCTACGTCCT
>JAFOML010000047.1 GCA_017425345.1 Eubacterium sp. | reverse complement strand
CTTTTTATTGACTATGTTTCCTGTCTATGAAGTTTTCTAAGTTCTCCGGAAGCGCTTGGCTTCCGTGCTCTCAGCAACTCATGTTTGCCGCGAACAGTTAATATAATACACTCAGGTACCCCTCTTGTCAACTACTTTTTTGAAAAAAGACTAGTCTTTTTTTAACCACCATCTTATCATATTTTCTCAAAATTCTGCGGTTCCCCGAAACCGTTGGTTTTCTGCGGTTTCGGAGGATCAGGGGCATCCTGGAGGCACTACTCGATTACCTCGTACATGTCAGCAGCATCGTCTTTTCTTACAGATTCTGCTACTTTTACTACGCGTACCGTTAAACTGCTGTTTCCAAATTCAATATGAATTTTATCACCAATTTCTACATCTGTCCCGGCCTTTGCCGTCTTATCATTGACCATGACCCTGCCCTGATCACATGCATCTTTGGCAACCGTCCTTCTTTTTATGATTCTGGAATTCTTCAGAAACTTATCAATACGCATCCGTTCTCCTATGTTTCTATATAATTATGTATATATTAAGTAAAAAAAACGGGGACAGCAACCGCTGCCCCCGGCGATAATAGCCGATTATTTATTCACAGCATCCTTCAGAGCCTTACCGGCCTTGAAAACAGGTGCCTTGGAAGCTGGAATCTCGATGGTCTCATCCGGCTTGCGCGGGTTTCTGCCCTGGCGAGCTTTTCTCTCTCTGGTCTCGAAAGTACCAAATCCGATCAGCTGTACCTTATCTCCCTTAACCAGAGACTCTTCTACAGCGGCCAGGAATGCGTTGATGGCAACTTCTGCATCTTTCTTCGTGAAATTCGTTTTCTCTGCAACTGCAGCAACCAATTCAGCTTTATTCATTTATTAATCCTCCTTAAACTCCTGTATTAAACCCGTAATCATTACAGATAATACATGCTCCTCACATTTGTCATTGTCCCATTTTTCGTAGCGTTTGTCAATAGCTTTGGAGCATAAAATCCTTGAAAGTATGCGATTCTTAGCCTTTTCTTGTATACCGAATACAACAAATTAATTGCGTATAAACTTCCGCACTATTCTAGCAAGCTTGCGGCCGATCGGGATCTGCTCCAGCTCCTCCACAGTGATTACCTTCACCAGGAATATCAGAACTGCATAGATCACCATCGCGCAAAGAATCGCAATAATCGTACAGAGACCGCTTGCTCCCACTTCACTATGCCCGTTCCAGACAGGCGCCATCATCAGCGCGCGGTATATACCGAAAGCGCAGGCCGCCATAATAGCAGCAGCGATCATAGGCCTGATATAGGTCCTTTCAAACGCGCCGCCGGCACCGGTATACTTCTTCACCGCATAAGCATTCAGGAACATCGCGACGACATAAGCGATCATCGTGCCGATCGCCGCGCCCATGACGTTCACACTATGTATTCCAACCAATATATATGTAGCAAAAACCTTCAGCACACAGCCGATCGCCAGATTCCGTACCGGAACCATCTGCTTCCCGACCGACTGCAGCACGCTGGTAGAGGTCTGCATGTCCGCGAGGAAGATAATGCTGATCGCCATGACCATCAGGATCGGCGCTGCTTCGTGACAGGATTCCGGCTGCGCGAAGTACAAAAGCTTCAGGATCGGTTCCGCCAGCACGAAAATACCAAACGCGCACGGGAACGCCATAATCATGGTCGTGCGTTTACCGAGAACGATCGTATCACGGACGCCCTGCATATTCCGCAGTTTAAACTGCGCGGATACAGCAGGCACCAGACTGACAGCCACGGCCTGCGTGAACATCTGCGGGAATGCGATCAGCGCATTACAGAATCCGCTGAACAGCCCATACAGGTCTTTCGCTTCCGCATAGGTCCACCCCGTATTCTGCAGCACGCGCATGACAATACTCGTGTCGACCAGGGTCATGATCGGCATGATTTCACAACCAATAATGATAGGAATCGCAATGATAAGGATCTGCTTCGCGATCGATTTCTTCGACTCGATTTCCTGATCCCCGCGTTCGATCTTGGTCTGAAACACTCTCCGGTTCATCAGGAAGATCAGGAAAATGATCGCAAGTCCACCCAGCGCGCCGGCCGATGCGCCGAATGATGCGCCGGCTGCCGCGTAGATCAGATTGACTTTATAGAAACGGTAAGCAAGGTAAAGCCCTACCCCGCAGCGCACGAGCTGCTCTGTCAGCTCTGAGATCGCGGTCGGATTCATATTCTGCCGGCCGTTAAAATACCCACGGAACGTGGAGAACATCGGCACAAGAAGCAGCGCAGGCGCAGTAGCCCGCACAGCAAGCGCCGCCTCCGGATTTTTGACAAGCGAGGCGATCATCTCCGCGCCAAAGAAGCAGATCAGAAATGTGATCAGCCCGATCCCGGTCATCATAACGAGCGCTACGCGGAAGACGCGATGCGCATTCCGATAACGGTTTATCGCGATATTCTCCGAGACCAGACGTGAGATCGCAACCGGAATTCCGGCAGTCGCAAGCACTACAAGCGCGCCGTATATGGAGTACGCGACACCGTAGTAGGACATACCATCCGTTCCGATCATATTGGTAAGCGGAATGCGGAAGACCGCGCCGAGCACCTTCATCAGTATGCCGGCAAGAGCAAGGACTGCCGCGCCTTTTAAAAACTTATTCCCAACTTTATCTGCCATGCTAACCCCTTCAGGTCCCGCCACCCCTACAGGCGGGCCAGAATCCCTTCTGTTTCCTTCTGAACCATCGCAATGGTCTTATTTTTATCAATTGTAACATATTCGCCATCTTTGTAAAGGATTTTGCCATCCACCATGGTCATGCGGATGTTCCCTGCATCGGCGGAATAGACGATGTTATTGATCAGGTCGTGGACCGGCGCCATGTTCGTCTCCGCGATGTCCAGCATGATCAGGTCGGCGCGGAAGCCTTCCTTCAGCAGGCCGCAGTCGTCTCTGCCCTGAGCGAGCGCGCCGCCGCGGGTCGCCGCATACAAAGCCTGTGCCGGCGTGATCACCGTCGGATCCATTGCCTTCACTTTGCCGAGCAGCGCGAGTGTCTTGATCTCCGACAGGAAGTCGAGATTGTTGTTGCTCGCGACGCTGTCCGTTCCGATCGCCAGATTGATGCCGTTCGAAAGCACTGCCGCGCTGTCGCAGATACCGCTTGCCAGCTTCAGATTGCTGATCGGATTCGTCACGACCGTAACGCCTTTCTCCCGAAGGATATCGTAGTCCTCCCCTTCGATCCAGACGCAGTGCGCTGCCAGCGAGCGTGTATCGAACAGCCCGCAGTCCGCCAGGTACTGCACCGGAGTACGGCCGTTATGACGCTGCTTACACTCCTCGTGCTCGAGCTTTGTCTCGGAAACATGCACGTGCATGCCGAGGTTCTCCGCCGCAGCATAAGCCGCCAGCGCGCGCGCCGTTGCTTCATCATTGGTATATTCCGCATGCAGGCTGGTCTCGATCACGACACGTCCGTCCCCTGCGCCCTGGAACTGCCGAACCGCGTTCCGCATCTCCGCTACCGATTCCATGCTTTCAAACGGATCTCCCATCGGGTTAACGATCGAACGGGAAATGTTGTTTTTCGCTCCACTGTCGACGACAGCCTCGACCATATCAGAAACAAAGTAGTACATATCGGACGTGGAAACGATACCGTAACGCAGGGATTCTGCCATGCAGAGCAAGGTGCCCCAGTAGACCGCGCTTCCGGTGAGCTTGTCCTCAAACGGGAAGATCCGCTTGCCGAGCCAGTCCTGCAGGGCCAGGTTCTCCCCATAACCGCGCATGAGCGCCATCGGGGAATGCGCATGGGCGTTATAGAAACCGGACATCAGCAGCTTTCCGCTTCCATCTACCGTCTCACCATAGCTTTCCGCATCCGCCGGCAGTTTCTCTCCGATATAGGCAATATGGCTGCCCTTGATTCCTACGTTCATACCGGTCCGGATCTGAAAGTTCTCATCCAGGATCGTGATATTCTTAAAAAGCATCTGTTACCTCCTATTTAACATCTTCCGCTTCTCCGGGCGCTTTGCTGTCCCGGATGAGCTCCAGCAGTTTGATCGAGTCCGTCAGTTTCCGCTCCGGGATCATCGGGATCCGGATATATGGCGGAACGCCTCCGTGCACGAAGGCGCGTCCTTTAAACGCGTCATTGATACAGACAACCGCATACGGCGTCAGTCGGTTTTTCTCGGCGAAGGTGAATAGGATCTGATGATTTTGTTCATAGATCCTGCGCACCGAGAGCTCCTCCGCAAGCCCGCGGATCCTCGATACCGCAAGCAAATTCATCGTCTGCCGCGGGATCTCGCCGAACCGGTCGATCAGCTCATCGACCAGGTCCTCTTCATCCTGCCGGCTGCGGATCCCCGCGATCTTCTTATAGACCTGCAGCTTCAGCGTCTCATCTTCAATATACCAGCTCGGGATCGTCGCTGCCACCGCCAGTTCGACGGAGGTTTCTTCGGAAGCTTCGTTGACAACTTCGCCCTGCCGCGCGCGGACCGCATCGTCCACCAGCTTACAGTACAGCTCATAACCGATGTTCATCATGTGTCCGCTCTGTTCACTGCCGAGCAGATTGCCTGCGCCGCGGATCTCCAGGTCGCGCATGGCCACCTTGAAGCCCGCGCCGAACTCCGTGAATTCGCGGATTGCCCTGAGGCGCTTCTCCGCAACCTCGGTCAGAACCTTATCCTTCTGATACATCAGGTAGGCGTAGGCCAGACGGTTCGACCGCCCGACGCGCCCGCGGAGCTGGTAGAGCTGCGCAAGCCCGTACCGGTCCGCGTCCAGGATGATCAGCGTATTGGCGTTCGGAATGTCGATGCCGGACTCCACGATCGTCGTCGCGATCAGCACGTCGATCTCGTGGTCGACAAAATCCGTCATCACGTTCTCCAGCGCCTGCTCACTCATCTGCCCGTGTCCGACTCCGATACGGACATCCGGTATCAGACGCATGATCTTTTCCGCAACCTGGCGGATCCCCCGCACGCGGTTATATATGACGAAGCACTGACCGTCCCGGTCCA
The DNA here is from genome assembly GCA_017425345.1 of Eubacterium sp. The sequence goes on along the minus strand of JAFOML010000047.1, from coordinate 10,930 downwards.
GCTCCCTGAGGATCGCATCCCGAATCATGGCATCATCCTGCTCCATGACGTATGTCTGCACGGGGTAACGGTCCTCCGGCGGTTCCTCGATCAGGCTCATATCCTTGATTCCGGTCAGAGACATGTTCAAAGTCCGCGGAATTGGCGTCGCCGAAAGCGTCAGCACGTCGACGTTGTTCTTGAGCTTTTTGATCGCTTCCTTATGCGCTACGCCGAAGCGATGCTCCTCATCCACGACCAGGAGCCCCAGATCCTTGTATTTGATATCCTTGGAGAGCAGCCGGTGTGTTCCGATGATCAGATCGATCTGCCCTGCCGCAAGGTCCTGGAGAATCTTCTTCTGCTGCGCCTCCGTACGGAAACGGGACAGCATCTCCACCCGCATCGGGAACCGCTCAAACCGATCCGTCAGCGTGTGATAGTGCTGATTCGCGAGTACCGTCGTCGGCACCAGGATCGCAGCCTGTTTTCCATCTGCGATACATTTAAAGATCGCGCGGGCGGCTACCTCGGTTTTTCCGAAGCCGACATCGCCGCACAGAAGCCGGTCCATGCAGGAGGGTTTCTCCATGTCGCGTTTGATCTCCTCGATCGCTCGCAGCTGGTCGGCGGTCTCTTCATAGGGGAAAGAATCCTCAAAATCCCGCTGCCAGACGGTATCCTCCCCGAACGCATGCCCTTTCGCCATTTCCCGGTCCGCATACAGCCGGATCAGTTCTTCGGTCATCTCCGCGATCGCGGCGCGGGCGCGGGCTTTAGTCGCCTTCCACTCCAGCCCGGACAGCTTATTCATCTTCGGAGCGACTCCCTCGGCTCCGATATATTTCTGCACGATATCAAACTGCTCGACCGGCACGTACAGCAGATCGTTGCCCGCATAGCGGATCTTCAGGTAATCCTTCTTCTCTCCCTGAATATCCAGTGGTTCGATTCCCAGGAACTTTCCGATTCCGTGGTTCTCATGCACCACGTAATCGCCGACGGTGAGGTCGGTAAAGCTCTCGATCTGCTTGCCGCCGCTTCCGGGATGCCGGCGCTTCCGGCGGGTCTTACGCTCCCCGAAGATATCGTTGTCACTGATATAGCAAAGCTTCTCCTGCGGGAACACCATGCCGGAAGACAGATTCCCGTCCCGGAAAATAATCTTTTCCCGGATGCCGAGCCGGTCTGTGAACTCCGTCAGGTTCTGGCGGCGCTCCTTTCTGGCGCAGGTGAGATAGATCGTATATCCTTTTCTGACAAAATCTAATAGTTCATTCTCCAGCAGATCCATATGCCCGCTGAAGTTCATCATCTGATTACTCTGGATGTTGCGGATCTCCGCGTAGGAATCGATCCCGCGAACCGTCTTGGGGAACGGCATCAGCAGGCAGACCGAAGGATACGCATAGCACTTCTGAAAATCATCCCGGCCGCTCAGGATCTTCATATCGTCCGGAACGATCTCTCCCCGCTCGAGCATGACCTGGAAGTCTGCAGCAAGCTCCTTGCTTCTGGCATCCAGAATGTCTGAGATACGGGCGGGATCATCGACGAACAGATCCCCGTCCTCCAGGTAGTCCCAGAGGTACTCCGTCTCATCGTAAAAGTAATGGATATAATTCTCGAGCAGCTGCACGTTTGCCTGCTGGTCGATATATTCCTTCAGCTCGTCGCGCCGTTTTTCCAGCCGGTGGGCGGCGTCCGCATAGTCCTCCCCTTTTTTGGCCAGACGCCGGATCTGCGCCGTATAGAGGCGCTCGACCCGTTTGGACGCTTCGGCAAATACGCTTTGCTCCAGAAGCATCTGCTCTGCCGGGCCGATCTCGATGCTCTTCAGATTCCCGAGGGATCTCTGCGTATCGATATCGAAGCTGCGGATCGAATCCACTTCGGTGTCAAAAAACTCCACACGGTACGGATTGTCTGCTTCCGGCGGGAACACGTCCAGGATTCCGCCGCGGATGCTGAATTCCCCGCGCCCTTCTACCAGGCTCATGCGCTCGTAGCCAAGCTCCGTAAGCGCCTTCTTCAGGTCGATGAGAAAATGTTCCTCTCCCATCGCGATGGTGAGGCGCTTGCTGGCAAAGATGCGATGCGGCAGTGTCTTTTTGATCGCTGCGGAGGCTGGCGCGACAACGATGCAGTCCGGATCCGTGAGCAGCGCATGCATGGCCTGCAGACGGTCGATCATGCGGTCGTGGTTTCTTGCCTCAAAACGCAAAAAGAGCTGGTCTTCCGCAGGCATCACGTGGACGGGACGGGAAACAAAAAAAGAAAGATCATCCGCGAGCCTCCTGGCCCTCGGTTCCGTACCTGTGATGATCAGACTCCTTTTGTGATCTTTCCCGATCGTCTCTGCGATCATTCGCGCCGACCGGCTCTCGGACACACCCGATATACAGGTGACTCCTCTACGCATCTTTTTTCCTCGTATTATACTGGTTCATCGCCAGATCGATTCCATCTGTGACGATGCACTTACAGGCGTCTGCCGCATTCCGCACCGCCTCTTCCATGACCGGCACTTCCTCCTTACGGAATCCGCCTATGACAAAGTTGATCAGGTTGCCCTTATCCTCACTGCCCATGCCGATGCGGATCCGCGGGAAGCGGTCGCTCTGCAGCTGATAAATGATGGAGCGCATGCCGTTATGGGTGCCCGCGCTCCCGAATTTCCGTACGCGAAGAGTCCCTGCCGGAATATCGAAATCATCGTAGATCACGACAAGGTTCTCCATAGGAATCTTATAGAACTGTACGATCTCCCACAGAGATTCTCCGCTGTTGTTCATATAGGTCTGCGGTTTGACCAGGATCACACGGCTGCTGCCGATCCTGCCCTCTCCGATCAGCGCCTTGAACTTCAGCTTGTTGACGCGGATGCCCAGATCCTCCGCGAGAAGATCGATCGTGATGAATCCCAGATTGTGTCTGGTGTTCTCATACTTGCGGCCCGGGTTCCCCAGGCCGGCGATAATATATAAATCGTTGCTCATCGTTATAGTCCGGTTATGCGGCAGATCATTCTGCATCCATGATCATCCTGCCGACTTTGTAAATATCTCCTGCTCCCATCGTGATGACCAGATCGCCATCCTGCGCCCCTTCTCTGACCGCGTCCGCGATCTTTTCAAAGCTGTCCATATAGCAAACCTTCTTGTCCGGGTACTTCCGCTGGATCGCCTCGCAGAGCTTCTCCGACGAAATGTTAAAGATATCCCGTTCTCTGGCCGCATAGATATCCGCCAACACGAGTACGTCCGCATCGCCAAACGCGTCGACGAACTGGTCGAACAGAGCCAGCGTTCTGGTATAAGTGTGTGGCTGGAAGCAGCACCAGACTGTGCCGTGCGGCAGCTTCTGCGCTGCGGAGAGCGTCGCGCGGATCTCCGTCGGATGGTGCGCATAGTCATCGACAACGCGGACACCCTTCTTCGTCGTACCGATCACGTCAAACCGGCGATGGGTTCCGTGATATTCTCCAAGCGTCTCACAGATCAGCGCCGGGTCCACCTGCAGCAGGTGGCAGCACGCAAACGCTGCGGCTGCATTCAGGATGTTATGCTCTCCCGGAACATTCAGGATGACCTCGCCCAGATCCGTCTGTTCTCCATCCTCATGGTAAAGCATGCGGAAGGACGGCATTCCGTTTTCATCGAAACGGACGCGGCTGATCTGGTAGGTGCAGCTCTTATTATATCCATACGTGATGACATTCGGCAGGCCGTGGATCACCTCATTGACGAACGGGTTGGAGTCATAGGCGATAATGTGTCCGCTCTCAGGAACCGCTCTTGCGAACCGGTCAAAGGAGTCGACGATATGCTCCATGCTCTTGAAGTAATCCAGGTGGTCGGAATCGATATTCAGAATCAGTTCGATATCCGGACGAAGCTGCAGAAAGCTGTCCCGGTACTCACATGCTTCTGTGACGAAATACTGTTTTCCGCCAACGCGGACATTGCCGCCGATCTCATCCATCTGGCCGCCGACGAGGATCGTCGGATCCAGTCCGGCGCGTGCCAGTACCAGCGAGACCATGGAAGTCGTTGTGGTCTTGCCATGGGTTCCGCTGATCGCGATGCCAAGTCCGTATTCATCCATCAGAAGGCCGAGGATCTCTGCTCTGCTCGCAAGCGGGATCCCGAGCTCTCTCGCGCGGATGATCTCCGGATTCTCTTCTGCGATCGCAGCCGAGTAAACGATCAGGTCCGCATCCTCTACGTTGGACGCAAAGTGACCCTTGTAAATCACGGCGCCGCGCTCCGCCAGGCGGCGGGTAATATCCGATTCCTTCATATCCGATCCGGAAACATGGTATCCGCGGGAAAGCAGGATCTCCGCAATCGCGGAAAGGCCGATGCCTCCGATTCCGATACAGTGTATATTCTTGTAATTTTTCAGGTCTATCATATCTCTCCCATTCCTTTCGACACACATTATATCATACACCGTAAAAAAATGCTCTCTGAATTGCAAAAAACAATTACTGCCTGCAGCGGGCTCCTGGCACTAATTATACTCCAGTAAAGAAATCCTGCAGAGTTAATGCAGAATGTTATTGCACATTGGGTGAACTTCATGTATAATAAAGAAAATCTTGTGCAGGCACAAGATACATATGCCAGGAAGGTGGTCCGTTATGAGAATTACAGATGTAAGAATTCGTAAAGTTACTGCCGAAGGAAAAATGAAGGCCATCGTCTCGGTTACCTTTGATGATGAATTTGTCGTTCACGACATCAAGATCATAGATGGACAGAACGGGCTCTTCATAGCAATGCCAAGCCGGAAAATGGGAGAAGGCGATTTCAGGGACATAGCTCACCCGCTTACTTCAGAGACCAGAAACCGCATCAAGGATGCCATTTTCGAAGAGTATGACAAACTGTTGGCAGAACAGGACAACGAGGAAGGCTAATCAAGCGCTGACGGGACGTATACAACGACGTTGTATTCCCTTTCACAGTAATTAACAAGACAAAAGAGCGGCTGCACGCGCAGCTGCTTCTTTTGTTTTTGCATTATTGTTTAAGAATTGTCCTTGCGGTTGCCACCGTTTTCGAATAATGCTATCATGAGTTTGATTTACGACACAGTATTTTTCCGGGAGGGAACAGAATGGTACTTGATGCGAAAATAAAAGAAAGATTAAGAAGCAGTAAAGGTGAAGCTAAGATCATGTCCGCAGAAGAAGCTGCAGCGATGATCAAGGACGGAATGGTGATCGGCGTCAGCGGATTCACGGCATCCGGATATCCCAAGGCAGTGCCGCACGCTCTCGCAGAACGCGGAAAGCGCGGGGAAAAACTCCAGGTTTCGGTATACTCCGGCGCGTCTCTTGGCCCGGAGATCGACACAGAGCTGACGGAAGCCGGCATCCTGAAATACCGCATGCCATACATGACGAACAAGGTATTCCGTCAGGCTGTCAATAACGGAACCTGCGACTACGTGGACATGCACCTTTCGCAGTCTGCGCAGTTCGTCAACTACGGCATCATGCCGAAGGTTGACGTTGCGATCGTAGAAGCGCTGGCGATCAACGAGGATGGAAGCATTGTTCCGACCACCTCGGTCGGCAACACTCCGACCTTCATCCGTCAGGCGGACAAGGTCATCGTCGAACTGAACATGCTGCAGCCAATCGGCCTGGAAGGCATGCACGACTGCATCATCCTGGACAATCCACCGCACAGAAAACCGATCGCGATCGAGAAAGCAAGCGACCGCATCGGCAAACCGTACATGGAGTGCGGCTGGGATAAGATCGCGGCAATCGTCATCACAGACATTCAGGACGGACTCCGCTCTCTTGCAGCAGTCTCCGACGATTCCAAGGCGATCGCGGGACACATCATCGACTTCCTGCACGGGGAGGTCAAGGCAGGCCGTCTGACCGACACCCTTCTTCCGATCCAGTCCGGCGTAGGCAGCGTAGCGAATGCCGTACTGTACGGTCTTCTGGATTCCGATTTCCATGATCTGACCTGCTTTACGGAAGTCGTACAGGACTCCATGCTGGAGCTGATCAAGGCCGGAAAGGTCACCTGCGCTTCCACCACAGCGATCACACCGTCTCCGGAGATGAAGGAGCGTTTCGATCAGGAATGCGACCTGTACCGCGGCAAGCTCGTCTTCCGTCCGCAGGACATCAGCAATAACCCGGAAGTCATCCGCCGTCTCGGTGTCATCTCCATGAACACCGCGCTGGAATGTGACATCTACGGAAACGTCAACTCCACGCACGTAAACGGCAGCGGCATGATGAACGGAATCGGAGGATCCGGCGACTTCTCGCGGAATGCGGGGATCACGATATTCTCCACCGTATCCATCGCCAAGGGCGGCGCGATCTCCTCGATCGTTCCGTTCTGCTCCCACATCGATCACACAGAGCACGACGTGCAGGTCATCGTGACCGAGCAGGGATATGCGGATCTCCGCGGACTGACGCCGAAGCAGCGCGCTGTCGCGATCATCAACAACTGCGCGCATCCGGATTACAGAGATCAGCTGATGGATTACTTCGAACGCGCCTGCAAGCAGAGCAAGCTTCAGACGCCGCACATCCTGTCAGAAGCATTCTCCTGGCACGTAAGAGCGATGGAAACCGGAAGCATGAAAGCAGAATAACAGTTAAAACAAGTGGCCGCATGCATCACGCATCGGCCACTTTCGTTTTTCATTTAAGTCGGAGCGTAGCTCCTGGCGTGCTCGCACGTCAAGGACGTAGCGAACGACTGCAACGGGCGCCGGGAGCTTCAGCTCCTCCGGGTTTCAGTGGGGGATTTAAGTCGGAGCGTAGCTCCTGGCGTGCTCGCACGTCAAGGACGTAGCGAATGACTGCAGCGGGCGCCGGGAGCTTCAGCTCCTCCGGGTTTCAGTGGGGGATTATAACCCACCACTGAAAGCCGGAAATGGAACCCGCCGCCTATAGAGGCGGGGGACATCCGGCGCCCGTTATCGCTCCTCCTAAACAAAACCTAGTCTGGGGACTCCTCCAGGATCACCTGATTGCCATAGGAGCGCAGCACGCGCAGAAAATCCCTCTTCCTCAGCGAGATCGTCGCGGTGTTCCGGCATGGATGGAAGTTGATCCACTCATCCTCCGGTGCGATCACCACCTCATTTCCGACGACGGCCGTGATTCGCTTCTCCGTGTCGTTGAACAGGCAGTACGGTGTGACGGAACCCGGTGTGATCTTCATCAGATCCCAGAGTTCCTCTGCGGTGGCAAAGCGGTTCTTATGCCATCCGGTAAGCGCTTTAAAGTGCTTCTGATCCATGCGCCGATGATCCTCCAGCATGAGGAGAAAGTATTCCTCGGTCTTTTTGTCTTTAATCAGAAGGTTCTTCATGTTCAGTCCCGGGAACATGAACTCCTCAGCGCCTTCCTGGTTGGCGGAGAACAAAGCCTCGTGCTCCCGCACGATATAATCTGTAATCCCCAGTTCAGAAAGTCTCTGATAGAACTGCTGCTCATTATATGCTGCCTGATCCATTGCTGAAAACTCCTCTTTTTAATAACACGGTTTTGTGAATCCATTATACCACAGAAAGCGGTTTCTGATCCTGTATTTTCCTCTTCATTATGATATAATAACCAAAAGGGAGGAGAATACCATGGATAAACAATCTCGAGATTATGTGATCTGCCTATGCTGCAAGACGACCCGCGGTGAGGTGGAAGACTATATCCGCTCACACGAGGTCGCTGATATGAAGGATCTCTGCGAGCAGATGAATATCGGAAAGAAGTGCGGCGGCTGCCGCGAAGATCTCCAGATGGTTCTGGATGAGCTGGCGGCAGAGGTATGATTGCCGGCTAAAACGAAAACAAGGGGCATGCAGCCCCTTGTTGTTTACTCTGAAAGCGTATCACCGATCTGCTCAAGAACCAGCTCCTCAAGCCCGGCTTCTTCCTTCTCTTTCAGCGCTTCTTTATCTTTCTTATACTTCGCCTTGACGCGGTTCACGCGCTTCCGCTCCTTCACCGCTTCCTTGTAGCTGACCTCATCTCGCATAATCTCCGAGCTCTTGTTAGTCACAAAGAACGCGCATCCCTCTTCCGAAAACGCGATCCCCTCAAACTCACGCGCAGGACTTCTGGTAAAGCGTACGGTCCTGACATCTTCTGCGGTCGCGGAACCAAGGCAGAGCTTCCCGGCCGGCACACCGATCATCTGCCCATCCGAGCATACGTACAGCAGGTCGTGATACGGATCATATCCGAATCCCTGGCAGCCCATTCCCGGCGGATACCGGAGCCCCTGCATCAGCATCGTGAACGAAACATGATCGTCTTCGATCTTTCCTTTATAGAACCGAAGCGCGTTCCTCGGAACACTCTTTCCGCCGGCGCTTCGGATGTACATCCAGGCATTTCCGTGAATATCGAACAGGAACGCAGGCGGTGTGCTCGTAGATGTTGAGAAATTGCAGTGTATCTCCTTGACCACGTTCAGGCTCTTCGGATCTACCTGCACGAAGGTCGTACGTCTCGCATTGACCTCCCGCACATACCAGAGTTCTTTGGTCACGGGGTTATAGGAAAGCGTCTGTCCGTGTCCGGTCACGATCGTCGGTCCCGCTTTGACAGAGCCGTTCCGATCGCCCTTCGCTTCCTTCCCCCAGTACTTTCCGATGTCGACCCGGTAGATCCGTCCAGTCCTGGCATTATCGGAACCGCCCTTGTAGGAAGACATGATCCAGGCCGTCTTTCCTGCGGGATCCACGGTGATGCACTGCGGATTCGGGATCTCCGGCGTGTATACAAGCGAACGGAATTTCATCTTCGGATCGTCCGTCACGCTGTCGTAATCCTGCCGGCTCGTTCCGCTGTAGGAATAGCTGATCGTTACATTGGCGTTATTGACCACGCTGAAGCCGGAAAACGTGAATGGCTGAAGCGCAGGACTGCTCTGGTAGATGTGCTCTACGGCTGCATCGGCCTCCGCCGGCATTATGAGCCAGAGCGCGATCACGGCAAGCAGGACGCAGATCGGGGTCCATTTTCTAGATTTTGTCATACGTCCCTCCTAAAGACCACTGTCATCTTCCGCCCGGACAGCACGATCCGGTCGCCCTTCTTCAGCGTATGCTTCTTAGTTTCCTCTTTTGACATGTCGTCGATCCGGAAATAGTCGTAGCCATAGGCGTAGCGGAACAGCCTGGCACCGCTTCTGCCGCTGACGCCGAGGATGATGCCGCGGCCTTTCTTTGGCGTGATGGTGTAGGTGCCTGCCGGGATATCTTCGCCAACTACAAAACCTTCAGCCCCCTCGCTCCCATCACCCGGCGACCTCAGCTCCCATGTTCCGTCAGCCGGTTTCTTTTTCTTTTCCGGCGCGCTGACCGTCTTCGCCGATGCTTCTGCGATCGCATCCTCGCAGGCCTCGTCGTCCGGTGTGAGTGTCAGGGTGAAATCGATGGTTCTTTTTCTGGTTCGAATTCCTTTTCCGGAAATCGACTGCAGCATATGTGTCATCCGGTCAAAGGTGAAGACCAGTTTGCTGTTCTCTTTCGGCGTAATTCCAAGTACTTCTTCAAGCACGTCTTCCGCATCACTGCTCTTTACGGTCATGCGGTAAGTGCTGCCGGCTGCACGCATCCCGGCTTTTTTCACGGAAAGCAGGCGCAAAAGGTCGATTCCGCTCAGAGAAGACGGCGCGGTATCCGTCTCAACGGCGGCCACGAACTGTTTATCCGCAAGCAGATACTCCTGACTCTTTTCCTTCAGAAGGCCTTGCCGGAAACCTGCCTTTTTCTCGTTGAACTGATAGTGGCAGCTGCAGGTGATCAGCTCCCCTTCCCCGGTGTGATACAGATCCTTTTCCCAGGAGACCGGGATCGTCACCTTATCGTCGCCGAACTGCTTCAGGGCCTTGATATCCTTGGCTGTAAAGACGTCATCCTCCTGAATGGACAGATGGATATGGTAATTCTCGATCTCTTCCAGCCGCATTTTCCCGAACGTGAGGAGGTCCTCCGCATCACGCGGAACGAACACGATCAAATAGAGGAAAATAAGAAAGACCGCCAGCAGTCCTGCGATCAGTAGTTTCCTCTTTCCGGCAGCATTCAGTTTTCGTCTGGAACCCTTCTCCATTGATTGGTTATTCTCCTGAAAAAAGCGATTTCCGGATATATTCCATAATCCGGTGCTATACCATGATACCCTATGTCGTTTCGGGTTGCAAGGGGGTTTCTCAATTGGACGGCGCGGGCTTCTTTACGGTTTCGATCATTTGAAAGAACGCTTTTTCCTGCTTTTTGGTCAGGAAATCATCTCCATTGCTCATGGAAAACTCGTAGAGGTAATCACCGTCTTCGAGCCAGCCGCGGAGTACCACGCTGTCAAAATCGTCCATCCCGGTCATCCCGACGTGAACTGTACGGCCATCAGCATCGGAAACGGTCCTCTTTTTCGTCCACGTATTCAGCCAGCTTCTATCATAATTGCTCCTGCAGCCTGTGAGAACATCCTTATCCTTATATGCGCCGATCGAAACAGAAAATAATCCGTCCCCATTCTTTTCGTAATAACATTTCCTGACGATGATATCCTCGTACGTCTTGTCTCCCCGTTCAAAGGAATAGCAATTCTCCTCTGATGTCTCATAGCCACTCAAAGGCTCGAACTCCAAAAGCGCATCCAGCGACTCAGGCGTGTTTGGTATAACAAAAAAAACGCGTACCAGAAGCACCGCCAGTATGGTGATGATAATCGCAAAATACTGTTTCTTCATTTTACTTCACTCACCTTTTCATTCACTAAAATGCACTCTTCCCTGCGCCGCGCACGAATTTAAGTCGGAGCGTAGCTCCTGGCGTGCTCGCACGTCAAGGACGTAGCGAACGACTGCAACGGGCGCCGGGAGCTTCAGCTCCTCCGGGTTTCAGTGGGGGATTATAACCCACCACTGAAAGTCGGAAATGGAACCCG
>JAFOML010000046.1 GCA_017425345.1 Eubacterium sp. | reverse complement strand
GTCTCCGGGCACTTTGGAATTATTCCGCACCAGGGGGGACCACCACGCGGCCCAGCTCATCAACTTTCCAGCGTTTATTCACGCGTCCATGTTCCGCGCCGTGGCAGTCACGGCAGAGCAGCTCCAGGTTGTCGAAGCTCAGCGCGATCTCCGGCCTGGTGATCAGCTCCGGCGTCAGGTGCACCTTGTGATGCACGATCACGCCGGCGTTGTAGCGCCCGGCTTTCAGACACCGTTCGCATAAACCGCCGACCGACTTCGCGTATGCTGCGCGAGTGCGCTGCCATGCTTTCGATTTGTAAAAAGACGCGGCCCAGTCCTGCATGACTTCCTCCACTCATAATGCAAAGCGCCAGCCGACTGGCCAGCGCCTTGCGTAGAGACTTTGGAGAGCGTGATGAAGAAACGATTGCCCCGTCTTCGTTCTTTGCCACACTATCACAATAGCCCATAACTATATGACATTCAATGACATTCATGTGACATCGTCCCCGGAGTTCCTCACGATCTCGTCGATGGCGTCCGCGTGGATCCGGAGCAGATGCCGGAACGAGTAGTGCATCTCGCTTTCCAGTTCGTCCCATGTCTTGCCGTGCAGGTACCGCCGAGATAACAGGTCGTAGCCGCGTGCGTTCTGGCAAAGATTGATGAGCCGCACCGCCACGATCATCAGGTCGATCGCGCGCTTCTTCCGTTCCTCGAATGTCTGCCGGAGTTCCGCGAGCTGGTCAACCTGGTCGCCGATCCGGTCGAAGCTGATGGCCGAGCTCGTCACCCGTTCCTGCGAGTAGTCGATGGAGATCCCGGTCAGCTGGTTCTCTACCGCTTCCAGGTTGCGCCGTGCCGTGTCCAGGCTTTCGATCGCGCTCTGGTATTCACGCAGATGCCGCTTCACTTCTTCCCGCGTCATGTCAGATCTCCCTCACCCGGATGACGGTTCCGGGCGTATCGTCATAAACCTTGTACGCATGGATCTCGCAGATCTGTTTATCATCGCAGAAGGCCATCCCCACAAGCCCATCAGCCGTCAGCTTGATCAGATTATCAAGGTCCGGTTTTTTCACCGGAAGAATCTCAAGGACCTTTGCCAAGTATTTCTTTGCTTTGCTCCACGCCTTAGGTGTCTGTAACCGATATGTCACGGATAACGAAACCGGTCCTTCTATCATCTCGCCATCAGTCTCCTGCCACGCTCTCCGGATCGCGTTCTCAGCCTTGGTCGTCTTGTCCGGCGTGTAGACGTGCCCGGACCTTGTCATCCGCGGCCTCGCCTTCGCCACCGGCTCGCCCTCCAGCCAGAACGTCACGTCAGTCTTTGGCATCCTTTCGCTCCCTTCTGATCGCCCAGCGGCAGAGGTCGAACACGGCTTTGCAGATCACGTAGATCATGCGGTCCTGCCAGATGTCCGTCCTGCCGCCGAGCCGGATCATGCAGATCTCCATGTTTTCCATGTCTTTGATAAGGTCATTACGCATCATCGGTTCGCCTTTCCCCGTATG
>JAFOML010000045.1 GCA_017425345.1 Eubacterium sp. | reverse complement strand
TTCGTGTTCAACGGCGGACCGGGATCCAGCTCGGAATGGATGCACATGGGCTTTCTGGGACCGCGCCGCATCGTGTTCGATGATGACGGACAGCCGACCCAGTTCCCTGCGGCGATCGGGGACAATGAATACTCTGTTCTGGATATGACGGACCTGGTCTTCATCGATCCGGTCGGCACCGGTTATTCAAGACCTGCGGAAGGCGCGGAGCTCAAGAACTTCATCGGCTATGAAAACGACAATCGCACAGTAGGCGACTTCATTCGTCTCTATGTGAGCCGTTATGGCCGCTGGTCATCGCCAAAATATGTCGCAGGAGAGTCCTATGGCACGATCCGCGCGATCGGAATGTGCAAGTACCTGTCCGAGAAATACGCGCTGGGTCTGAACGGTATCATGCTCATTTCTTCGGTCAACGACTTTACCACCATGATGGAGCAGACGCCGAGTGATTATACCTATGCGCTCTATCTGCCCACCTACGCCGCGGATGCCTGGTATCACGGCTGCCTGGCACCGGATTATCAGAACATGGAACTCGATGCTTTCCTTAAGGAAGTGCGTGCGTTCGCAGGCGGTGAATATCTGTCTGCGCTGTTCAAAGGGCGCAGTCTGGACGAGACAGCACGGGACGAGGTAGCAGCAAGGATCGCAGCTTACACCGGTCTGGACAAAAAGGATGTTTTAAAAGCCAATCTGCGTGTCCTGTACTGGGATTTCTGCGAGAAGCTCCTGAGCGACAAGGGACTTGTGATCGGACGCATCGACGGACGCTATACCGGTCCCGCGACCGGAGGCAGCATGGCGGACGGCGACGCCGACCCTTCCATGGCGGCGCTGGACAACGTATTCGGCACGGCTGTCAATCAGTACATCATCGATGAACTGGGATTTAGCACAGACCGGCATTATGAGCCGATCTCCCTTAGCATCAATGAGAAATGGACCTATCCTTCCACAGAGACCGGCGGCTTCTCGCAGGAGAAGATCATTTATGAAGCTATGTCAAAAAACCGCTTCCTGAAGGTCTGGGTTCTCTGCGGATATTATGATATGGCTACGCCGTTTTTTGCCGCGGAATGGGTATATGATCACGTGTTCCTGAACAAGGACTACGAGAAGAACCTGCAGTTTACTTATTATCCCTCCGGACACATGATCTATATGCACAAGCAGTCCCTGGAGCGCTTCAGGGACCAAGCGGAAGACTGGTACGGAATGCCGTGAGCGGCGAAGCATTGTAGAAAACGAAACGATGATCGACAAAGGTTTAATTTGCTTCGCAGAGAAAGCCGATTTTCCTTATGGAGTTAATTGAAGCCTCCAGCGTGAAGGAAGGAGCAACCATGGATTACAGAAGATTCGGAAACGCAGTGGTGATCAGGATCGATCGCAATGAAGAAGTGATGGAAAAGCTCGAGGAGGTCTGCGTGAAGGAGAATATCCTCCTCGGAAGTATCTCCGGTCTCGGCGCAGCCAGCTATGTGGAAATGGGACTGTACGATGTGGAGAAGCAGGCTTTCACAAGGACAATTCTGGAACAGCCGCTTGAAGTGACG
>JAFOML010000044.1 GCA_017425345.1 Eubacterium sp. | reverse complement strand
GTACCGTGGGGCGCACGGGAATTCAAGCCTGCGGAGAGAGTGTAAGACGGGGCTCTCAAGGGAGCACGCAGTTCTCTGAGAAACAGGAATCCCCCACTTCAAATTCGCTTTGGCGAATTAAGTGGCGGGAGCGTTCAAGCCAGAAGGATGAAACGAAGCTGAGGTTCAGAGTGAAAGAAGGCAGCTCTTGATGCATGCCGTGCGCGGTGATGCGATATCCGCAGGAGCAGGTGCAGGAAGACGCGAGGCGAAGCAGAAGAATAGCAAAGTCCCGGGAACTGTTCGAGCAGCAGTATTGCTGCGAGTTTTCCCGGGACTCTATTCTTCCTAAACCGAGTGTTCTGACATGCCTGTTCCGAGGACTTAGCAGAACCGCGCACGGCATACTTAAGAGCTGCCTCTATTATCTTCCTGCGATCAGCTTCTTTACCGCCGCATCGAGCCCGTCCAGCGTCAGCTCGTACATCGGGAAGACGCCGCGGACCATGCTGATCGTGCGGGCGCCCCACGCGTGATCCCAGCGGCTCTCGCGGATCGGGTTCAGCCAGACGGCATCGCGGTACCGTTTCTGGAATTTCCACAGCCACATGATCCCGGGCTCCGCGTTGTAGGTGTACCAGTTGATATTTCCGCCGCGGGCAGTCAGCTCGTAGGGAGACATGGCCGCATCGCCGACGAAGATCACCTTATACGACGAGTCGAGGTTGTTGAACAGCCAGTCTGTGTCGATCCAGCGACCGTCCACGCAGTGCGGATCCGTATACACGTAATCATAGATGCAGTTGTGGAAATAGAAGGTTTTAAAATCTTTAAAATGCGAGGATTGATCCGCTGCCTGAAACAACTGGCTGCAGAGCTTGCTGTAGGGCAGCATGGATCCGTCGGAATCCATCAGCAGAAGAAGCTTGACGGAGTTCTTTCGCGGTTTTTCATAGACCAGCTTCAGCATGCCGGCATTCTCACAGGTCGCATCGATCGTCTGATCGATGTCCAGCTCTGTGCGGGCTGCATCGATGCGCGTCGAGAACTGACGCAGTTTGCGGAACGCCATCTGGAACTGTCTCGTATCCAGGTCGTTATCCTGGCGGAAGTCCCGGAAATTGCGCTCCCCTGCGATCTGCACCGCGCTTCTGTGCCGGCCTTCCCCGCCGACGCGCACGCCGGCCGGATTGTAGCCGCCATGGCCGAAGGGAGAGGTTCCGCCGGTCCCGACCCAGTAGTTTCCGCCGTCGTGGCGTTCCTTCTGCTCTGCAAGACGTTCGCGGAACATCTTCTGGAGCGTCTCCAGATCATATTCCTTCGCCCACTCCGGCATGTCCTCCAGATCCCGCACAAACGCGTCCTGCGAGAGCCAGTCCTTCAACTCCTCCGGAATCTCGTCAACGGTTTCGACACCCTGAAAATACGCGCCAAAAGCCATGTCGAAGCGGTCATAGTCCGTCTCCGACTTGATCAGCACGTTCCGGCAGAGATAGTAGAACTCTACCAGAGAGTTTGACGCGAGGCCCTGATCGAGCGCGTCGATCAGACAGAGCCACTCGTCCAGCGAAATGTCGAGCCCATATCCTCTTAATGTATAGAAAAAGTCAATAAACATAGGCTTTAATATCCGTAGCGGTTCCGGTTCGTCGTATACTTGCTCGCCCGCGCAGCATACATCGCGTCGATGTCCTGATTCTTTTTCAGCAGGACGCCGACATACGGGATCTCATCTTCAATCTTTTTCACATCAAATCCGCTGATGGAGAGCGCCTGGATCCAGTCCAGGAGTTCTGAAGTGCTCGGTTTTTTCTGGATATCCTTCATGCCGCGGATGTTATAGAAAGCGCTCAGCGCGTTGTTTACAAGACGCTTGTCCACATCGCCGTAGTGCACGCGGATGATCTCCTTCATCTTTTCCTCATCCGGGAACTCGATGTAGTGGAAAATGCAGCGGCGCAGGAACGCATCCGGAAGCTCCTTCTCCGCGTTGGACGTGATGATCACGATCGGACGATGCTTGGTCCTGATCGTCTCCTTGGTCTCCGGGATGTAGAATTCCATACGGTCCAGCTCCCAGAGAAGGTCGTTGGGGAATTCCAGATCGGCTTTATCGATCTCATCGATCAGGAGAACGACCTGCTCCTCGGATGTGAACGCCTCTCCCAGTTTTCCCAGGCGGATGTAGGCGCCGATATCCGAGACATCGCCTTCTCCGAACTGCGAGTCGTAGAGACGCTGTACCGTATCGTAAATATAGAGGCCCTCCTGCGCTTTGGTCGTGGATTTGATTCCCCAGATCACGAGCGGCATAGACAGCGCGTCTGCGATCGACTGCGCGAGCATCGTCTTTCCGGTGCCCGGCTCGCCCTTGATGAGCAGCGGCTTCTCAAGAGCCATCGCCACGTTCACAGCGTTCATGAGTTCCTTCGATGCGACGTAATCACTGCTTCCCGTAAACTTCTTCATTTCTAAACTCCTATTATTCCCGGCAGCAGGAAGGTTGCTGTCAGCTCCTCAAAAAATCCTATGATAAATGCATATGCGATAATGCCGTCCCTTGTGGCCTGGCGCACGATCGGCATGGCGACGTCCATACAGGCGATGCCGGGCAGCACGTTGATCTCGATGTAACCGACTCTGCGCGCGAGGATCGGGATCAGAATGATACCAATGAGCTCCCGCAGCACATTGTGAAGAAATGAGATGGCCCCGGCGATCTCATGCCCGGCGCTCTCGATCAGAACCGGCGCGTATGTATACCACCCGAAGCCGAGACTGACTGCGAGCGACTCCCTTACCGTGATCTCACGGAACAGAAGACCGCAAAGAACTGCGGTCACAGCCGTTCCGGCAATCACCGCAAGGCCGATGAGCACCGCTCTCTTCCCGGCTTTCTTGAATTCCCGGATCACGGTTCCGGTAAGTCCCATACTGTATCCGATCAGAAAGACCATCATCGTCAGCGCGGTCAGCATCACACGGGTGGACCAGGTGTCGAACACCACATACTGCTGCGGATCCAGATGTGTCCGGATCCAGAAGAATCCGATCAGAAGGCCTGCGGTCACGGATACGACGATATCGATCGTCATCGCGTTGCCGCCGTCTCCGTCCTGCGTCTCCGGACCTGCTTCTGCAGCTTCACTTTCTTCCCGCTCTTCGGCAGCCCATCCGTAACGGTCGATACCGAGGCATTTCCTCGTGAGCGTTACGGCGAGCATCCCGCCGATCCAGAGCAGCACCGTGATCACGGAAGCGATGATGCCGATCTGACCGATGTTCGCGATGACCTCCTCCTTCGAGGAAAGCCGCATTCCCATGATCAGGATCATCACGCCGACCAGCACCAGAAGGGCGGGATCGATCAGGCGTTCCGCGAAATGCCTCTCCCGCATTTTCCAGCCGCAGAGATAGCCGATCAGCATCGTTGACAGGATGATAATAATAAAGCTCATTTCTTCATCTCCTCTATGAGAAAAACCGCAGGTCCGATCCTTAGGACCTGCGGATATTCTTCTGTTGGTTGAAGCCTTATTTCAGCTTGGTTCTCACCAGATTGATACGGTTCTGGCTGTCGATCTCATCGACCTTGACTTCTACGATGTCGCCGATGTTCATGACATCCTCAACCTTGTTGACGCGGCCCTTTGCCATCTTGGAGATGTGCAGCAGACCTTCCTTACCCGGCAGCACCTCGATGAATGCGCCGAAGTTCATGATTCTCTTGACCTCGCCCTGGTAAACTTCTCCGACCTCTACTTCCTTGGTCAGCAGCTCGATGCGCTTCTTCGCCTCAGCAGCGCCTTCCATGTTCTCAGCGTAGATCGTTACGAGACCCAGATCATCTTCGTCGATATCGATCTTGACACCGCACTCCTCGGTGATCTTATTGATCGTCTTGCCTCCCGGCCCGATGACGATGCGGATCTTATCCGGATCGATGCGCATGGAGACGCAGCGCGGAGCGTACTTGGACAGCTCAGCTCTCGGTTCCGGAATCTCTTCCAGCATCAGCTTCATGATGTGCATACGGCCTTCCTTCGCCTGCTTCAGAGCCTGCTCGAGAATCTCTCTGGACAGTCCGTGCACCTTGATATCCATCTGCATTGCGGTGACGCCGACTTCAGTACCGGTGACTTTAAAGTCCATGTCACCCATAAAGTCTTCCATGCCCTGAATGTCCGACAGAACAGCCATCTTGCTGGTTCCGTCCTCTTCCACGCGCTCGATCAGACCCATCGCGATACCTGCGACCGGACGCTTGATCGGAACACCTGCGTCCATCAGGGACAGGGTGGAACCGCATGTGGATGCCATCGAAGTGGATCCGTTGGAGGACAGGATGTCCGAGACCACGCGGATCGCGTACGGGAACTCTTCCTTGCTCGGCAGTACCGGCAGCAGCGCTCTCTCTGCCAGCGCGCCGTGTCCGATCTCTCTGCGGCCTGGGCTGCGTGGCGGCTTCGGCTCACCTGTGGAATATCCCGGGAAATTGTAATGATGCATATATCTCTTCTCAGTCTGCTCGGTCAGGCCGTCGATACGCTGTGCTTCCGACAGCGGCGCCAGTGTGCAGGAGGAGAGAGCCTGGGTCTGTCCTCTCTTGAACAGGCCGGTGCCGTGTACGCGCGGCAGCAGTCCGGTCTCACACCAGATCGGACGGATCTCGTCCAGTTTACGATCGTCCACACGAACGCCCTCGTCCAGGACTCTCGCACGCATGCACTCCTTGGTGATGGTGAACAGCAGGCTTGCAATGTCGCCTTCCGCATCCGGGAACTCCTCTGCCAGGTGCTCCTGCGTAGCAACTTCGACTGCATCCATGTTATCCAGTCTCTCAAGCTTATCAGCCGTGTGAATCGCTTCCTTCATCTTATCGGTTGCGAATGCTCTGACAGCTGCTTCCAGATCTGCCGGCGGCATTCTCAGTTCGACATCCATCTTCGGCTTGCCGACCTCTGCTACGACATCATCGATGAAGGCAACCAGCTTCTTGATCTCCTCGTGCGCGAAGAAGATCGCGTCCAGCATGACAGCTTCCGGTACCTCGTTCGCGCCGGCTTCTACCATCATGATCGCTTCCTTGGTTCCGGCAACCGTCAGGTTGATGTCGGAAACCTCGCGCTGCGCAAGCGTCGGGTTGATGACAAAGTTACCGTCCACTCTGCCGACTCTGACAGAACCGGTCGGACCATCCCATGGAATATCGGAAATCGCCAGAGCGACCGAAGAACCGATCATAGCCATGACATCGGTCTCGCAGTCCGGATCGACGGACATGACGGTCGCGACGACGCTGACGTCGTTATAGAATCCCTTGGGGAAGAGCGGGCGCAGCGGTCTGTCCATCAGACGGCAGCTCAGGATCGCCTTCTCGCTTGGTCTTCCTTCTCTGCGGATAAATCCACCGGGGATCTTACCTCCGGCATACATTCTCTCTTCATAATCACAGGTCAGCGGGAAAAAGTCCGCTCCCTCTTTCGGCTGCTTGGATGCACAGACAGTCACGTTTACCACGGATTCTCCGTACTGTACCCAGACCTGTCCGTTGGCCTGCTCGCAGACCTTTCCGATCTCCAGCTGGAGGAGTCTGCCTCCGATCGCCGTCTTAAATGTTCTGTAATCTGTAAATCTTCCCATTCCTGAATAAACAACTCCTTCCTGTTTAATTCGAGTTCTTGCCGTTTATACGGCTGAAGGGCCGGCGGTCAATGCTCCGCACCGCGGCCTCTACAATAAAGAAAATCAGCGAGGCGTGAGCCTCGCTAGTATTTTCCCTTATTACTTTCTGAGTCCTAAACGAGAAATCAGACTTCTGTATCTCTCAATGTCAACGGACTTGAGGTAGTTCAGCAGGTTTCTTCTCTTACCTACCATCTTCAGCAGACCTCTTCTGGAGTGATGGTCATGCTTGTTTGCCTTCAGATGCTCATTCAGCTCGTTGATGCGAGCGGTCAGGATCGCAACCTGAACTTCCGGAGAACCGGTATCGCCTTCCTTGGTTGCATACTCGTTGATAATAGCCTGTTTCTTTTCCTTAGTGATCATTATAGAATCTCCTTTCATCGTACGTTCGCCCATGGCCGGGTCATCGCCGGAGCAGCGGATAACGCAGTCAGGGTATCAATTCACCAGTTACTTATTCTAGCATAGCTTTTTAGCGGTTGCAAGCACTTTCTTGTGCCAGTTTTTCGTGAAAAGCCTTGGCCTCACGGCAGTCCCGGACGATCTGATCCGACAGGTCCTGCACGTCGTCAAATTTGACTTCATCGCGGGTCTTTTTCAGGAACTCGACGATGATTTTCTTCCCATAGATATCGCGGTCAAAATCAAAGATATGCGTCTCCACATTCTTGCCGTATTTTCCAATCGTCGGCTTGTGTCCGACGTTCGTCACGCTGGGATACCGCACCCCGTTATAGTTGCAGAACGTGATGTACACGCCGTTCGGCGGTGTCACCATATCTCCGTCGATCGCAAGGTTGGTGGTCGGGAACCCCAGCTTCCGCCCGAGGCGGTTTCCGACCATGACCTCTCCGCCAATTTCGTAGTTTCTGCCCATATACTTCTTGCACCGCTCCACCTGGCCGGAGGCGATCAGGGTCCGGATCAGCGAGGAGCTGACCACGTCTCCATCGATCATGAACGGCTCCATCTCATGGACGTCAAATCCGTATTGTTCTCCGTATTCCCGGAGCACATCCGGCGAACCTGCGGCATTCTTTCCAAAATGATAGTTGAAGCCGCAGAACGCGCTGCGGATATGGAATTTCTCCACCAGGATCTTTCGGATAAAATCTTCCGGCGCCATCACCATGATCTCCCGGGTGAATGGGATGTTGAACATATAGTCTACGCCGAGGCTGTTGATGATCTCCTCTTTTTCGTGCTTGTAGAGGATGCTTTTGACCTTCTTCGCGTTCGGCAGCAGATCCTTCGGGTGATTCGAAAACGTGAAAACAGCGGACCTGCAGCCCTGCTTCTTCGCGCAGGCGACGGTCTCGCGGATCAGCTTCTGGTGACCCAGATGCACGCCGTCAAAGTTGCCCAGCGCCACCGCGGTTTCTTCAAGCTCAGGGATCTCGTTCAATGCTTCATAGATGATCAAATGTGTTGCCTCCTTCTAGCTTTCCTGCGGACAGAAGACTTTGTCCGCGGTCAGCTCTTTCGTGTCCTGATCAACCATACCTACGCCCAGAAAAACCTTCGCATCCGAAGACTTCCCGAACACCCGGTACGCGCGCCGGTATTCCTCGCGCATCGGCAGCGGGAACGTCTCCTCCGCATACCGCGGCGCACGGGTAATACTGCAGTTTTTTCCCCAGACGGCGAGTCCGTTGCGGAACCGCCAGATGTCCTTTCCGCGGACTTCGAGTTCTCCCAGATTCGGAAGCGCGCAGGGGATCTCCAGGACTGCCGCGTCCGGCAGGTCCGGCGCCATCTGCGCAAGCTCGTCCAGCGTCAGACTGTTTTCTATCGTAAATACCCCGCTTGCGGTCCGGGTCAGCTCCGACATCGCGCCGTGCACCCCGAGGCGCTCCCCGGCTTCTTCGCAGATCGCACGGATGTAGGTGCCTTTCGAACACTCGACCCGGAATGTGATACTGCTCTCATAGCCGCGGCCGAGGCGCATCTCCTCGATCGTGAGCCCAAAGATGCAGATCTCCCGGCTTTTGACTTCCACACTTTCCCCCGCGCGGGCGTACTCATACAGCCGGCGTCCATCCACGCGGACCGCGGAGTACATCGGCGGAGTCTGCCGGATCACGCCGTGGAACGGCGCGAAAGCCAGGCGGACGTCTTCCTCCGTCACGGCAGATACCTGCTCCTCCGGCGCGCGGCCGATCTCGGTTCCCCAAATGTCCTGTGTGTCCATTCTGCGGCCGAGGAGCATCGTGCAGGTATAGACTTTGTGATCCTGGTCCAGATAATCCATGATCCGCGTCGCCCTGCCGATGCAGACCGGAAGCACGCCTTCCGCCATCGGGTCCAGGGTGCCGGTATGGCCGACCCGCCGGATCCCCAGCGTGCGGCGGACTCTTCCGACCACGTCGTGCGAAGTCATATTTTTTTCTTTATATATATTGATAATGCCGTCATTCCGCATAGTTTGCCAGATTCTCCTCTGCCAGCGTGCGGAACGTCTGAAGCGCGTCCTGCACGCTGCCGTGGTATGTGCAGCCGGCCGCCTTGGTATGACCGCCGCCGCCAAACTGCTCGCAGATCGACGCCACGTCGCCGATGTTCTTGACACGCATGCTCACGCGCACCGTATCCTCCTCGCTTTCCTTCACGAGCAGAGCGATCTCCACGCCCGCGATGCTGCGCAGGTTCTCGACGATGCCGTCAGAATCCTGCCGGTCAGCGCCGCAGGATTCCTGCATTTCTTTCGTGATGCAGGCGGATGCGACCCTGCCGTCCGCGCTGAGCGTAAGGTTCTCCATCGCAAGCGCATGCAGGCGAATCCCGGGAAGGCGGTTATTCTCGTACAGCTGCACGCTGACGCGGTTAAAGTCCGCCCCGGTCTCATACAGCTCGCACATGATGCGGTGCGACTCCCGGTTCGTGTTCGAATACTGGAAATTCCCCGTATCCGTCGTGATCGCCGCGAACAGGGCTTCTGCGCACTCTGCGTCCGGCTCCTGCCCAAGCGCACGGATCAGCGGATAGACGAGCTCACCGGTGGCTGCTGCAGCCGGATCGATGTAATTGTAATCGCAGATATATTCCGAAGACCTGTGATGGTCGACGCAGATCTTCGTCCTGCCGGAGCGGAAACGTTCCACGCGCTTCGGAAAGCGGCTCTCATCGCCGCAGTCCAGGCACATGCAGATGTCCGGCGTCCCCAGGATGTCCGGATCCTCGGTCGTGTAGCCGCGGTCCAGAAACCGGAGATTGTCCGGAACGCTGTCCTCGCGGAGAACCCAGCAGTCCTTCCCCATCTGCCTGAGCACATGGCAAAGCGCTGCGCACGATCCCATCGCGTCCCCGTCCATGTGGATATGCGGGAACAGCAGGATCGTCTGCGCAGCTTTTAGCTGTCCGGCAATTACTGCAAAGCTGTCGTTCCTATTCATTCTCATTCTCCAGGCTGCGGATCACTTCATCGATGTGTCTGCCGTAATCCATGGAGTGATCGATCTTGAAGGTCAGCTCCGGGATCCGGCGCAGCTTCATGTTTCTGCCGATCTCGCGGCGGATCATACCCTCCGCGCTCTGAAATCCTTCCAGGACCTGCTGTTCCTTCTCCGCCGCTTCCGGGCTTCCGCCCGTAATGTCCAGAACGGTGATATAGCAGGTCGCATAGCTGTTATCTCTTGTCACATCCACACCGGAAACACTGATCATGCCGGTGAGGCGCGGGTCCTTCAGATCCTTCAGCAGCATCTCGCTGATGAGCTTGCGGATCTCTTCGCCCAGTCTTCCCTGTCTGTATCCTTTTCCCATAGTCTATCTCCTTATTCGTCCCGCTTCCGGGTCGCAAGATCCGGATGCACATAACGAAATCTCTTCTTCGTCGCCCTTCCGTACTGGATCGTCTGCTCGGGACAGCGGTTGATGCAGGCGGTGCACTTGAGACACCGGTTCGCCGTCCAGACGGGGCGGTCGTCCTTCATGATGATGGCGCGCACGGGGCAGATCCGGGAACAAAGTCCACATCCGCTGCATTCCTCCCCCGTTTTAAACCCGCGCGTACTGCGTGTAAACCCGTACAGGACATGCATCAGGCTGCTCGCAGTCCCTGCAAAAGGTCCGGACCGGAACGGCTTCCTGTGATGGAACGCCATCGAATCCAGCACATCCGTGATGCGCGCTTCCGAGCGTTTCAGCGTCATCAGCGCCGCTTCCCGGATCGGCGGCCGGAACAGGAAAATATAGTTCTCCGGCATTTCCACATCATAAAAAGCGGCGACCTTCATGCCCTTCTGCGCGAAGGCCTGCCGGAACTTCCTGTCGGATCCGACCGGCATTCCTGCGCAGGTGCAGATGCCGCAGATCTCCGGGGTTCCGCGAAGGGGCCGGAAGCGGGCGATAAAGTCCCGCACCGAATCCGGAAGTCCGCCGTAATATACGGGGAAGACGAAAACTGCCGCCTCGCCTTCCTCAAATTCATATTCTGTTTTCTCTTCCAGAAGCGCTTCCGCCATATCCACGCACACGCCCCCGAAGCGCTTCCGCACTGCAAGAGCGACATGCCGTGAATTTCCGGTCGCGCTGAAGTAGAATATCATTACTCTTTGATCTCCACGTTCGTAAAGCATTCAATGACGTCGCCGATCTTAAGATCGTTATAGGACTCAATGCCAATACCGCACTCGTAGCCCTGGTTGACTTCTCTGGCGTCATCCTTATACCGCTTGAGGGAAGAAATCTTTCCTTCGTGGATAACGATGCCGTCGCGGACCAGACGGATCTCTTCGTTTCTGACGACCTTTCCTTCTGTGATGTATGCACCTGCGATGATGCCGACGCCCGGAACCTTGAAGGTCTCTCTGACTTCTGCCTTACCCAGGACCTCCTCACGGAACTCCGGATCGAGCATACCCTTCATAGCAGCCTTGACGTCATCGATCACATCGTAGATGACACGGTACAGACGGATCTCGATGCCCTGCTGGTCTGCCATCGTTGTGACAGCCGTGCTCGGACGTACGTTGAATCCGATGATAATGGCATCGGATGTGCCTGCCAGCATGATATCGGACTCGTTGATCGTACCAACGCCGGAATGCACTACATTGACCTTGACCTGATCGTTGTTCAGTTTCTCCAGGGATGAGATCATCGCGCCGACAGAACCCTGTACGTCTGCCTTGATGATCAGGTTCAGCTCCTTGACTTCGCCTTCCTGGATCTGGCTGAACAGCTTGTCCAGCGTCATGCTGGAGTTCTTCGCCAGGACTTCCTCTCTGAGTTTCTGCGCGCGGTGATCGGCGATCTCTCTCGCGACCTTGTCGCTTCTGACCGCATTGAACTCGTCACCGGCCTGCGGAACGTCCGTCAGTCCCAGAACCTCAACAGCCGTTGCCGGTCCGGACTTCTTGATCGTTTCTCCCTTCGCGTTTGTCATCAGACGGATACGTCCGTGGCAGGTTCCTGCTACGATGCTCTGGCCTGCCTGCAGCGTTCCGTTCATGATCAGCAGAGATGCGACCGGGCCCTTCGCCTTGTCCAGTCTTGCTTCGATGACAGATCCCATCGCCAGACGGTTCGGATTCGCCTTCAGCTCCAGTACTTCTGCCTGCAGCAGAATCATCTCCAGAAGGTCTGTGATACCTTCGCCGGTCTTTGCTGATACCGGTACGCTGATGACGTCACCGCCCCATGCCTCGACCAGGACGCCCTGATCGGCCAGGTCCTTGATAACGCGGTCCGGATTGGCTCCCGGCTTATCCATCTTATTGATCGCAACGATGATCGGAACGTTCGCAGCCTTCGCATGGCTGATAGACTCGATCGTCTGCGGCTTGACGCTGTCATCCGCAGCGACGACCAGAACGGCGATATCCGTGATGTGCGCGCCACGTGCACGCATAGCGGTAAAGGCCTCATGTCCCGGCGTATCCAGGAACACGATGCGCTTGCCGTTGATCGTGACTTCCGAAGCACCGATGTGCTGCGTAATGCCTCCGGACTCGGAAGCGGTCACATTGGTATTGCGGATCGCATCCAGGAGGGACGTCTTACCGTGGTCAACGTGTCCCATAACGGTGATGATCGGCGGACGCGGTTTCAGATCCTTCTCACGATCCTTGAAATCTTCGATTCCCTCTTCGACTTCCTCTTCTTCCACTTCACCGACGACGACATCGAGTCCGAGCTCTGCAGCCAGGAGTTCCAGCGTGTCTTTATCGATATTCTGGTTGATGTTCGCCATGATGCCGAACTTGGTCATCAGCGTCATGATAACGCTTGCCGTGGAAACCTCTGCCTGCTCGCAGAAACCGGCAACCGTGATCGGAACATTGACGCGGATCGTGCCTTCCGGCAGGATCTCTTCTTCGACTTCTTCTACCACTTCCGGCTTCGTCTTATTGTATTTCTTACGCTCTTTCTTCTCGAGCGACTTCTTTTCGAACTTATCGAACTTGGTGCGGTCATTGCGGAAATCGCCGTCATGACGCGTGCGGTTCTTCTTATCGTCACGGCGTCCTGTCTTGCGTCCGGAAGAATCTGCAGCAGGCGCATTTCCGGAATCTCTTCTTGCCGGACGTGCGTTTCCTCTGTTATCGCCTCTTCCGCCTTCCGCATTTCTGCGGCCGGCAGCGCCGTCTCTGCGCGGTCTGTTTTCGCCGTCTTTTCCGGTGCGTCCGCCGGCATTCTGACCTTTGCGGTTATCCTTGCCGCGTTCGCCTCTGTTCTCACCGCTCTTTTTACGGTCGCCTCCTGCATTGCGGCGGCTCTCGGCAGCCTTGGCTCTTCTCTCCGCGCGTTCTGTGCGCTCGGCCTTCTGCTCCGCGATAACCGTCTCTGCGCGCTTCACGACCTTGATGCCGGTGATCTTTTCGCTCTCCAGGGTATGGATCGTGCGGACAGGCTTGCTTTCCTTCTTCGGTTCTGCTTTCGTCTGCGGTTTTTTAGCCGGTTCCTGTGCCGCCGGTTTCTCTTCTGTTTTTTCCGCAGCAGGCTTCTGCGGCTTCTTCTCCTCAGCAGGAGCAGCCTTCTTTTCTTCAGCGGGCGCAGCTTTCTTCTCAGCGGCAGGCTCTGCCTTCTTTTCCGGTGCTGCCGGTGCCTCCTTCTGCTCTGCAGCCGGCGCTTCCTTCTTTTCTACAGCAGGCGCTTCCTCTTTCGGGGCAGCCTTCGCCGTTTTTTCCGCTTCTGCAGCTTCCGCCTTCTGTTTTTCTCTTCTCGCCAGCATTTCATTATCTACAACCGGCTTTCCGATAGGAGGTTTCCTCTTGCTGGCCAGGTATTTCTCATCTACGATCGGCTTTCCGATCGGCGGTTTTCTGGTCCTGGTCTGCGTTTTCGTGCTCTGCGCGGTATCTCCTCCCTTGAGTCTGCTGACGTCCGCATCGGAAAGCGCACTCATGTGACTCTTCACATCAATGCCCAGGTCTTTCGCTTTCGCAAGGAGCTCCTTGCTCTGCACACCCATTTCCTTTGCGAGTTCAAATACCTTTACTGTCATTAGAACACCTCTCCTTCTGATCGCTGTCGGTCTATTTCTTCTCTGATTACTCTTCCCCAATTCTCGTCGGTCACAGCAAAAATGCTGTTGCCACTTCGTCCTGTCACTCCTGACAACTCGTCTTTCTTTCCAAAGACCCGCAGCGGAACACCCGCGGACCGGCACTTCTGTGTCATCTTATCAATGGTGTTTTCTGCTGCATCTTCCGCAACGATCAACAGTTTCACTCTGCGTTTCCGGATCAGTGTGAGACAGGTGTTATACCCTGCCGAAAGCTGTCTCGCTTTCGCGCTGAATCCGAGATATCCCCGCAGTTTATTACTGATCATGCAATAACTCCTCAAATAACGGATCTGTGATCTCGCTTGCAAAGTTCTGTTTAAAGTTTCTCTGCAGCGCATGCTTTTTCTTCGCCAGCTCGATGCACTCCTGCTTTCTGCAGAGGTACACGCCCCGGCCTTTCGCCTTTCCGGTCGGATCCACGGAAAGCTGTCCTTCATAGAAAGCGATCCGCTGAAGTTCGCCCTTCGGCTTCGATTCCATACATCCGATGCAGCGGCGCATCGGTACTCTTGCGGAACCGGCTGCTTTCTTCCGGCTCACCTTACGCCTCCTCAGATTCCTCTTCCTCGTCTTCTTCGAATACGTCCTCTGTTTCTACCGGTTCTTCTTCCGCCTCGGTGAGGATCACATCTTCTTCTAAAGGTTCTTCTTCGAAGTACTCCTCTTCAAAATCCTCTTCCTCATCATACACACCGGCATCCAGCATATCCTGGTACTGCGTGTGGCTCTTGATATCAATCTTCCAGCCGCTGACCTTCGCTGCCAGTCTGACGTTCTGTCCCTGCTTACCGATC
This sequence comes from Eubacterium sp., assembly GCA_017425345.1. The sequence goes on along the minus strand of JAFOML010000044.1, from coordinate 25,096 downwards.
GCAAGAGACAGCTGATAATCCGGAACGACTGCCGTCGCCATCATCTCATCGTAATCATCGATGATAACCTCTTCCACGCTGGCCGGGCTGAGTACGTTTCCGATCAGCTCTGCCGGATCGTCGCTCCAGTTTATGATATCGATCTTCTCACCGTTCAGCTCATCAACGACGGCCTGTACACGGCTGCCGCGGGTTCCGACGCAGGAACCGACCGGATCGATATTCTCATCCTCGGAGAAGACTGCCATCTTGGTGCGGGATCCTGCCTCTCTGGCGATTCCGCGGATCTCCACGATGCCGTCCTGAATCTCCGGAACTTCCAGTTCAAACAGCGTCTTGACAAGACCCGGATGGGAACGGGACAGGAATACCTGCGGTCCCTTGGTGGTCTTCTTGACGTCCATGATATAGACCTTCAGGCGCTGGTGCACTTCAAAATGCTCTCCCGGCACCTGCTCGTTCGCGGGAAGGATGCCTTCCGCGCGGCCGATATTGATGAACAAGGTCTGACCGCTCTTTCTCTGAACGGTACCCGTGATGAGTTCGCCCTGTCTGGTGACAAAATCATCATAGATCATTCCTCTCTCTGCCTCGCGGATCCGCTGCACCACGACCTGCTTCGCCGTCTGCGCCGCGATGCGTCCGAAATCTCTCGGTGTGACCGCGAACTCGATCGCGTCTCCGATCTCGTAACGGGGGTCGATCTCGTGCGCCTCTTCCAGGCTCATCTGGATCATATCATCCTCGATATCCTCTTCCGCCACGATATCCTTACGCATCAGCACGGCGATGTCACCATCTTCTTCATCGATGACCACGCGTACATTCTGCGAGGTTCCGTAATTCTTCTTATATGCAGAGACCAGTGCAGACTCGATCGTCTCCAGCAGGACGTCCTTGGAAATGTGTTTTTCCTTCTCCAGTGCCTCCAAAGCCTCAATAAATTCTCTGTTCATCCGTGTCTCCTCCGTTAAAAAACAACTGCCAGGTTTGTCTTTGCAACCTCTTCCAGCGGAAAGGCCGCTTCGCGTCCGTCTTCGAGACGGATCGTGACGATTCCATCCGAGAGGCCGACAAGCACTCCCGAACAGATCTTGCTTCCTTCAAAATTCTTATACAGCTTCACATCTACCAGCTCTCCGGCAAACCGCTCATAATCCTTCGGTTCGTAAAGCTGTCTGTCAAGTCCCGGCGAACTTACCATCAGATAGTAGTTCTGCGGGATCGGATCGTCCTCGTCCAGTCTGCCTTCCAGATAGCGGCTGACCTTCTCACAGTCGTCCGTGCTGACATACTCGCCCTCTCCGGCATCCTTCCGGTCGATGAAGACCCTGAGATACCAGTCGCGTCCTTCTTTCTTAAAATCGGTATGATAGAGTTCCAGACCGTTCTCCGCGAGGAAGTCCGTCAGGTACCCTGTCACGATATCTCTTATCTGCCCCTTAGCCATTTTCTCTCCATTTTCGCTTTACAAAACGCAAGAGTGGGTCATGCCCACTCTTTAACGTCTGCCAATATTGGAATTCCAACATATGTATACTATCATAACAGAAAACCCGTGTCAACCGTTATTTTTCAAAGCTAGAACCAGCTCAGCTGGTCGGTTTCCGGCAGGTCTCCGAACACCCCGTGGCTGCGGAGCACATCCACGACCGACCGGGACAGGTGCGCGCGGTTCATGGCGTCTTCGATGGTGTCGTAAGGCTTGACTTCGTTCTCCTCGTACAAAGACTTTGCCGCCGTCTCCCCCACGCCCCCGAACGCAACGAAGGGCAGCTGCACTTTTCCGTCTTTAACCCAGAATTTCAGCGCTTTTGACTCACCGAGCCTTGCATCCAGGAACTCATAGCCGCGCGCGTACATCTCGTAGGCGACCTCGAGCACCGTCAGCTCGTCCTTGTTCTTGGCGGTCGCGTTATTGCCCATCATGGTGATCTCATCCATCCGGTCGAGCACGCTCTGCGGCCCCTTCAGGATGACATCCGCGTTAAAGTCGTCTGCCACGCTGGTAAAGAACGTCGCGTAGAACTCCTGCGGATAGTACACCTTATACCACGCCATGCGGAACGACATCATCGTATAGGCGACCGCATGGGCGCGCGGGAACATGTACTTGATCTTTTTGCACGAATCGATATACCAGTCCGGTACGCCATGCTCCTTCATGACCCGTTCGTCCTCCTCGGTCACGATCAGCTTCGGCTTACGGACGTCCTCCATAATGCGGAAGCTGGTCTCGTTCTCGACGCCCTTCAGGATCAGATAGTTCATGATGTCGTCACGGGTGGAGATGACCTCACGCATCGTCGCGACGCCGCTCCGGATGTAGTCCTGCGCGTTGTTCAGCCACACGTCGGTTCCGTGCGAGAAGCCGGAGATGCGCACCAGATCCGCGAACTTGTCCGGCTTGGCATCGTCCAGCATCTGCCGGACGAACGAAGTCCCAAACTCCGGGATTGCATAGCTCCCATGTGTGAACCGGTAGTCCGGATCCTTGATATCCAGGGCTTCCAATCCGTTGAAGATCGTCAGGACCTCCCGGTCGGACAGGTCTACGTCCATTGGGTCGATCCCGGTCATATCCTGCAGCTGGCGGATCATCGACGGGACGTTATGTCCCAGAATATCCAGCTTCAGCAGGTTCTGGTCGATCTTATGATAATCGAAATGTGTCGTGATGATATCGCTCTTCACGTCGTTTGCCGGGTGCTGTACCGGACAGAACTCATAGATCTCGTGATCATCCGGCACGATGACGATGCCGCCCGGATGCTGGCCGGTCGTGCGCTTGACGCCGGTGCAGCCCATCGCGAGACGGTCCGCCTCAAACTTGTTGATCGGGCGTCCGGTCTCATCCGCAAACTTCATGACATAGCCGTAAGCGGTCTTGTCCGCGATGGTTCCTACCGTTCCGGCTTTGAACACATTCTTTTCGCCGAAGATTTCCCCGACGTATTTATGTGCTCTGGGCTGGTACTCACCCGCGAAGTTCAGGTCGATATCCGGCTCCTTGTTCCCCTTGAATCCGAGGAACGTCGCGAACGGGATCGTAAAGCCGTCCCGCTTCATCTCCGCGCCGCAGATGGGGCACGCCTTTACCGGCATGTCGATCCCGCAGTCGTACAGGTTCATATCGCCCCACTCGAGATGCTTGCACTTCGGGCAGATGTAGTGCGGATCCAGCGGATTGACCTCCGTGATCCCGGCCATCGTTGCCGCAAAAGAGGATCCGACCGATCCCCTGGAGCCGACGAGGTAACCATCCTCCATGGATTTATGCACGAGCATCTGCGCGGATACGTACATGACCGCGTAGCCATTGCTGATGATCGCGTTCAGCTCTGTGTCGAGCCGCTCGCCGATCTCGGGCGGCAGCGGATCACCATAGATCTCATGCGCCTTGTTCATGCAGGTCGTGCGGAGCGTCTCCTCCGCGCCGTCGATCTTCGGCGGGTACTTTTCACTCGGGACCGGTTTGATCCCTCCGTCGATCATGTCTGCGATCTTATTGGTATTTTCGATGACGACCCGGTAAGCGGTCTCCTCGCCCAGATAGGAGAACTCCTCCATCATCTCGTTGGTCGTCCGCATGTACAGTCCCTGTCCGTTCTCGGCATCCTTGTAGCCCATGCCGGCCATCAGGATGTTCCGGTAGATCGCGGACTCCGGCTCGTCATAGTGGGCGTCGGTCGTCGCCACGACCGGTTTGCCGAGCTTATCTGCCAGCGCAACGATGCGGCGGTTGATATTCCGGAGCTCCTCCCAGTCGGATACCATCCCGTTCTCGATCATGAACCGGTTGTTGATCAGCGGCTGGATCTCCAGATAGTCGTAGAAGGAAGCGATCGCCTCGATCTCCTCCTCGGTCCTGCCGTCGCGGATCGCGCGGTAAACCTCGCCTGCTTCGCAGGCCGATCCGATGATGATGCCCTCACGGTACTTCCGGATCACGGACTTGGGCAGTCTCGGCCGCTTGTAGAAATAGTTCAGGTGCGAGATCGAAACCAGTTTATAGATGTTCTTCAGACCCTCCTGGGTGCGCGCCAGCAGGATGATGTGGTTTGTTCCCTTCTTTTTGTAATCGATCGAACCGTCCTCACGGATGCAGTCCGAATCCTCGAAGACATAGCCTTCCATGCCGTAGATGACTTTGATCTCCTGGCCCTTCTTGGCCAGCTTCTTCGCCGCGCCTGCGGCATCCGGGAACCCCTGCACCACGCCGTGATCGGTGATCGCCACCGCGGGCTGGCCCCAGCCGGCCGCGGTCTTCACGAGCTGATCCACCTCGTTCAGGCCGTCCATCGCGCTCATCTTGGTGTGCGCATGCAGCTCTACACGGCGCAGACCTTCCCACGTGTCGACACGTTTTGGCGCTTCCCGCGCCACGATGTCGCGCACCATGATATCCAGACAGTTATCGTAGCGGTTCCACTCCGTCTCTCCGGACGCTGCGAGATAGGTGCCCGGTGAAAGCTTATCACTGACCTCCGGCCATTTATCCTCCTGCAGGAAGAAACGCAGGCATGCCGAGGTCTTCTTATCCGTGATCAGAAGAGAGACGATCAGCTTATCGCCGCGGATCGGCCGGGTCTCGATCTTGAACAGCATGCCGCTTACGATGACCTTTCCGCTCTCCGGCTTCAGTTCTCCAAGCGGTGTTTCCCGTCCGCTTATCGGATGGCCGAGGATCGCGCCGTCATACGCGACCGGGCCGTTCTTTCTTCTGGTACGTCCTCCGCCGTTCCAGGGCTGTCCTTCCGCAGGCGCCTTCTTCGCAGAAGATCTGCCTTTCTTTTCGGCGGCTTTGACCTCCGCCTGCGCTTCAGCCAGGACCTTCTGCGCGTGTTCCTCCATGGCTTTCTCGACTCCGGCATAGCGCGTCTCGTCGTTGCAGAATTCTATGCGGATCGTTCTCCCGAGAAGATCGCGCACCCTTGCTGCGATCGTCCTGGCCATCGTGCGGTTCAGCTCCTCTGTCGCGACCTCTCCCAGCGAGGCGATCCGGACGCTGCTGTCCTCGATCTGCATCGTGTCCAGCTTCACCGCGTTCTTCATCGGGCAGTCGCAGGTCCGAAAGATCTGCCGGATCACCTGTGCGAGAGTTTCCGCAGGTTCGGTGATCATGCCTTCTCTGTCATAGTTATAGACGATCGTAACGCCCGCGATATCGGGGAGCGCCTCCCGGATCGTCCGGCAGACACGCAGCTCTTCCTCCTCCGGCAGGACGAAGTTCGCGCGCAGCAAAAGATGCAGGACCTTGCTCTCCTGATGGAGAAAAGCCTCCTGCACCGTAACTTCCGCGCGTGCGGGATCGATATATGTGATTTCGTTCCAGTGAATGGTTTCTTTCAGCAGTTTATTCATGTTTTTCTATCAATTGCATCAGTTCATCTGCCAGCGCTTCCTCCGGCACGGTCTTCACGACCTGTCCTTTCGCGATCAGGATGCCTTTTCCGTCTCCGCCGCAGCATCCGTAGTCCGCTTCTGCCGCTTCTCCCGGGCCGTTTACGACACAGCCCATCACCGCGATTTTCAGGCCTTCCGGAAGATTCTTCGATGCGGCAAGCCTCTGATCCACCTCATCCGCCAGAGCTTCGAGATCGATTCTCGTTCTTCCGCAGGTCGGACAGGATACCAGATTGTAGCGGCTCTTCCGGATTCCGAGACTCTCCAGGATCTCTCTGGCAAACCGTACTTCTTCTACCGGGTCTGCCGTCAGCGAAACGCGCATGGTATCCCCGATGCCTGCCAGAAGCAGCGCGCCGATTCCCGCGGCGGACTTGACCTTGCCGCGGCGCATCGTTCCGGCTTCCGTGATCCCGATGTGAAACGGATGCTCCGTTTTCTGCGCAGCGAGAAGATGGGCGCGGTAGTTCATCGCGACATCCGATGATTTGATGGAGAGGACCAGATTATCGTATCCCAGCTCCTCCACCAGCGCTGCGCTGCGGAGCGCGCTCTCCGCAAGCCCTTCTGCGGTTACACCGCCGTTCTTTTTGACGATATCCTTCTCCAGCGATCCCGAGTTCACACCCACGCGGATCGGGATGCCGTGCTCCTTTGCGGCGTCCACGACCTTCTGTACGCGTTCGCGGCTGCCGATATTTCCCGGATTGATGCGGATCTTATCTGCGCCTGCCTTGATTGAACCGATCGCAAGGCGGTAATCAAAGTGAATGTCTGCCACAAGCGGCATATCCGTCTTCTTGCGAATGCGGCCGAATACGTCCAGCGATTCCTGATCCGGAACCGCGATCCGCACGATCTGGCAGCCCGCGTCCTTCATCCGGGCGATCTGTTCCAGAACGCCTTTCTCATTGCGGGAATCCACATTCGTCATGGACTGTATCGAAACCGGCGCTCCGCCGCCAATTGCGACGTCCCGGCAAATGACCTGTTTACTCATTGAAATAACCTCAGAATATCATTATGTGTTACAAAGACCAGAAGGGTCAGCAGCAGGATCATACCAGCGGCATGTACCGCGCCTTCCATCTGATCGGTGACAGCTTTTCCGGTGATGAGCCGGATGAACACGAACAGGATCCGTCCGCCGTCCAGCGCCGGGAACGGAAGCATGTTGAAGAGCGCCAGATTCAGGCTGACGAATGCCACCAGATACAGGAAGAAATAGGCGCCCTGACTCTGGGATTCGTGTACCAGCGAAATCATTCCCACCGGTCCGGACAGATCGTCAGCGGATGCCTTTCCGGTGAAGATCTGCCGCAGCGCGTCGAACAGCGTGGTCAGCATCGCCAGGGAAGCCCGGCAGCCGTTCCGGACTGCAAGCGCCGGGCTGTGGGAGACCTTCGGTGTAACGCCGATGATATAGCGGCCTTCCAACTCGACCGGCGTCATCGTCAGCGTCACCTCTTCCCCGTTCCGTTCGACCACGACCGTCTTCTCTGTGCCGTCCGCAAGCGTCGGGGACAGGTCAGACCATTCCGCGATCTCTGTGTCGTTCACATAGAGGATCGTGTCGCCCGTCCGGAGCCCTGCCGCCTCAGCCGGCGAACCCTCCGTGACCTGATCCACGGTCGTCAGAGCAGCTCCGTAGTAGCCCATCAGCAGGGACATGATCACGACGGCGATCAGCACATTCATGGCGGAGCCTGCGCACAGCACCAGAATCCTCACCCAGGCCGGCTTGTTGTTGAAAGCGCGCTCGTTATCTGACTCCTCGTCTTCGCCCTCCATCGCGCAGAATCCACCGATCGGAAAGATGCGAACACTGTATGTGGTCTCGCCGCGCTGCTTCTTCCAGATGGCAGGGCCCATGCCGAACGCGAACTCGTTCACCTGTACGCCCAGCGATTTCGCCACGACAAAATGGCCGAACTCGTGCGGCAGGATCAGGATTACGAATAGAATTACAGCAAGGATCGCAGTCAGCATGCTATCTTACTCTCCACTTTCTTTCTGGTCTCGCGGTCGATCGCAAGGATCTCAGACAGATCCGGTTCTCCCCGGAACGTGTCCTCGCAAAGCGCTTCTTCAATATACCGCGGAATGTCAAGGAAGCCGATCTTCCCATCGAGGAATGCCTGTACCAGCACCTCGTTTGCCGCGTTCATGACGACCGGACTGCTTCCGCCCGTCCGGATCGCGTCTCGCGCGAGCGCAAGGCAGCGGAACGCGTCCTCATCCGGTTTTTCGAAGGTGAGGTTCGAGGCTTTGCCAAAAAAGTCCAGCGCTGTATCCGCCGGGAACTCCAGCCTGTCCGGATACCCGAGCGCCACGCTGATCGGGATCCGCATGTCCGGCACGCCCATCTGCGCCAGCACGGAAGTGTCCATGAACTCGACCGCTGAATGCACGATCGACTGCGGATGCACGAGCACGGTGATCCGGTCGATATCCACATCAAAGAGCCATCTCGCCTCGATCATCTCCAGCCCCTTGTTCATCATGGAAGCGGAGTCGATCGTTACTTTCTTTCCCATGCTCCAGTTCGGATGCGCCAGCGCCTGCTGCACGGTAACTTCCGCGAGCTGTTCCCGGCTGTAACCGCGGAACGGACCCCCAGATGCGGTCAGCAGAATGCGCCGCACCTCCTTGTCCCGGTTCCCCTCAAGGCACTGAAAGATGGCGCTGTGCTCGCTGTCGACCGGCAGCATTGCAACGCCCTCCTCCGCAGCAGCGCCCATGATGATGCGTCCGCCCGTGACCAGGGTTTCTTTATTGGCAAGCGCGATATCGTGCCCGGTGCGAATTGCATGGTAAGTAGGGGCAAGTCCTGCGATCCCGGTGATCGCGCTGAGCGTAAGATCGCTCTCGCTCTCGGCTGCCAGGACAGCACCTTCCGGTCCGTAAGCCAGCTCCACATCCGGAAACTCCTTCGCAAGCGCGGCGGCATCTTCCGCTTCCGCGCATACCGCAAGAGCGGGCCGATACTTTCTGATCTGCCCGCGTAATTTTTCTATATTATGGCCGCACACCAGTGCGCCTACCCGGAAGCGGTCCGGATTGCGGTCGATGACATCCAGAGCCTGGGTCCCGATCGATCCGGTGCTGCCGAGGATCGTAACTGTCTTCATCATTGTTTCTTATCCTAATCCCAGCTGAAAATGCATCAGCACGATGGCGATGTAGTAATAGACGAACGGTGCGGTGAACAGGATGCTGTCAAACCGGTCCATGATCCCGCCGTGTCCGGGAATCAGGTTGCCGTAATCCTTAATTCCCATCCAGCGCTTATAGGCAGACGCGGTGAGATCGCCGCACATCGAGATCGGGGAGCCGATCAGGCCGATGATCACGCAGTGAATGAACAGCGGCTTCGCCAGGAACCAGCCAAACAGGCCGCAGAGGACGGCAGAGCCGATCACGCCGCCGACAGCGCCCTCGATCGTCTTCTTCGGGCTCAGATGCGGCGCCATCTTGTGCTTCCCGAGGAACACGCCTGTAAAATAGGCGAATATATCCGATCCGAACGCGGTGAGCAGTGTCAGCCAGATCAGGATGCGGAACTCGCCGGATCCGTCGATCAGCATCATGTGATAGGAGAAGAAGATGATATATACGATTCCGACGATCGTCGCCATCGCGTCGACCGGCGTGTGCTTCTCCACATCGAACATATAGATAGAGCCGATGACGATGAAAGCAGCAAGCCATCCCAGTACCAGGACATATTCTCCCTGCGTCAGTCCGTGCAGCAGATACAGAACAAACAGCGCTGCATACGCGATCGCGTAGGAGGGATGGACGTCTTTCGCCCGGAATCCGTCAAAAAATTCTTTGACTCCCATAAATCCGATCAGAATACAAAGCGCCGCCAGCCAGTAACTGCCCAGATATACCAGGATCACCAGCGGCACCATCACGATGCCGGATATAATTCTAGTCTTCATAATACCTCTACTTCCTTCCGCCAAACCGTCTGTCACGGCTCTGATAGATCTCTATCATCTCTTCATAGATCTCCGGTGAGAAATCCGGCCACAGCACATCCGAGAACACGAACTCGCTGTAAGCGGACTGCCACAGCAGAAAATTGGAGATGCGCTCCTCTCCGCTCGTACGGATGATCAGGTCCGGATCCGGTACGTTGCCGCACTCGTCCCCGGTATACAGATAGCGGCTGATCAGTTCTTCCGTGATCTCCGGGGGGATCTTTCCCGCATCGCGGTCTTCAGCAATACGGTTTACCGCCCGGACGATCTCCGCACGGCTTCCATAGTTCAGCGCGATGTTAAACTGCAGGCCGGTGTTGTCCTTCGTCGCTTCCAGCGTCTGTTCCAGACTCTTCCGGGCCGCATCCGGGATCACGCTGTAATCCCCCAGCGTGCAGACCCTGACGTTCTTCTCGACCAGTTCATGCAGATCCAGCTTGACGAACTTGACCAGAAGCCGGAAGATCCCGGAGACCTCCTCCTCGGTCCGCTTCCAGTTTTCCGTGGAAAACGCATACACCGTCAGGTATTCGATCCCGAGATCGGATGACCTGCGGACGATCTCCTTCATCGCTTCCATACCGGCATTGTGTCCGACCAGCCTTGGAACTCCGTGCTGCTTGGCCCACCTGCCGTTTCCATCCATGATGATAGCTACATGCCTTGGCATTCTTTCCAGGTTCAGCATAATCCCCCTCTTCGTTCTCTCCTGATTTCCCACACTTTCAATACTGCCCGCGTCTCCGCGGGCAGCTCATGTGTATTGTTCCTGATTAGACTGCCAGGATCTCCTTATCCTTAGCAGCGATGATCGCGTCGATATCCTTGATCGCCTCGTCGACCATCTTCTGAACGTTGTCCAGTTCTTCCTTCAGATCATCCTCTGTGATTTCCTTGGCCTTCTGCTGTTTCTTCAGCTGATCGTTAGCCTCTCTTCTAAGATTCCGTACCGCGACCTTGGCATCCTCGCCCATCTTCTTGGTAGTCTTGGTCAGTTCTTTTCTTCTCTCTTCGGTGAGCTGCGGAATCTCGAGACGGATGTTCTTTCCATCATTGTTCGGTGTGATTCCGAGGTTCGCTACGTTGATCGCGCGCTCGATATCTCCAAGCGACTTGGGATCAAACGGTGTGATCATCAGCATTCTCGGCTCCGGAACCGCAATCGTGGAAAGGTTCTTCAGCGGCGTTGGCGCGCCATAATAGTCTACCATGACCTTATCCAGCAGCGCCGGGTTTGCTCTGCCGGCACGTACGGTATTCAGATCCTCTTTCAGGACCGCCTTGGTCCTCTCGATTCTCTCTTCCAATTTCTTATTAGAACGACTCATGACATACCTCCTGTCTAAGACTCTTTTAATAAACGCTGTTTAGTAGATCAGTGTGCCGATCCGCTCACCGCAGACGGCGCGTACCATGCTGCTCTCCTCTGCAAGGCCGAACACCTGGATCTTCATCCGGTTCTCCATGCAAATCGTCGCAGCTGTCAGATCCATAACCTTCAGTTCCTTCTCGATGACCTCCTTCATCGACAGTTCCTCATACCGGACTGCGTTCGGGTCGATCTTCGGATCTGCCGAATAGACCGCATCGATATTCTTGGCCAGGAGGATCATATCCGCCTGAATGTTCACTGCCCGGAGAGCTGCTGCAGTATCGGTGGAGAAGTGCGGTTCCCCGATACCTCCTCCAAAGATGACGACCTCTCCGCGCTCCAGCTCCTTGAGAGCTCTGCGCCAGATATATGGTTCCGCAATCTCTCTCATCTCGATGGAAGTCTGCACTCTTGCGCGCACGTTCTGCGCCAGAAGCGCATCCTGCAGCGCCAGACTGTTCATGACCGTTGCCAGCATTCCGATGTAGTCTGCGGTCTCCCGATTCATCTTCTCACTGCTGCGGCCGCGCCAGAAATTCCCTCCTCCGACAACGATCGCTACCTGAACACCGATATCGACCAGCTGTTTAATCTCTGCGGCAACCTTGTTCGTCATTTCCTCGTTGATTCCGGTCTTGTTCTCACCCGCCAGCGCTTCTCCGCTGATCTTCAGCAAGACTCGTTTGTACTTTGCTTCCATATATGCTCCTCAATTCTCTCGTCACATAGTCCTCGTAGAATTATACCATAAACGGAAAGAGAGTGGGCAGAAAAATGCATTTTTTCCCTTAGCTGTTTGCATTTATATAGTCGACGGCTGCAAGCGCTGCCACGGCTCCATCAGAGCCGGCAGTCAGAAGCTGACGGATCTTCTTGACTCTGCAGTCTCCGGCCACGAACACGCCCGGTGTTCCGGTCAGGCAGTCTTCACCGGCGTCCACATAGCCGGCCTCGTCCAGTCGGAGCACGTTCGTAAACGCCTGATTATCCGGCTCCTGACCAACCGCGACAAATACGCCGTTCACCGGAATCTCGCGTTCCTCGTCTGTCATCTTGTTCCGGACGACGATCGATTCCACCATGAACTGTCCACGGATCTCCACCGGAACACTGTCCAGAACGAATTCCACGTTCTGCTTTGCTTCCAGTCTTCTGACGGTGGCTGCATCGCCACGGAAGCTGTCTCTGCGGTGAATCAGGTAGACCTGTTTCGCAAGGTTCGCGAGCACTTCCGCATCATCCAGCGCGGTATTCCCTCCGCCGACGACAGCGACCGTACGACCGCGGAAAAAGTTTCCGTCACAGGTCGCGCAGTAGGAGACACCCGCCCCGGTCAGCCGGAGCTCCCCTTCCACGCCGAGCTTGCGGTTGCTGGCTCCGGTCGCCACGATCACGGCCTTGGCCTCGTGCTCTTCCGAAGCGGTCTTCACGATCTTTACGTCTCCCCGGTCTTCCACTCCGGTGACCAGACCCGTACGGAATTCTGCGCCGAGATCCAGTGCCTGCTCGTGCATAGCAGCCGCGAGCTCAGCACCAGTGATCTTTTTAAAGCTCGGGTAGTTCTCCACACTTCCCGCATTGACGATCTGTCCGCCAAACCCGGTCTTGTCCAGCAGAAGCACACTTTTCCCCGCGCGGACGCCGTACACGGCGGCAGCCATTCCTGCAGGACCTGCGCCAATAATGATAATATCTTTCTTCATGATTCCACATGCTGTTTCCGGAAACGGAAACACTGCTTCTCCTTTCTTTTTTCTGTACCGGAGGGCCTATCTGTGTATCTTCTTCAACCAGGGCATATGCCTCTGGTTTGTTTCAGATCTTCTGCGTCCGGCATTCTCGATGAGAACGGATTCCGCTGTACGCACACTTACAGAATCATCGCCGGTCCGCTTTGCAGCCGTAAGGTGATTACCGGTCACATTCACATTCTGCACGTTGCTGTTCTCTGTAAAGACGGTATATTCACCGTTCGTTCGAATGGTATTGTCCTGTACATCGAAGGAAACGCTCCCTCCCAGACGCTGCACATATCCGACGCCGACGACCGGAAATCCGGAATGGTATTCCTTGTTCTTATTGCTGACCAGAATCGAATTATTCAGGACGGAAGCCACGGTATTCTGGATCTCTACACCGGAAACCAGCGCAAACGGGCTCTCATCCTTCGCATAACCGGAGACCTGAATCGTATTCTTAACGATGGAAACATCCGACCGTCCGCCCTTCATGCTCGTCAGGAAGATCGCGGAGACCGGCCCCCGGGAATTACAGTAGAAGGTGTTCTCCCGAATCTCCGTCTCGTTACAGTCCGTATGATTGATTCCCTGCATGGCGCCTCCTGTAGAAACGCCGCCTCTTGTGGCCAGGTCGAAACGATTCCGAATAAACTGCACGCCCCTGCTGTAGCCGCACAGGACGCCGCAGATCGCGATGATACTTCCCTGCGGTGTATGCGTATCCTTCAGGGTGATCGCATTGTCTTCGATCCGGATCGCGTTTGAACCTGCGATAAAGATCACATGACAGGAGATATATTTTTTTCCGCTGCCGTTTACCATCACCCGCACAGAATTGCCTGTGACGGTTACAGACTCTGCCTCACAGATCCTGAGAGCATTAATTGCGTTCAGGCCCATCATGAAGTAGTCCCGTCTGATATTTTTGGCAAACAGCGCCGGTATGCTGACCCTGATCGTATTATGCTCCACGACCAGGTCTTTTGCATTGTCCATGTTTATGGCAGTCGCATGGTGTGTATCGTCCGGCACGTGGCTGACGAAAACGATCCGGTTGTTCCTGACGATCACGTCAGAGATCGTTTCCTCCCCGTGGATGCTGATCGCATCAGAAGATTCCTCCCCGCAGCGGTATTCGATCCTCATGTTGCAGAGCGTAACCCCGGAAGTCTGGACACGGATCAGGTCGCCCAGATAACTGCTCGCTTTCAGCCCCAATCCATCGATCGTAACGCCGCCTGACACGATGTCGATCGCGATCTCCCGGAAAACGGCCTCCAGGATCTTGTAATCACCGACAATGGTGATGGGTCTGTCCAGTATGATCCGATGAATCCCCAGTTCGTCGCCATCAAATCCCCCCTGGAAAATCAGTACCGCGTCGTCCACGGAATCCAGCAGTCTTCCGTCGGCGCCAAAAAAGTCGTGGAACGTCTGCCAGGTGACAACTTTAGTAATGCCAGTTGCTCTGATCGCAGAAATCTGGCCTTTGGAAAAACGTTTTTTTCTGTTCATCTTCTCTCCCCGTAAACATTCGGTGAGATCCGGAAGTCAAACTTCTAAAACTGTTTCCCCAGTCACTTTTCATTCTTTATCAGCTCATGAAGGAGACTCTCCGTCATTCCTCCTCCATGTCTTTCAGCCATCTTATTCCGGCACATCGCCGGTCCGGAACCGCTCGATCATGTCCATCGTCAGAGACAGCATGTTCACAGGCTCCGGCACGTCATCCCGCGCAACCCATCCGCCGACCTTCAGTTCTTCTTCATCCAGCACGATCGTCGGATCACCATCCACGTCACAGAAGTAGCCCAGCAGGAGATCGCCATCGATCCCCCACGGCTGCGTGCCGCAGAAGCGGATGTTCTTCACCTTAAGGCCGACCTCCTCCATCACTTCGCGCTCGACCGTCTGTTCCGGCGTCTCGCCGATCTCGATAAATCCGGCCAGCAGCGCGTATCCCGTATAGGCTCTGCCCCGGTAGCGCGTCAGCAGCAGCTTGTCCCCGTCCGTCACCGCGATGATCACGGCCGGCGCGATCCTCGGGAACAGCATATTGCCGCACCCTTCACACTGCAGCATGCGCATTTTCGGCGCATGGACGAGTTTCCCGCCGCAGCATCCACAAAATCGATTGCCGCGATACCACATCGCCAGATGATATCCCGTAGAGATCGCCAGCGAAAGCGATCCATTCTCCGGCAGCAAATGGAACCGTGCCCGGACCTGCGGTAAGTCCTTAGGTGCTCCGCTAAGGTACAGAAAATATTTCTGCCCGCTGATCGCAAACAGGTAGCGATACAGCGCCGCATCACCTCCGATGTCCTCGTAGCGCGGAAGCGTAAGCGGTTCCTCACAAACAACAGAAAGCATCTCCCCGTCAAACGCGAGGACCCGGTCTCCTGCCGACGGCTCTTCATCCCTGTATCGCTGATCCATGATCTCAGGCGCGATATCCTGTATCATCCTTAGTACTCCTTACTGCACGATCCTCGCCCGGCTGCCGCCGCTGCGATCCTTGGTCACGACGATCTGCCGGTCGATCCGCTCTGCAAGCTCCGACACGTGGGAGATGATACCCACCAGGCGGTTTCCTTCCGTCAGATCCGCCAGGACTTTCATCGCCTGCTGCAGCGTGTCCTCATCTAATGTGCCGAATCCTTCATCGACGAACATCGTATCAAAGCGGATGCCGCCCGCCTGCGACTGGATCTCATCCGAGAATCCCAGCGCCAGAGACAGCGATGCCATAAACGACTCTCCTCCGGAGAGTGTTCGGACACTTCTTACAGAACCATTATAATGGTCGATCACGTCCATATCAAGTCCGCTTTGACTGCGAAGATTCCTTGCGCCGCCTGCGCGTCTGAACTCGTACTGTCCGCCGGACATCCGCATGAACCGGGTGCTCGCCCGTACCAGGATCCGGTCGAAAAAGGCCGTCTGCACGTAGACCTCCAGCGTGACCTTATCCTTTCCGCTCAGCGTTCCGTTCATGGTATCGCTCAGCGCCTTCATCCATACCAGTTCGTTCTCGGTCTCGGACAGGATCTCGTCCTGTTTCCGGATATGATCGAGCGCCGTGCGGTTGCTCTGAATCCGCTGGTAAAGCACCTTCCCCGCCTGCTCCGCCTTGTCCCGGGCGGCCTGAAGAGTTTTCTGCTCTTCCAGAAGAGCCTCCCGGTTCAGGATCACGGCTCCTGCAAGCACCGCTTCAATATGCGAACGCCGCCCCGTGAGATCCGTCAGCGTCTGTTTCCCTTCGTCACGCGCGTCCCGTGTTTTCCGGACTGCCTCTGTATTCGCGTCAGCTTCCTCTTGAAAGGATCTGGCGGCAGCAGCAGCAGCCTCCCTGTTCTCATAGCGGAGTTTCTCCGCAAGCTTCCTGCGCTGCTCCTCCAAGGTGTTCAGGCTGGCTTCCGCGGCGCTGAAACGCTTTTCTTTATCTCCGATCTCCTGCGCGAGCAGCCTGTCCTGCTCTCTGCGCTTCGGCAGCAGGTCTTCGATCGTCTTCTTCCGAAGGACCCTCGTTTCCGCCGCGCGCATCTGCTCTGCAAGCGCGCCGAGCTCCTGTTCACAGCGCAGCAGGGCATCGCTCGCGGTCTCGCCGCCGGAAAGGAGTTTGGCTTTTCTGTCCGTTACATTCTGCTCAAAAGCTTCAAGACTTCCCTTCAACGTGCCTGCCTTTCTGCTCGCCTCCCGCTCCGCGTTTGCAGCAGCATCCGCGATCTCCTGCGCTTCCCGGACCTCGGCCTCTGTAGGAGCGTCCTCGGATTTCTGCGCCAGACGCGGATGGCTCAGAGAGCCGCACACTGGACATGCCTGGCCTTCCACCAGGCCATCTGCCAGGATCCCGGCCTGCTCATCCAAAAATGCCTTCTGTTTCGCATGGTAATCTCTGCGGCTGTGTTCTGCGGCAAGAGAACAGTCCTGATACGCTTTTGCGGCGCTCTTCCATCGTTTCCGGGTCTCTTCGAGCTGCTTCTGCTCTTTTCTAAGCGCCTGCAGATCCTTCTGCCGCTCTTCCATGGTCTTCTGAAGGCCGGCTATCCGCTCCTTTTCCGCTGCGGGATCTGACAGCTCCTTTAATTCATTCTCCATACTGTCGATCTGACGCTGCAGATCCTCATGCCGCGTCCGGCTCGTTTGCAGCGATTCCCGCAGATTCTGCAGTTCACTGCCCAGATTCGTTTTCTTCTGCACGATCTGGTCCAGTTCCTCGTATCGCGGCAGCTCTTCATGAATGACCGCAGCCTTCCGCTGCAGCTCCGCATTTCCCTGTTCCTTCCCGATTGCGACAGCAAGCTCCCGTTCTCTCTGACAGAGAAGCGGCTCGGTCTTCCGGATCTGCTCGGAAATCTCTGCGAGCGCCTGCCGGTTCTTATCCTGCTCGTCGCAGAGCACGAGTTCCCCTGCAACCTTCTGGAGTTTTTCATCCGCAGCTTTCACCTCGGTATCGGTTTTCTCTGCGCGCTTTTCATCCTCGGCAATGATCTCTTCACAGAGCGAGCAGATGTCTTCTGTCATCATCGAACCGTTCTGGGCTTTCGCAAGCTTCAAGGCCAGTACAGAAAGCGGATCGCAGGTGATCCCGTCCACATACTGCTTCAGGCCGGAAGCCAGAGTCCGGTACCGGTTGTTCAGATCCAGACTGCTCCGGTTCACACGGTCGGAAAAGGTCTTATATCCCGCCGTCCGGAAGATGCGCCGGAAAATTTCCTGCCGTTCCTTCGTCGAAGCGAGCAGCAGCTTCCGAAAATCGCCCTGCGCGATCATCGCTATCTGTGAAAACTGATCATAATCCACACCGAGGATCTCCTCGATCGCATCGTTTACCTCTCCGGTCTTCGTCAGAACACGTCCGTCCGGACATTCCAGACTGACGGAAGCGGTCTGTCTGGTCATGCCCTCCCCGTGCTTCTTGGGGCGCATGTATTCCGGGCTTCTCGACACCGTATAGACGCGGTCCCCGTAGGAGAACTCCAGTGTGACCTCGGTCGGCGTATCCGGGTCCGCGTATTTCGACCGCAGCATATCCGCGGAACGCTCTTCTCCACTTGCTCTTCCGTAAAGCGCATACGTCAGCGCATCGAAGATCGTGGTCTTTCCGGCTCCGGTATCGCCTGTGATCAGATAGACGCCGCTCGTGCCGAAGCTCTCGAGATCCAGCTCCACTTTATCCTTATATGGTCCGAAGGCGGACATCGTCAGTCTCAGCGGTCTCATCGCTCTTCCTCCCAGATCGTACCGATCAGCTCCTCGCAGAATGCCTGCTGCGCCTCATCCATCGGCTTTCCGTTCTGCTTTTCATAAAACTCACCAATCAGAGCAATCGGCGTCTGTTCCTCCGGGCGCGCGTCCCACGCCGTGATCCCGCCGCTCCTCGTGCGCACGTTATCATAATCCAGCTTCATGATGTTCGGATAGATCGTCCGGAGCCTTGCCACCGCATCCGGCACGTCCTCCTCATCCGTCAGGATCACGTGCAGGTAATCGTCTGTCGCAGTCCCCGCATAGTTCTCCTTCGAAGTCAGCTCCTCATAGCTCCCCCGGATCTCCCGCATATCGCGCAGCGGAACAAGAGGAACGGTCCGCACGGAAAGCTGCCCCTTCTCCCCAAGGGTCACGATGCTGACCGACTTGTCATGGTCCGCCTCGGCAAACGAGTATTTCAGAGGCGTTCCACAGTAACGGATCTTCTCGCTCCCGACGTTCTGCGGCCGGTGCAGGTGCCCCAGCGCGGTATAATCAAAGTCTTCAAACACATCCGCATCCACATTGTCCAGGCCTCCGATGCTGACATCTTCCGACTCAGAGCGCACAGCCCCTGTCACCAGCTGATGGGCGAGCAGGACGTTCCGTACAGAAGTGTCGAGCTTCATCTCCCGCACCACGGTACGGATCGCGTCCGTATAGGTCTCGATCGTCTCCTCCGGGTGATAGCGGCGGACGTGCAGCGGCTTCAGGAACGGCAGCAGGTAAAAACGGACCGGCCCATACTCGTCCGTCAGTTCGACCGGCCGGATCTCCCCGCGGTACACAGGAGAAAGGTACACACCGCTCGCATGCATGAGTCTGCCGCCGAACGCGATACGTTCTGCCGAATCGTGATTGCCGCTGATCGCAAATACCGGGATCTTCATTCCGGCAAACCGGCTCAGCAGTTCGTCAAAGAGCCGCACCGCCTCTTCCGGCGGAAGCGACCGGTCATAGATATCCCCGGACAGCAGCACGGCATCCGGCTTTTCCTCCTCACAGATGCCGAGGATCTTTAAGAGAATATATCGCTGATCCTCGATCATGGAAAACTCGTTTACCCGTTTTCCGAGATGCAGATCAGAAAGATGAATCAGTTTCATGGAAATCCCTCGCTTTAGACTACGCTCTTTACTTACCCCTATTATACCCGATTTTGCCCATGAAAAAAACGGACACGAAGTCCGTTTTCATGTACCTGCAAAAGTATTTTAGTATGCCATGAGTCCGGATGCGGTCAGACGATTCCGGATCACCGGTCCAACGATCGCACAGAGGCAGATCTTTGCCAGATCGATTGCCGCAAACGGCAGAACACCGACTGCCAGCGCTGCGGTAAAGGTCATATGCGCCGAATACGCGAGCCATGCGGTGCCGAGCGCATACAGGACGAGCGTCGCGGCGACCATGCCGATCACGCAGATCAGACGGTTATTGCAGTAGCGGTCGATTACCGGTCCCGCGATCAGAGCCATGGCGATATAGCCGACGATATAGCCGCCGGTCGGTCCCAGAACGACCTGCGGTCCTCCCGTAAACCCGGCAAACACCGGAAGCCCGATAAGCCCCAGGAGCAGATAGAGAAGCAGCGCTGCCATTCCCTTTTTTCTGCCGACAACATAGAGCGACAGAAGGATCAGCAGATTTCCGATCGCGATCGGAACCGGACCGATCGGAATGGAAAGAGGCCCAGCCGCACAGAGTACTGCTGCCATAAGTGCTGTAAACGTCATATCCTTTACCTTACTCTGATACGTCATAATAGAGACCTCCTTCAAAACCTATGCCTTTATTGTACACTGCCCATTGCAATTGTCAACCCAATATTTTGTGCAAAGGGTGACAATTACGCGAAATATCCGTCTGAGTGGTCCCAAAAAGCATCGAAAACCCACTGAATTCAATCGGTTTCGGTTTGACTTCCGACATAAAAAAAGTTATTATCATGTTAACAATAACGTGTTATGGAAACACCTAAGGGAGTATGGAATGACGAGAGATTTGAGAAGAACAGCAAGGGTTGTCCTTCCGGTCGCGTTTGCAATCGGAATTATTGTGCTGCTCGCATCTGCCGCCCCGCTATCCGGTGGGAACTGCGCCTATGCTGCGACTGCACGGACTACGACGATCGCCGGACTTAATACGTTCCGTGATCCGGTTACTACTGAGGCGGCTCAGACAGACACCATCACCGTCACGCCCGCATACGGCCGTACGGTTCAGCTGATGTATTATGATGCCGCTTCTGGAAAGTGGGTGTGTAAAGCGACCTATACGCTCAAGAATGCGGAAAGCGCCAAGGTCAAGGTGTCCTACCCGAATGACTGGACGACTGCCGCATCGACGACCTGGCGTATTAAGGTTCCCAAGGTGGCTGCCAATTCTGCAGCGGGAACTCCTGCCATGAAGCTCTGCAAATCGGCAGATATCACGATCCACAACCGTTCGAAGGATCCTTTCACCGCTACGTCGCTGAAGGGAGTCGATACTTCCATGAGCAAGGATTACACCAAGACCATGACAGACTCCGTCACGATCTGTCCGGCTTACGGCCGCGAGGTGTGCCTTTACATCTATAACGAAAACACGGGAAACTGGAAAAAGAAAGCGACCTTCAAGACGGCCAACAAGTACTCTGCTACGGTCAAGCTGACCTATCCGGAGACCTGGAAGGCCCACTATGAATCCAAATGGCGCGTGTCCGTTCCTGCAACAGCGCCTGACGCCGCGAAGAATCTTCCGGCACTGCCGAAAGTCAAGAAGAACGTCAAGCTGTACAATAAGGTCGGCAGTATGGGCGCCGGCATCGTAATGGATGAAAAGGGGAATGTCCTCTACGATCACGCGATAAAGGCCAAGATGTCGCCCGCATCCATGACCAAGATGATGACCGCGATCCTCATGGAGGAGAACATGGATCCGTCTGACAAGGTCACGATCAAGCAGGCAGCTAAAGACGAGATCAATGACCTCTGGGGGCCGTACTACGACGGATATGCCACCGGAGAATACATGACTGAGCGGAAAGCGCTCTATGCGATGCTCCTGCCGAGTTCCAACGTGGTTGCCGGATCCAGCGGCATCTGCATCAGCGGCAGCACCGCTAAATTCGCCAAGCTGATGAACACCAAGGCCAAGGAGATCGGCTGCACAGCTACGACCTTCAAGAACGCGCACGGGCTGGAAGGCGACGGAACCAACAATGGAAAAGGAAACTGGTCCACCGCTTATGACCAGGCGCTGATCGGCCGCTATATCATGACTAATTCCGACATGTCCACGATCCGCACGGTCGTCAAGACAAGCTCCAAGAAGATCACGACGTCCAAGCGCACCTTCTGGGTCGGCAACACGAATCCAGTTCTTGGGGAATTCGGAAACGTCGGCATCAAGACCGGAACGGAGATCGTGGCCGGAAACTGTTTCTGCGGCGCCTTTAACTACGGAGGGAAAATATATATTACGGTCGTCATGCGCGCATCCAGCAAGCGCTATGATACGATCGCCCTCTTTAATTACATGAAATACTCTGTGGAAAACGGCATTAAAGCCTATTAACAGAACGGGAGAGAAACTATCAAAGGGGTTCCGCGCAAGGCGGAACCCCTTTCAGGTGCAGTCGATCATTTTTTATCCGGGAACCGTCTGGAAGGAATCCGAAGAACCGCTTCGATCAGGTCGTGTTCCAGAACCATTACATCCGAGAACGGATCCAGGGCAATTCCCACTACATCGCTCATGGATCTGGCCAGCTCGACACAGGACAGAAAAGCCATCGGCGTCAGGTCAAATTCCTCCCCGTAATCCGGCGGGATCTGCTGCGTCTGGGAAAAAGCAGGCAGATACCGCTTCCCGTCATCATCCTCACAGAGATCCGGCTTATGACTGATCGGCAGCAGCGGCACGATCAGCGTGGAATCGCGGATGCATGCGAGCAGCCAGTCAAGCTGTTCTTTCGTCTTCTTTTCATTGAAACGCTTCTTCAGGTACAGGAGCTCGCTTCCGTCCTGCAGCATCTTTTCCGTATAAAGCTTATCATCCATGGGAAACCTCACTTCTCTCACTGGAGTACCGGCCGTTGCCATCATCATACCATGACTTTCCCCGGATTCCAATCCTATTCTTTCAAAGCGAAGGATAACGGGCGCCGGATGTCCCCCGCCTCTATAGGCGGCGGGTTCCATTTCCGACTTTCAGTGGTGGGTTATAATCCCCCACTGAAACCCGGAGGAGCTGAAGCTCCCGGCGCCCGTTGCAGTCATTCGCTACGTCCTTGACGTGCGAGCACGCCAGGAGCTACGCTCCGACTTAAATCAATACACAATTCTGAATAGTTATCCATTTCCGTTTTTTCGTAGACAACGAACGGGTCTGCAAGCTATAATAGGAGTATAGTAAAGAATCTTGTTTTATAGAAGAAATGAGGTGTATTCATGGCAGGAATCAATATCTATTCCGAAATCGGAACTTTGAAAAAGGTTATGCTCCACCGCATCGGCAGCGAAGTGGAGGGACTGGTCCCGGAGAACTTTGAACGTCTTCTGTTCGACGATATTCCGTTCTTGAAGGTAGCACAGAGAGAACACGATAACTTTGTTAAGACACTGAGAGACAATGGCGCAGAAGTCGTCTATCTGGTTGACGAGGTCGCTAAGGTTCTTTCCGATACTGATATCAAGGCACAGTTTGTACAGGAAATGCTGGACGAGTCCGGCATCAAGTCCCCGGGCGTTTTGGAAGCTCTGACGAACTATCTGCTGGCCAAGGAGCCGGCTGATATGGTCAAGACTCTGATCCGCGGCATCAAGAAGGAAGCGGTGACCAGCATCAAAGCCAAGACGCTGGCAGACCTGATCTCCTCTTCGTATCCGTTCTATCTGGATCCACTTCCGAACGCATACTTCACCAGAGATCCGGGCGCATTCGTCGGAAACGGCATGACTGTGCATCCGATGTGCACAGAGACCCGTAAGAGAGAAGCGGTCCTCTACAAGTATCTGTATCAGTATGACCGCGATCTGGTACCGGAAGGCACTCCGCTTCTGTACAAGTACGATGGCGCTTACTGCCTGGAAGGCGGCGACATCCACGTGCTGAACGACGAGGTACTGGCGCTCGGTCTCGGTTCCAGAACAACCGCCAAGGGCATTGAGGAGTTCGCGAAGAACATCTTTAACGGCACCGACTTCAAGAAGATCCTGGTATTCGATATTCCGAAGATCCGTGCTTACATGCACCTGGATACCCTGTTCACCATGGTCGACTATGACAAGTTCGCGATCCATCCGGAGATGGAGAGACTGCCGCAGAGATTCGAGATCACGGCAGGCGCAGGCGGAGAGCCGATCCTGAAGACCATGACCGGTTCCCTGAAGGATGTCCTGGCTACCGAACTCAAGCTCCCGTCGGTCGAACTGATCCCTTGCGGAGGCGCAGATGAACTGGCTGCACAGAGAGAGCAGTGGAGTGATGCCGCGAACGTACTGGCAATCGCTCCGGGTAAGGTCGTCGCTTATGCCCGTAACTACATCACCAACGACATGATGGATAAGGCCGGCATCGAGGTCATCACGATCTCCGGTTCCGAGCTGTCCAGAGGCAGAGGCGGCACCAGATGCATGTGCTGCCCGATTGACAGAGCTGCTCTGTAATGAAAAACAGATGCCTGCACAGCCACTTCGGCCGTGCAGGCATTTTCATTTCTCTTTTTTTGAATTCTATCGGTTTACAATGATAGCATCGGTGTATAAAAAATCATGGAAGTCGCGATATACTTCCGCCGGGACCGCCTGCCTCTGCCTTACGGCACACAGGCGGGCTCGTTTTTTAGTCCCACGCAAGCTTGCGGAGATATTCTCTAAGCACGACATATCCGTCGGCAAAATCTTCTCTGGCCGTATGCTCCAGCGGTGAGTGCGCAATACCTTTCTCGCTAGGAACGAAGATCATGTTGCACGGGCAGATATGCGCGAGAATCTGCGCGTCCTGGCCGGCGCCGCTGTCCAGACGCATATAGCTCATCTTTCTCTCCGCTGCGATATCGCGCATCGCGAGAACACCGTCGATATCCATATCGGCAGGCTCATCGTTCGTCACGATTTCGTATTCAACGGTAACTTTTCCTTTGGAATCCACGCAGAATTCCTTCAGCAACGACTGCGCCTCCCTAAGCAGGGCCTCTCTCGGAGAGCGGAAGTCAAATGTCAGCTCCACTTCTCCCGCGATCGTATTGTATTTTCCAGGCCATACCCGGATATTGCCGAACGTGCATGCCACGCGGTCATTGCGGTTTCTCGCCCACTTGGTCATATCCACGACGATCTTCGATGCCATGACGACCGGGTCGTGACGCAGGCTCATGGGGGTGGTGCCCGCATGATTTTGTTCCCCGTGGATCGTGATCCTGCCGAGCAGCATGCCTACGACGGACTGCACCAGACCGACCTTCGCCATAGAGCGCAGCATGACCTGCCCCTGCTCCGGACTGAGACTGACGAAATGCTCGATATCCTTCCGGGCGGACGGCAGCTCTCCTTTAAAGTAACCGGCATCGGTCATGGCCTGCTCCAGCGTGATCCCATCCGCATCCTTCTCTTTCAGATGCGCCTCAGTCAGGACTCCCGCGATTGCTCTGCTTCCCGAAAAACCGGTGAAGAACCGGCTGCCTTCTTCCTCTGATGTGAAGACGACTTCCACGGTCTTCTTCGGCTGCCCAAGCTCCTGTACAAGCTCTGTCACAGCTTCGAGCGCCGTGATGCATCCCAGGCCGGACCCGTATTTTCCGTCATGCTTGACGGTGTCGCGATGGCCGCCGGTCAGGATCACGCCGGGCTCCTTTCCTTCGATCCGGCCGAACAGATTGCCTGCGCAGTCCGTATAGGTCTGGAAGCCGCGCTCACGGAGCCATCCGGTCAAAAGCTCCACGGAAGCCTTATCTTCAGGTGTAAAGCCGGCGCGCCAGTATTCGCCGTGCCGGATAGAGGTTTGCGCGAGGGCATCGATTTCTTCTTCAATCTTTAAGGTGATCTGATCCAATTCCTTTTCCATGACATTCTCCATTCTTTCTGTTGCCGGTACTGTGGAGCAGCGCCTGTGATAGTCCGTTCCGGCAGCGCTACATGTAATCTTTTACAGATCGACTCGCGTCGTCTCATCAAATGCCGCCATCGTCTCGCCCGTCATCTCTGCTTCAGCAGCATCTGCGAAGTCCTGCCGCATATCGACCGCAATGGTCTCCGCAGCATAGACTGTCTCCGCTTCCGGTGGAAGATCTTCATTCTCCTCCCCGTAGGCGGCATTATAGTATTTTTCAAAAGCCGGGGCATCCGGATCGT
>JAFOML010000010.1 GCA_017425345.1 Eubacterium sp. | reverse complement strand
TGGACCGATCATCATGGAGCAGGCGGAGAGGCTGCTGCGCAAGATTTTGTCCTCTGAGATCGAGAGCGGCCGCATCGAACTGCAGACGATCGAAGGCCTGACGCTGGAGAACCGCCTGAGCAAGATGGAGGCAGTCCCCGCCGATGTCATGAATGCGATCAAGGAGTGCGACGTCCTCCTCAAGGGCCCGACCACGACGCCGAAGGGCGGCAATCTGGAGAGCGCCAACGTGGCGCTGCGCCGGGAGCTGGACCTGTACGCGAACGTGCGGCCGGTCTCTGTGCCGCAGGAGGGCATCGACTGGACGTTCTTCCGTGAGAACACGGAAGGCGAGTATATCCTGGGAAGCCAGGGCGTGGAGATTCCCGGAAAGCTCTCGTTTGACTTCAAAGTCACGACGGAACCGGGCACCCGCCGTATCGCGCGCAAGGCGTTTGAATACGCGCGGAATAATGGGAAGACCCGGATGGCAATCGTTACAAAGGCTAATATCATGAAGAAGACGGACGGGAACTTCTCCCGCATCTGTCACGAGGTCGGCCTGAATTATCCTGAGATCAAGATGGAAGACTGGTATGTGGATATCATGACGGCGAACCTGATCAATCCGGATATCCGGAGCGATTTTCAGGTGTTCCTGCTACCGAATCTGTACGGAGATATCATCACAGACGAGGCTGCGCAGATCCAGGGTGGTGTCGGTACGGCCGGAAGCGCCAATATCGGTGATCAGTATGCGATGTTCGAGGCGATCCACGGGTCGGCACCGCGTATGATTGAGGACGGACTTGGTGATTACGCTAATCCGGCGAGTCTGTTTAAGGCGGTCGTGATGCTGCTTCGTCATATCGGTTTCTCGGCAAAGGCGAACGGCCTGGAGTCAATTCTCGACGAGTGTCTGGAGACGGAGAAGGCTGTGGTGGTCACGGGCTTTGCGGACGGAGCTACGTGCAAAGAGTTTGCCGACTACGTGATCGGAAAGCTGGAGTAGGGCAGTTTGCAGGAACGAGACAATCTGAAACAGAAGTCTAAGGGCAGTGGCGGCATTTTTCTGTTGCCACTGCCTTGAAAATGTGTTAAAATACTTGACGTTGACACTGAGGAGACGTATCGAAGTGGTCATAACGAGCCGCACTCGAAATGCGGTTGTCCTCCGGGGCACGTGGGTTCGAATCCCACCGTCTCCGCCAATCAGAAAAGGAATGGGCATTGGCCCATTCCTTTTCTGATTATAGTGATCGAAGGGATTCGAACCCGAAAGGGCGCGACCGTGAAGCGAGACAGTCCGGTGGACTGTCGAGTAGGGAGCGGGGCAAGGCGACCGAATGGGGAGCCGCAGCCCGGCAGATCGCGGAGCGATCTGCGTAAATCCCACCGTCTCACATATGCCTGAGCGGGGGAAGGGATTCGAACCCGAAAAGCACGTGGTGCAATTACGTATTATTCGTATATACATCTCTCTCGGAGAAGGAACAGGGAACCTCATTCGCCCTTTTCTCAAACTGTGTGGAAAAGTGCCGATATTTACGGACTCACGTTCGCCCTTTTTCCCCTAAAACTTCAAACGTGCCGAACTTGCCTGATTCCTGCTTGGGAGGATATCATCAGAGATAATTGCACGTAGTCGGAGAGTGATATGCCTCCATCCACATGTCGCAGAATATTAGCAAAAATGCCAATCTCTGCGATAAAGGGTTCTCTCATTTTGAACTATATCAGGAAAAACAAGGAAATACTTCAAACAAAATCAGGCCCGCACTCCTGCCTCAGGGGTCAGAAGCCTGTTATTATCGCAGTATACACTGATTTTTTGGAAATCATTCAAAAAAACAAAATCCTATCATTGCACTATGTTTCGGTTTTTCCGAAAATAGTTCAAAACCGGCGGCTATTCTGTCGCAGAATCTCTAAAAAATGATCATTTTCTGCGACAAGGGCAGTGGGATACTATGTGGGCAAGGTACAGGCAGCTTGTCCACTTAGTATTCCATGGCCCGGCCTTACCGGTGGATCGACCGCTGCGGTCTGTACTGGACCAGATCATGGAACATACACCAAGGAACGCCCTGCGGCTGCCGCCGTATACGCGAACCGTACATACATAGGTGAAGGGTGAGCTCTGAATAGTAGAGAAAAACGGGGATGCTGCATGATCTGCAGCATCCCCATTTGCATATGTGCTTAAAAATCTGAGTTACTGAACGGCTTCTGGTTGTGGTACAGAAGCAGATCGATCACATCCGCTTCTTCCGGTTTATCGATCTCCATGACCCCGAGTCTCAGGAAGGAGGCCAGCCTGCCGCAGTTCATCAGAAGGGCGGACAGATCACTCTTGGCGCAGGTGATCGTGCAGTCTGCGTCTCCGGTTTCCGATGCGGACCAGTGACCGTCCCGGAATGTGACGACCAGGTCAGAGGTCTCTCCGCTCATCTCATCAAGGTAACGGAAGCATACCGTCTTATCCAGCTTCGGGAATCTGCGGTAAGAAGTGTTCTCAACAAACTTTACCGGATCCAGTATCTTGTACATGTTTCCCATGGCGGATAGGTTCGTCTGCAGGTATCCGTAGGGGATATAGTAGTTTGAAACGTGAGCCGGGTTCGGGAGGAGGTGATAGAAGTCCTCTTCGCCGCTCCGAAGGATGATCGTCTGCGCCAGATCCGCCTGATTGCGGAAGAAGCCCAAGAGGTCCTTCAGCACTTCGCCATCCCGGTAAATGAGCTCATCCACCTCGATGCGGTTCATGGTATAGTTGGTCTCGCTTGCATCCACGAACCGGTAGATCGCATAGCCCTGCAGCGTATCCTCTTCGTAATAGCCTACCTTGAGCAGGCTTTCATCGCCTCGCATGCCGCGGATCTCTTCCTCGTACTTGACCAGTAAGCCGTGGTTTTCCGAAGAGAATCTCTCCTGACAGGCGAGCAGATCATCCATGTCGTCCATGGTCATCAGTCTCAGGTGAGACAGATCCTTTCTCTTCGGAAGGTCAGCGGTCTGGATGTGATACTCATCCATGCGGCCGCCAAGGCCGTATCCCATCTTCCGGTAAAACCCGATATTGAAGGGGAGAAGCACCGCCACGTCCGCGCCTTTTTCTGCCGTGTATTCCTCGTAGAATCGCACCATGGAGAGCGCGATTCTCTGTTTCTTGTACAGAGGATGTACGGCCAGCGACATGAGTCCGACGACCGGCTGGAGCTTCCCGTAGAGGTTCATGCGGAAATTCACCAGCTTCATCAGGGCGACGAGTTTGTCATCCTGGAACATTCCGTAGAAGTCGACTTCCTTGTCCGTGCTCATATCGAGCAAAGTCTTGTTCCGGTAATACTCCCTGCATTCCGCATCCAGTGACTTGAATGCAGGATAGGCATTCAGATAGATTTCCAGGTATTCGTCCACCCGGTCTGTCCCGACGGGGCGGATCTCCCGGTTCATCGGCAGTGTCTGTTTCATGACGGTATCCTCCTTTACAGCTTCATCTTATCAGATTCTGCCTTCCTGCTCAAGCTGCTTCGTGTATGCTGTGATCTGCGCCAGACCTTCCTTGAAGTATTCCACGTTTCCGAATCCGTAGCCGATGCGGAACGCGTGATCGATCTCGAAGCACATGCCGTGGCAGACCAGAGTTCCCGTCGCGTCAAACAGTCCCTGCGCGAATTCCTCCGCCGGAATATCAAAGTCGTATTCGATGAAGGAAGTGGAACTTAAGCTGTCGCAGACTTCATGATAGTGCGGGTTCTCTGTCAGCCACTCGTGGAGAGCCGCTCTGCCTTCTTCTACAATCGCGCGGTTTCTGGCGTAGACTTTCTCGGCATTCTCCACAATGATCGCGGTGATGAGCTCGTTGATCGGGCCTTCGCAGATGCTGTTATACGAACGGAAGTTGTGCAGCGCATCATAGATGCTCATATCTCTGGTGATGATCCAGCCGACGCGGGTTCCGGCGCAGGAGAAGACTTTGCTCGTGCCGAAGGTGCAGATGCCTTTCTCATAGACGTCCACGATGGAGTGCATATAGCCTTCGCCAAGGCCGCGGTAGATCTCGTCGACGACGACGTATGCGCCGACTTTTCTCGCGATCTCCGCGAGGCGTTCCAGATCCTCCTTGGTCAGGGTGTATCCCGTCGGATTGTTCGGGCTTGCCAGGCTGATCATCTTGGTGTTCTCGTCAACAGCCGCCTCAATGGAGTCGAAGTCGATTTTCCAGTTGTTCGAAGCGTCCGCAAATGCGCGTCTGACCTCGATGCCCATGAACTCCGGAATGGAGTAGAACATCTGGTAGTTCGGCAGAACACTGACGACATTGTCGCCGGGCTCGCAGAGCGTGTAGCAGACGATGGAGTTCGCGCCGGTGCCGCCGTGCACGGTCAGAACCATGTCTTCGGTGACGACGTCCGTGTAGAGGTTTGCGATAGCCTTTTTCAGACGCGGCATTCCTTCGAAGTATCCGTAGTGCAGGCTCATGCTGTTGATCTCATCGTAAAATTCCTTCGGGTCGGTCCCTGTGAACTCCAGCATTTCCTCTACGGTAAACGGCTTGCAGCAGCTGGAACCCAGATTGTACCTGGAAACAGGATCTAACGGGTTCAGCCAGTACTCTACTTTAAACTTATCGATTTTCATAATGGTTCTCCTTTGTATTTCTAATTTCCATTTGCTGCTTCTTTGTTTGTTCTGTAACTATCGTATATAGTTTTTGCCTCAAAGTCTATCGAAAAAGTTTGTATTGAATTACGGAAGAAAAGAGGAGAAATGAACGAATAAAGTCGATTGTTTTATATATTTTCTTGAAAGGATGTATATATCTATATATTTGTGTGGTACAATTTGTATATCAATACAGGAGGGAAAAACGATGTATCTCACGATTTCAGGCTTTTATAACATCTATAAAGACAAGCTCAGCCTTGTCTGCGGGCAGGGCGGCATGACCAGAAGAGTCGGCTCTGCCGGCATACTGGATTATGAGTTCCTTCCGGAGGTGCTGGGCAAGTACCGCCATTCCAATTTTCAGAAGGATCAGCTGGTCATCACCACGTTCCTCTATGCCAGAGATAACGAGTTTCTCATCGGGGACGCGGTGAAGAATCTGATTGCCAAGGGAGTCAGCGGGCTGGTCATCAAAAACGTGTTCCGCCTTCCTATCCATGAGACTGTGCTGCGATACGCGGATTCCAAGAACTTTCCGATTTTCGTGTCCGATTCGGCGGAGCTGATCTTTGAAGACTTTATCTACGATGTGACCAGCAGTATCCGGAAGATGGAGGCATTAGATTTTGTACAGAGAGAGATCGACGCGACCCTGGCGGCCGAGACCACGGAAGCAGAAGCCTATAA
Source organism: Eubacterium sp. (assembly GCA_017425345.1). The sequence goes on along the minus strand of JAFOML010000010.1, from coordinate 12,284 downwards.
CCACGGCCTAAACCTGAATCCGTCGCTGGAGAACCAGCACATGGTCTTTTATGTCCCCATGGATGTGGAGGATCCGGGCTTCTCCTATCTCCGGTACGCCGAGGCCTATCAGGGCAGCGCGCTGGACAGACCGGAGCATCTGCTGACGCTTTATGACGGGGGATTTCTCTTTCTCTATTCCTGGGAAAAGAATCCATTAAAGAAAGAGCAGATCGTTTCCGAGCTGGAGAAGCTTCTAGGTCTGGACGCGCAGTCCGCCATGGGGATCAGCCGCACGCACTACTATCTGGGTGAGCTGAAGGCGTCGATCCGGGAGGCGCTTTACTCCGCCCGGGTCGCGGAGGACCGGGCCCTGAAAGATGTTCCCGGCAGCCGCAGACTGTTCTTCGGAGATCTCGGAAGCTTGCGGATCCTATTCTCGTACTGTTATGACAGCGAGATGGAGGATTTCCGGCGGGATATCATGGATCCGCTGGAGGTTTATGATGTCGAGAACCGTGGCCGATTGCGGGAGACTTTGTTTGCTTACTGCGAACACGATTACAGCTTTCCGGAGACCGCCCGCGCGCTGTCCCAGCATGTCAATACCGTGCGGTACCGCATGGATAAGGTTGGGGAGATCACCGGACTGAGCTACAAGAATCCGCAGGAGATGCAGCAGCTGGATCTGGCATACAAGATCGGACTGTGTCAGGAACTGCTGGAGAACAGCTGAAGCAGGGAAGGAGCGTACGCATCCTTTTCAGAAGGCAGCCGCGGAAGATTGCTTCCCGGATTTACAGCGGACTTTACGGTCCTTGACCGCGATATCACTGCGCTTCCTGTGGAAGCGCTGTATGAGGCGAAGGTGCTTGCGACTATCGTGGATGGAAAACAGATCTTTTAGGAGGTGATCTGCGTATGGGAAAGTTTAAGATCGCTGTCTGTCAGCTCAATTCACAGACAGATAAGAAGGAAAACCTTGCAGAAGCCAGCCGCATGATCGCGGAGGCAGCCGGAAATGGCGCAGAGCTGGTCTGCTTTCCGGAGAACGTCAGCTATATGGGACGCGGGTACCGCGATCAGGGAGAGCCGGTTCCCGGGGAGACGAGCGAGTGCTTCGCCGATGCCGCAAGGACACACGATATATGGATCGTGACCGGAAGCTTCCCGGAAACGGCCGAACCGAGAAAGCCGAAGAACACGACGCTTCTGATCGATCCACAAGGGCAGGTCCGCGGCAAGTACAGCAAGATCCACATGTTTGACATGAACCTTGCCGGCGCACGCCCGCAGCTGGAATCCGCAACAGTAACCGCAGGCGACTCGATCGTGACATGCGAGACAGAACTCTGCCAGATCGGTCTGGCTATCTGCTATGACCTAAGATTCGGCGAGCTGTTCCGCCTCATGGCGCTTGCCGGCGCCCGCATGATCGTCATGCCGACGAGCTTTACCAGAAAGACCGGAGACATGCACTGGGAGCCTCTGGTGCGCGCCCGCGCGATCGAAAACGGCGTCTATATGATCGCCCCGGACCAGTGTGGACGCAAATCCAATATGCTCTCCCACGGCCACTCCATGATCGTAGATCCGTGGGGCAGGGTGCTCGCGGAAGCGGGCGGAGAGGATCCGGAGATCCTCTATGCGGAGATCGATCCGGAGGAATCTGTCCGGGCGCAGGAACAGATCGGCTCGCTGAAGAACCGGCGGGAGGACTTGTATCATCTCACCGCGGAATAAAAAAGTACGGGCGGCAATAACCGCCCGTTTTCTGTATCATTTGACCCCCAGCACGTACTGCTTTCCGTTGCTCCCGATATGGCAGCGGTCACCGAATTTCATCTTCATCATAAACTCTGCCGTGAGGCCGGTGCAGTGCATCGGGATGATCACGTCCGGCTGCTCCGCGTACAGACGCTCGATGATCTCCGCCCGCATCTCGTTCGTCGCATCGATCAGGTGCATGCCCGCGATAATGCCGGCGATACGCTCGCCCGGGAAGAGGGTGTGGCAGTATTCGACGGCCGCGATGATGCCCTGGTGACTGCAGCCGGAGAACAGGTACACGCCATCCGGCTCCCGGATCGCAAGAAACTGCTCGTGATCCATCGGATCTTTGACCAGCTTGCCGTCCGGTCCCGGATAGTAGAACTGCTCGACCGGGCTGAATGCCGGAACGGGAGGAATCGGCCCGGAGAGCGCGATATCCTCCGCGAGCCAGACCGGTTCGTCTCCTGTGAGGCAGAAGCGGTCCCGAATCTTCTCGATCTCTGCGGGGTCCAGGGTGATGCCGCAGTTGTAATCATCGATGACCCCGTCCGTCGTGCCGTAGAAGGTGCGAAACGCGTTCCTATGGATATAGATATTCGCCTTATCGTTCTGCCGGCAGAACTCCGGCATGCCGAGCGTGTGGTCGAAGTGTCCGTGGCTGATCACGCAGAGATCCGCCGCGGCGAGATCGATGCCCCGCAGGGCAGCGGTGTCCGCGAAGATATCCGAGCCTCCGGTATCGAACAAAATCTCCATCCCCCTCGCCCGAATATACATCGAAAGCCCGAATTCCGCCTTCGCATCGAACATATCCGTCTTATTCTCCGATAAAAAAGTAAGCTCTATCATAGGAAGCCTCCTTCCGTGTATCTGCGTAGTTTTCTGAGTCTATTATACAGGCTTTGTATACACGTTTCCATTGCTTTTTAGGCAGAATATGGTATACTGAAACCATCATTTTTAGTGAGGTGAACCCATGGAAGTGAAAGAATACGCAAGGCAGCTTGCAGCGGCAGATCCTGCGATTTCTGACGTGATCGACCGGAAGGAGACCGTCTGGATCAATGACCGTCTTCTGCCGTTTGAGCTGATCGATGGAATCAGCGAGCTCGTGGTATCGGATGAGGATATCGCGGATGCGGAGGCGAGGCTTGCCCGTTTCGCCCCATATATCCGGAAGTGCTTCCCGGAGACGGAAGAGACCGAAGGTCTGATCGAGTCGCCGCTCGTCTGCATCTGGAACATGCAGCAGAAGCTCATCGCGGATGGCGCCGATATTCCGGGCATGCTGATGCTGAAGATGGACAGCCACCTCGCGATCGCGGGATCGGTCAAGGCCAGAGGCGGCATCTACGAGGTGCTGAAACACGCGGAGACCCTGGCGATCGAGGCAGGGCTGCTGACGACGGAAGATAATTACGAGAAGCTCGCGAGCGATGAGATGAAAGCGTTCTTTGGCCAGTACACCGTACAGGTGGGATCGACCGGGAATCTGGGCCTTTCCATCGGGATCATGAGCGCGTTCTTAGGATTTAAGGTCAAGGTACATATGTCCGCCGATGCCAAGCAGTGGAAGAAGGACATGCTGCGCAGCAAGGGCGTGGAAGTTATCGAATACGAGGATGACTACTCCAAGGCAGTCGCAGAGGGAAGACGCAATTCCGATCTGGATCCGAAGAGTCACTTCGTCGATGACGAGCGTTCCGTCGATCTGTTCCTTGGCTATGCGGTTGCCGCGAACCGGCTGGCGAAGCAGTTCCAGGAGATGCAGATCATCATCGATGACGATCATCCGCTGATCGTATATGTACCCGCAGGAGTCGGCGGCGCGCCGGGCGGCGTTGCTTACGGGCTGAAGCGGCTCTATGGCGATCAGGTCCACATCTTCTTTACCGAACCGGTGCAGTGTCCGTCGCTGCTCGTGGGATTTGCTTCGCAGAAGTTTGAAGAGGCGAATGTCCATGACTTCGGTCTGACCGGTATGACCCACGCGGACGGCCTGGCTTGCGCGAGCCCGTCTGGATTTGTGACGAGAGTTGACAATAATATTGTTTCGGGTGACTTTACGACGGATGATTACCGCTTGTACGACTATATGCGCATGCTGATCGAGACGGAAGATATCCGGATCGAGCCGTCGTCCTGCGCTTCGTTCATCGGACCGGTCAAGCTGAAGGAGTATGAGGCGAGCCGCCGGTATCTGGAAGAACACGGGCTGGATGACAAGAAGCTCGCCTGCAGCATTCAGGTCTGCTGGGCGACCGGAGGGAAACTCGTGCCGGAGGAGATCTGGCAGGAATATATCAATACTTACTTAGAGAAATAACGAGGAGGAGTAGAACAATGGCAGTTTATGTATGTTCCGTATGTGGATGGGCTTATGATGAGGCAGAGGGCGCGCCGGATAACGGCATCAACCCGGGAACGCCGTGGGAGCAGGTAGCGGCTGATTTCCGCTGCCCGATCTGCAAGGTACCAAAGTCCAAGTTTGAAAAACAGGAAGAACCGGAGGAAGAGGCGAAGGAAGAAGCGGCAGAATCCGCACCGGGAAGCCGTACGTTCGTCTGCTCGATCTGCGGATGGACCTACAGTGAGGCAGAAGGCGCGCCGGATAACGGCATCGCGCCGGGAACCGCTTGGGAAGATGTACCAGCTGATTTCCGCTGTCCGATTTGCAAGGTACCTAAGTCCAAGTTTGAAGAGGCTTAAATTTCTGCTTGCTTTTTGAAGCAGGAAGGTGATACAATACCAAAAGTTGAGTAGCTTTAGAGCGTAAGTCCGAACTTATTTCGGGCTTGCGCTTTTTTCTTTGTAAACCGATGACTGTAAGGAGGAACCATGAGCAACTTTATTACCAAACACAGGCGCTGGAAGATGACCACCGCGATCCTATCCCTGTCGCTTCTGACCGTCATGGCAGGCGCGGCAGTGATCCTGGGGATCTGGTCTGTATTAATGAAGTCCGAGTAATTGAATGCAGCCGTGGAATAGTGTATAATAGGTACATCTTTTCAGACGGAAAGGCATCTTATGGATATCCCATCTCTGATCAAGGACTTGGCGATCATGCTGATCACCGCAGGCATCGTCAGCATCCTGTTTAAAAAGATCAAACTGCCTGCTATCCTCGGCTATATTCTGGCGGGCTTCCTGATGAGCCCGTATTTTCCGCTGTTCATGAACGTGCAGGACCAGGAGGCGATCGAGACGCTGTCCGAACTCGGCGTGATCGTCATGCTGTTTCATATCGGTCTCGAATTCGATTTTCATAAGCTGATGAATCTCGGCAGTACGGCGATCGTCACTGCCGTTGTTAAGATGGGCGGTGTCATGGCTGTGGGCTACCTGTTCGGCAGCCTGATCGGCCTATCGGATATCAACTGCGTCTTCCTTGGCGCGATGCTCTCCATCAGTTCTACTGTAGTGATCCAGAAATGCTTTGAAGAGCTCGGTGTGATGGGGGAGAAGTATACCTCGCTCGTCATGGGAACCCTCGTCATGGAGGACGTGCTGAGCGTCTTTATCATGGTCATTCTGCCGACGATCGCTGTCAGCCAGAACATCAACGGCAGCGAGCTTGCCCTGAATTTCGGCATGATGGGCGTCTATCTGGTGGCCTGGCTGCTCGCGGGTATTTTCCTTCTGCCAACGATTCTGAACCGAATTATGCCGCTGATGAACCGGGAGATGACCGTGGCGTTTTCGCTCGGCCTCTGCTTCGTTATGGCCCTCCTCGCGGACCGTCTGGGCTTCTCCACGGAGCTTGGGGCATTCCTGACCGGCATGTTCTTCGGCGGGACCGTGCACGCGGAAAAGATCGAAGAATCCACCGCAGGCGTCAAAGACATGTTCAGCGTCATCTTTTTCATGTCGGTCGGCATGATGGTCGATCCGCAGGTCATCCTGGACCGCTGGACCTCCATCGTTCCGATTGCGATCATTGCCGTGCTGGCAAAGCTCGTGTTCGCGACGATCGGCATGCTGCTTTCCGGACAGAGCCTCAGTACGGCGGTCAAGAGCGGGTTCAGCCTTGCGCCGATCGGAGAATTTTCCTTCATCATCGCGTCTCTGGGCATCTCGCTCGGCGTCATGGACGGCTACCTGTATCCTGCGATCGTGGCGGCGTCGATCCTGACGACTTTGCTCGCGCCGACTCTGATCCGCTCCTCAGACAAAGCCGTAAGCCTTCTGAAGCGCATTCTCCCGGACCGCCTGGTACAGAAGCTGGAGCAGTACACCTCCGATGATCCGGACAGCGGCGCCAGGGACGAGAACTGGGGCACCTACATCGCCCAGTACTTTCGCAGCTTCCTGATCTACGGCGTCATCATGATCGTTGCGTCTATCGCGGCGCTCCAGTTCCTCCATCCAGCGCTGGCTGCCATGATGCCGGATCTGTACGCGCGGATCTTGACGCTCGTTTTCATTTACCTTGTCATTGCGCTCTTTCTGCTGCCGATGCTGCAGCTGCACAATACCGCCTTTACGCATCTCTGGATCGCGCGCCGCTTCAACCGGCCGCCGCTCGTCGTTATGACGATCTTTAAGCTCGCAGTCGTGGCATTCCTGGCGTTCCTGCCCCTGAATTCGTTGTTCCACGTGCACAGCCTGCTTCTCTTCGGGGTCATTCTGCTCGGCATCTTTATCCTGTCCCGCACAGACCTGGTCTCAACGATGTACCTGCAGGTGGAGACCCGCTTCTTGCGCAATCTGAACGAGAAGACCATCGATGCCGTCCAGCAGAAGGAAGGAAAGGTGGAGTGGCTGAACGAGGACCTGCACATCATCTCCTTCTACATCAGGGAGGATTCCGGTGTGGAAGGGCAGACGCTTACCAAGCTGCGCTGGGGCCAGATGTATAACGTGCTGGCGGTGAAGATCCGCCGGGGAGAGCGGCATATCCTGCTGCCGTCGGGGACTGTGAGAGTGCACCGCGGGGACAAAGTCTTTGTCGTCGGCGACCCCCACGCCCTGGCAAACTTCCGGAAAGTACTGCACATCCCGCCTGAGACGAAAGACCGGACGCTGCGCCAGTTCATGGAGAGCGACTACGCGGATACCGAGCACGCGCTGGCATGCCTCGCTATCCAGACGACCGGAAACGAACCGTATATCGGCCAGGCGATCATGAATTCCAAAATCCTGGCAAGAGCGCACTGCATGATTCTCGGCATCCAGAAGAACGGCCTTACGATCACCATGCCGGATCCGCATCTCCTGATCAGCAAGGGAGATATCCTCTGGGTCATGGGTTCCAACAACAATGTAGGCCGCCTGGCGGGCTATTCATCGTAAATAAGTATGGCTGTCTCAATAAAGAGACAGCTCTTTTTTATGTCGGGCGCACGGTTCTGCTAAGTCCTCGTCGCACCCCGTTCGGGGCACTATGCGTCAAGACACTGGTGCCACCTCCGATGGCAGTACCTTGCGCTCCGGTGCCCTCGGCTTGACGCAAAATAGCACTGAATTTCAAGCAACATAAAAGCGGTATCTCTAGTGACAAGTCATTCGTCTTTTGAGATACCGCTTATTTTACTCTTTACTCTTCTTCCGCAGCTTCCTGATCGTTGGTCAGGTGGAGCTTATCGAAGATGTAGAACATCAGTCCCATGATGATGCCGACGATCGTCGCAAGGCACATACCGGTGAGCTTGACCTGTCCGATCTGGATGAATGCGCCGGACAGTCCGACGATGAAGACGACAGAGGTCATGGCCAGGTTGCGCGGACGCGCGTAATCGACCTTCGAATCGACCATCAGGCGGATTCCGGAAGCTGCGATCATGCCGTAGAGCAGGAAGCTGACGCCGCCCATGACCGGAGCCGGGATCGTCTGGATCAGGCCGGATGCCTTGCCGATGAAGGACAGGCAGATCGAGAAGATCGCTGCGCCGCCGATGACCCAAACGCTGTAGACCTTGGTGATAGCCATAACGCCGATGTTCTCTCCGTAAGTGGTGGTCGGAACGGATCCGAGCAGTCCGGAGAGAGTGGTGGAAATACCGTCCGAGAACAGGGAACGATGCAGTCCCGGATCCTTCAGAAGATCGCGTCCGACGATCTCCGAGGTGACGACCTGGTGGCCGATGTGTTCGGAGATGACGACCAGCGATGCCGGTGTGATGATCAGGATCGCCTGCAGGCTGAACTTAGGGAAGCAGAAGTTCGGGGCAGCCAGCCAGGAAGCGGACTGTACGGTTGTGAAGTCAACGATTCCCAGGATCAGAGCCAGAATGTATCCGACGATGATGGAGATCAGGATCGCGATCGCCGCTGCAAATCCGCGGAACAGGACCTGACCGAAGATCGCCATGATCAGAGTGACCAGGAAGACTACCACGAACTTGGGATCGATCTTGGTGTAGGTATCTGTCAGAACGATGCCGCCGTTCTGCGCTGCATTTCCGGCGAGTTCCAGACCGATCAATGCGACGACCGGGCCCATGGCAGCCGGCGGAAGCACGACGTCGATCCAGTCGACCCCCACGAACTTGATGATGATCGCAACGAGCATGAATATGATGCCGGTACAGACGAAACCGCCCAACGCATATTCATATCCCATCGAGCTGATGACCAGAAGCGCAGGGGAGATGAATGCGAAACTCGAACCTAGGTAGGCAGGGGATTTTCCCTTGGTGACAAAAATAAAGATAAGTGTGCCGATACCGTTCATGAGAAGGGCAATAGCAGGACTTATCCCGAGAATGTAAGGTACTAATACGGACGCGCTGAACATCGCGAACGTGTGCTGAATGCTTAAGGGGATACCCCGTCCGAGAGGCACCCGCTCTTCGACCTGAATGATCTTCTGACTCATAACTCCTCCATAAAACATAAATAAAACAAAACATTACATTGCATTTATTATAGTCCTAATGGAGGAGTTCTTCAATTAGTTTGTATTTAATTTTCCTGAAATGAAATCGTTTTTTTCATCCCGTCATAGCCGGCCCGCACATTCGCAAAGATTGGTACGATGTCCGAAATCGGATCCTCCGGGTGTGCAAGAGAGGGGCTGAAATGCGTCAGCCACAGTTCTTTGGTCTGGGCGGCAAAAGCGAGTCTGGCCGCTTCCGGATAGGTCATGTGGCCCCATTCGCGGGCTTTCTCGATCTTCTTGTTATCTCCATAGAGACCTTCCAGGACCATCAGGTCACTATCCCGTCCCTCACGTGAGATCTCGGGAACCGGCCTGGTATCCGTCGAATAGACGACCTTGATTCCGCGCCTTGGCGGTCCGAGCACCTCCTCCGGATTGATCAGGCGGCCTCCCACCTGGATCGATTCTCCGCGTTGGAGATTCTTCCATCCTTTCTGTGGAATGTGAAGCTCCCGGGCGCGTTCCGGATCAAATCTTCCGGCTCTCGGAACCGTGATCGTATACCCCAGGCAGGGGATCACGTGCTTGACCGGGAACGGGTGCAGGTTCATGTCGCCTGCGTTCATGTACTGGTCGGTCTCACCGCTGATCTCGCTGACCAGAAGGTCGAAGGGGAGGCTTGGCGCGATGACCAGAAGGCCCTCCAGGATGCTCAGCAGATGAGTCGGACCGCAGATGGTAACGGCTTCTGTTCGCCCGGCATTGCCCATGGACAGCAAAAGTCCCGCAAGTCCCGCAATGTGATCTGCGTGAAAATGCGTGATGCAGATAAGGTCGATCGGTTTGATATGGCAGCCTGCTTCGCTGAGCGCGATCTGGGTGCCTTCTCCGCAGTCGATCAGGCACGCATGACTGCCGCACCTGGCATACAGGCAGGTGAGCCAGCGGTCTTTCAGCGGCATCATGCCGCCGGTGCCCGGTAAACAAAGTTCCAGCATATTGACACCTCCCTTCTGGGTGGGACATATGAGTTGGTTGGATTATATCATACGGGGGGAGTTTTGCAAGGGTAAACATTGAAGAAAATGAACGGCTGGAGTAAAATAGGGGAAAGGAGGTTCTGCTATGAGACATGTATATAGATCTGCAGACCAGCTGATCGGAAAGACTCCGCTGCTGGAGCTGTGTAATATGGAGAAGAAACTCGGGCTTTCCGCCCATATTATCGCGAAGCTGGAGAGCTTTAACCCAGGTGGCTCCGCCAAGGACCGCGTCGCGAAATACATGCTGGATGAGGCGGAGAAGGACGGCACATTGACGCCGGATTCTGTCATCATCGAGCCGACATCCGGGAACACGGGGATCGGTCTTGCGCTTGTCTCAGCGGTCCGCGGCTACCGGGCGATCATCGTCATGCCGGATTCGATGTCCGTGGAGCGTCAGAAGCTGATGAAGGCTTACGGCGCTGAGCTGGTGCTCACACCAGGCGCGAAGGGTATGGCAGGCGCGATCGAAAAGGCAGAAGAACTGCACCGGGATTTACCGGGGAGCATCATCGCCGGACAGTTCGTCAATCCGGCCAATCCGAAAGCGCACTTTGAGACGACTGGTCCGGAGATCTGGGAGGATACGGACGGGCAGATCGACTACTTCCTGGCAGGTGTCGGAACCGGCGGAACGCTGACCGGGGTGGGTCATTATCTGAAAAAGCAGGATCCGTCGGTGAAGATCATCGCGATGGAGCCTTCTGACTCACCGGTACTGTCCGGCGGAGCGGCAGGTCAGCATAAGCTGCAGGGGATCGGCGCAGGTTTTGTGCCGGAAGTCCTGGACACCGCCGTCTATGACGAGGTCATCACCATTTCCACCGAGGAAGCATACGAGGCAGGCCGCATGATGGGTACCTGTGAGGGCGTTCTGGTCGGGATCTCTGGCGGGGCAGCGCTGGCCGCTGCGATCAAAGTCGCGCGCCGGCCGGAAGCCTGCGGGAAGACCATCGTCGTGCTGCTGCCGGATACGGGGGACCGGTATCTGTCGACAGAACTGTATGATATCTAACGGAATCGGAAGGATATGAGAGATGTTGAAGATTTTGTTCATCTGCCATGGCAACATTTGCCGTTCGCCCATGGCAGAATTCATACTGAAGGATATGGCAGAGAAAGCAGGGATCGTAGACCGGCTTCGGATCGAATCCGCGGCGGTAAGTTCGGAAGAGATCTGGAGAGGCGTCGGCAATCCGGTCTATCCGCCGGCGAGGGCCAAGCTTCTGGAACACGGGCTCGACCCGGGTGATAAGCGCGCGCGGAAGATGACAGAGAGCGATTATGACGAGTATGACCTGCTGATCGGCATGGACGATTCGAACCTTCGCCGGATGAAGCAGATCTGCGGCGGAGATCCGGAGGGGAAGATGCACCTGATGCTGGAATACGCGGGGAGAAAGGGCAGTGTGGCCGATCCCTGGTATACCGGTGATTTCAATGCCACGTGGCGAGACCTGCAGGAAGGCTGCAAAGGCCTGATGAAGGTGCTGTTAGAAAGCGAAATCGGAGAGAACTGAGATGATGCAGTTTAAACGAGTCAAGACCGCGCTTCCTCGGAAAGCCGGAAGGATCCGGACCGGCGTCACCATGACGACGAGGTGGGGAAACGCCGTTCGTGGAGCGGCCGCGGCAGACGCAGCCTATCAGCCGCTTACGGAGTATCCGCGCCCGCAGATGGTGCGGCAGGAGCCGGCCGGAAGCTGGAATAATCTCAACGGTTGGTGGGAGTATGCGATCACGCAGGAGGACCTGAGGCCTGAACAGTGGGACGGCAGGATCCTGGTTCCGTTTTCGCCGGAGGCACCGCTGTCCGGCGTCGAGCGGCAGCTTACTCCGAAGGAGTATCTGTGGTACCGGAGAACGATCACGGTCTGTGACCCGGAAGAGGGAAGATGGCTTCTGCACTTCGGCGCTGTCGATCAGCAGTGTATCGTCTACGTGAACGGAAAGAAGGCCGGTCGTCACAGCGGCGGCTATCTGCCTTTTTCGGCCGAGGTGACCGATGTGCTGCGCCCGGGCGAAAACGAGCTGACACTCTGTGTACGGGACGTCTCAGAGACTTCTTATCTGACGCGGGGCAAGCAGAAGATCGCGCGGGGCGGCATGTTTTATACGGCGCAGAGCGGGATCTGGCAGACCGTCTGGCTGGAACGGGTCCCGAAGCGGTATATCCGCGAGGTGAAGATCACGCCGAAGGAAGATGCGTTCGAGCTCGCGGTGCTGGTGGACGGCGGAACAGCAGGGGACGAGGCCTCTGTGACGGCGGAGGTGTTCGCGCCGCGCAGCAGCGCGGAGACGGCCTGTGATGCCGGTTGGTTTTGTGAAGGTGATCCGGTCTCGGAGGCAGACGGCAGGATCCCGGAATGGAACAAGAGAGGGGAAGGACGGTTGAAGCTGACGATCCCCGTCCCGGACTGCAGGCGATGGTCGCCGGAAGATCCGGCGCTCTGCGGGATCCGGGTGCAGGCAGGGGATGACTCCGTCTGTCTGTACAGCGCGCTTCGCGAGCTCAGTCTTGCAAAGGATGAAGAGGGGCGGATCAGGCTTTGTCTGAATGGAAAACCCTGCTTCATGAACGGCGTCCTGGACCAGGGATACTGGCCGGAATCCCTTCTGACCGCGCCGGACGACCGGGCGCTCATCCACGACATCGCCGAGATGCA
>JAFOML010000009.1 GCA_017425345.1 Eubacterium sp. | reverse complement strand
GAATAAGCCTTACTCCAGCACGATGAGATTGCCGGCTTCTTCGCCAAGCTCGTACTTCCTGCGCATTCCGCTGTATTCGAAGATGTCCACATCCATCCAGCCGCGGGCAGAAGGTTCTTCTACGGAGACCGAAGCCTCAGCCGGTTCCTCTACAACGCGCGTTACCGAAGGATCCTCAGCTGGTTCAGCCGGTTCCTCTGCTGACACTTCTGCCGGTGTCTCAGGCGCAGCTTCCGGAGCAGCCGGCGTCTCCTGCTCGGCGGCAGGCGCAGGCTCGGCGGCAGGTGCCTCTGCCGCCTCTGCTGCCGGCTCTTCCACAGCAACTGTAGGCTCTTCCTCATGTACTCTGGCTGCTTCCGCTTCCATTCGCTCCGCGCGGCGTTCCTGTGCGCGTGTCTCCGGAATCAGATCCTCTCCAAAGAGCTCTGCAACGAGCTTCGCCCTCTTGGCGCGTTCAGAATCTGAAATACTCTCTGCACGGATGACCGGTGCCTCCGGTTTTCTGGCCGGAACAGCTTCCGGTGCCTTCGGCTTCTTCGGGATCTCTGGAGCTTCCGGCTCTTTCGGTGCCGGCGCGGCCTCCTCCTGATGCGGCTCGGCTTCCGGTTCAGACGGGCGCAAGTTGAACAGTGCCAGAGCATCCTCGCCCGTCGGCGGCGCAGCTGGCGCTGCCGGTGCTTCCGGCTCTTCTGCGGGTTCCTCGTCAGGTTCGACAGCCGCTTCTTCGGCAGTTTCGGTTTCTGGCTCTTCCGGGGCCGGATCCTCAGCCGGAACTTCCGGCTTTTCTTCCGAGATAACTGCCTTTTCCGGTTCCTCTTCTAACGTCTCATCAAATGCATCGAGACGGATCACTTCTACATCGTCCGCGGCGGCGGCAGCCGGCGCGAGCGAATCTCTCGCATCTCCCACCAGCACCAGACTCTTCTCCGCCAAATAGGCGAATGCCCAGAGCGCCGGGATCGGCGTTTTAGCTGCCTCATCCACGATAACCGTATCAAACATCCGCTGCTGCAGCGCTTCTGCCTGCTTGGTATTGTCGAGCAGGTCCTCGATCGTGGTTCCGATGATACGGGCATCCCAGACCGTCTGCGCATCCATGTTTCCAAAGCGCGATTCGATGTCTTCCATGGATTTGTCGGCGGCGGCTACGGCTTTGTTCAAATTCGCGATCTTCATCCGGCATCCCGTGACATCGAGATTAGCCAGCGACTCGCTGAGTTCCCGGTGCACCTGCACCAGCTTATGATAGATCGCCTGCGCGGAGTTGTTCTCCAGGAGCGCGGTCGATTCCCCGAGTTTCTCCAGCTCTTTCAGAACGACAGGACCGACCTCGCGCGCCTTTTCTACAGCCGCACGACCAAATTCCTCCGCGTGCTTCTCCGCTTCCTCGATCTGCGCATTCAGCTCGCTGATCCGGTTGTACGGCGCAGCGCCTGCAGCCATCTTCTCCTGCAGCGCCTGCTTCTGCGCGGCGAGCTGCGCGCGGCGCTCTTCCATCTGCGGAATATCCTTTTTCCGGGTCTCAAGCGTGCTCTGCAGAAATCCGATGCGCTGCTCACAGTACTCCGGCGTATTCACGGTCTCGATTCCATCGATCTGCTGTTTCAGATCCTCGCAGGTCTCAAGCTCTGTTTTGGCATCCGCCAGCGTCTGCTCGTTTTCCGCGATCTCGGCATCCAGAGCTTCGATCGCCTCATCGCACCGTGCGATATTCTCCTGCGCGTCCTCTACGCCCTTCTTCGAAGCAAAGAGTTTGACGAGGGAAGACTTGCTTTCGAACTCCTGGATAATCTCCTGGAACCCGGTTTTCCGTTCTTTAAAGCCGGCAAGATTCTTTTTCGCTTCTTCGATCTTTTCTGTTGCGGTATTGATCGCCGCCTGGAGTTCCTCAACTGCGGGATGCGATTCGAGTTCTTCCCTAAGGCTTGCGATCTTCTGGTGACGGGCCTGTTCCTCCCGTACCTCATTCAGTTCATGCTCCTTCTCGCGGATCCCGTTTTCTATATGTTCCAGCCGTCCGGCTTCCCGGTCCAGCTTGTTGATCCGCTCTTCAAACCGCGCGCCCTCCTGCCAGTCCGGATACTGCCGTTTGATGCTTGCGACCTCTTCCGCCTTCCGCTCTTTCTCCGCGGTGTAGTTGAAGACGCTGTTCTCCAGGCTGTCCAGCTCGCGGATCTCTCCCGCCAGCTTATCAAGAGGCGTATCGCGCAGGGCAAGACGCAGGTCCACTTTCTCCTGCAGCTCGTGGATCTTCGCCATCAGACCCTTTCTCGCCTGCAGGACATCTTCCTGTTTCCGGTACAGCTCCCGGCCGACCTGTTTCTGGTGTGCTTTGAGACCCATCCGCCGGTCTGAACCCTTCGGCGCGGCGCCCAGACGGAAAACGGGGAATGGCTCTCCCTCTTCGAGGTGACCTTCCAGATCCTTCGCTACGCCAGCGAGGTCCTGATTGACGATTGGTTCAGACTCCGAAACGACCAGAACAGATCTTCCGCTGCGGTACAGTTCATATGCGATATTGGAGAGCACTGCGGACCCGGACTCCTGCGGTCCGAGGATGTATGTGACCTCGTTCAGAAGCGCGCTGGAAAGCGCTTTGGCTTCCGCGCCGCTTGCTTCCGGCACAGACACCTTGGCCTCTTCCAGCATGGCCTGCCCCAGCGGATTGCCCTGGTTTTCCCTGGCGAGCAGAAGCGCCGCCAGCTTCACCAGTATCACCGGATTCTCATCAGCACGCTTCCTGGCTTCCTCCATCAGAGCCTGCCTGAGTTCAGCTGCTCTCACCTTGCTGTCTACCATTGTTTTTTCCTCCGATTCTTTCTACGGTTCGAGAGTGAGGTCCCATCCGAGCGGGGTCACGGAAATGATGCGGTCCACACAGACTGCCTTGATATCCCCGTCCGGAAGCAGTGTTTCCTCATCCCAGCGAATCTGGAATTCGAGTTCAAACGGCTTAGCCATATCCCGCTTACCGGGCGGCAGCAGCCAGTAATAGTTCTGCGGATCCATTCTGGTAATGCGATAGTTCTCCGGTCCGACCGGTTCCGCAGGTACGTTGACATTTAAAATATTACAATCCCGCGGCATTCCCTCCGCGAGGACTTTCCCGATCCAAAAATCAGCGGCCTCCTCCGCATAGCGGAACAGATCCGCACCGAGTGTGCTCTTCCGGATCACGTCCGCAGGCGTCTCGAGCGACAGCGCGATCGACGGCACACCTTCGGAATCCGCTTCCATACAGGCACCCAGCGTTCCGCTGCAGGTGATCGACCGTCCCAGGTTTCCGCCCATGTTAATGCCGCTGACCAGAAGGTCCGGCCTCCGCGGCGCAAGCTCCAGAATGGCATGGGCTGCGGCATATGCGGGGGAACTGTGTACGGCAAAGGCTTTCACTGTCTCCTCTCCGAGGTCAAAATCTACCTCGTCCACGATTCCCATCTCTGCAGTCCTCGGATAGGCGCGCGCCATCGAGGTCTGCTGGACGTGCGGCGCTACGACCAGCACGTCTCCATGACGCGCGGCTGCACGCGCTGCGGCAGCGAGGCCAGCTGCTTCAATTCCGTCATCATTCACAACGACGATCAGTGGTTTCATCCTATTCCTCCAGCGGACTCAGATCCAGAACCGGATCATTATCTTCGGTATAGCTGATATGGCTGTCCAGCTGAAGCGGAACGGTCACATAATCCTTATCTGGGTCATCCCCGATCTCATAGTACGGGAACTCCAGAGATTCACGGTCAGCCATGCTCGCCACGGTCACGTACTGCGTGCCCATATGTCCGGTATTCACGACAAATCCGTCGTGGTCCGGATACGCAGACGGCACGGAGTGCGATGCAGGGAATTCCTGATATTTATGCGCATTCCCTTCTACATACAGGTAGATCGTATAAATGCGATCTGCCTCACAGGTACCAGTATCCATGATCAGGTCACAGACGCCGTCATTATCCACATCCGTCAGATAGTAACCCCAGAGGTAGCCGTCCTCTGTGTTCATATCCAAGGGAACCTCCTTCACGATCTTCCGGAAAGCAGCCATCTGCTCATCCGACATCTCGCTGACACAGGCCTCGTCCGCCATCTGCGGCATCTCCGAGGCGATCTGTTCTGCCTGCTCCCAGTCTTCTGCTTTCCATGCGCTCAGGTACTCTTCCATCGTCACAGCCTGATCCGCGCTCTCTGCGCTGCTTCCGGCGCTTCCGGCGCCTGCCGCAGAAGACGTCCCATCTGCCTGTGATCCGCATCCTGTTAACAGCATGCCTGCTGCAAGCAGCACTACCGCCGCAGCTGCAGCGATCTTCCATTTCTTCATCTCGCTTTCCCTTTTCCTTTCTATACGTTCTGCTCTTCTGCTACAGCTTCTCAAGACTGGTCTCCCGCACATACTTCTCCTTCAGCTCCCCCAGCTGCAGGAAGTGCGGCAGCGTCATATGCTCTTTCTGCGCAGTCTCATCCTTCCAGACCTCAAACAGACGCAGCACGTCTGGATCCTCCGGATCAAATGCATAATCATACAGGATATTTCCATCCTCTTCACGAGAGGCCGCATCGATGCCTTCCGCACGAATTGCATCATAAAACGCCTGGCGCATGCCGGGTTTCACAAAGTATTTCACATTCAATACAAGCATTTTCTGTTCCTCCTTACAATATTATACAACATCCCTTACAAAAAACAAACAACAGGCGTCCAAAAAACTGCGCCGTTCCAAAGCTCCTTCGGGATTCTGTTTCAGTTGAATATTCGTTTTTTCTGTGTCATAATGAAAAAGGTAAAGTAACGGAGGGAAAATCCTATGAAAAAGAAAGATAAAACAATAGAAGTACTGAACGAGATCAATAACATGGAGAAGAATCTTCTCTCCGGAATGTATAGAGATTTCTTTGAGGATGCCAAGAAGAAAAAGGCCGGCGACCTGACCTTTGGCGAAGGAAAACCAGGTGAAAAAGATCCTTTCACCGAGGAAGCGCTGAACGAGGCGCGGGATGCCCTGAATGAGTTCTACCAGAAGGTCGATGAGGTCAACGCCGGCAGCGGCAGGGAAAACGCATCTTCCGATACGGCCGAAGCACAGGTAGGCGAAGAACCGACAGCGCAGGCAACTGCCTCGCAGGCGGAGCAGCCTCCGCAGGAGCCGGAAGAGGATCCGATGGAGACTCTCGACAATCTGATCGGCCTTCAGAAGATCAAGCACGACGTGAAGGAGCTTACGGCTTTTGCAAAAGTGCAGAAGGCACGTCAGGACGCCGGACTGAAGTCGGTCCCGGTCTCCCTGCACCTGGTGTTCACCGGAAACCCGGGCACCGGAAAGACGACGGTTGCCCGCATCATTGCCAAGCTCTATAAGCAGATCGGCGTCCTCTCGCAGGGCCAGCTGATCGAAGTGGACCGCTCCGGCCTCGTCGCAGGCTACGTGGGCCAGACAGCCCTTAAGACACAGGAGCAGATCCAGAAGGCGCTGGGCGGGGTTTTGTTCATCGACGAAGCCTATGCTCTCTCCCAAAAGGACGACGCCTTCGGCCAGGAAGCGATTGAGACCATCCTCAAGGCGATGGAAGATCACCGCGATAATCTGGTCGTCATCGTAGCCGGCTACACCGAGCCGATGCGGAAGTTCATCGACAGCAACCCCGGCCTCAAGAGCCGCTTCAATAAGTACATCGAGTTCTCCGACTACACCATCGACGAGCTGATGGGCATCTTCGACATGAACTGCAAGAAGTACGATTACACCATTGAAGAAGACACCAGAAAACACGTTCGCGAGATGATCGTGGCGAAGAAACTGGCGGCCGCGGAGAACTTCGCGAACGCCCGTGAGGTCCGAAACCTCTTCGAAGAGATCATCACCAATCAGGCCCGCCGCGTCGCGGGGATGGAATCCCCCTCGCAGGAGGACATGATGAAGATCATGCCGGAAGACCTGCTGGACGAAGAAGAGGCAAAGATCAGCAAGGCTGCAGAAGATGCGGAGGCGGAGCTTGCGGCTTCGGAGACGGAGCCCTTAGTCGAATCGAGCGTCACGCCATGAGCCATCAGCAAGCCCCATGAGCCCTCCGCGACCTCCAGCTCATCTGTCCCTCTGTCAGCCCTGCTGCACGAACTGGATGTTGATCCCGTTCGGATCCTGCAGGAAAAAGAAATGAATGTGCGGATTCGGTGAGATGATTTCCGATGGCTCATATCCTGCCGCGAGCAGCTCCGCGCGTTTCACGTCCAGGTCTGCTACCGGATAGCCCATGGAGACGCCGTGTACTTTCTCCACCTCGCGCTTATGGTCGCAGATCATCTCCAGCTTTGCTTCCCCGTCACCGATCATTGCGATCTCCCGGTTCGGCCCTGCCGGAAAGCGGTTTACATTTTTGACGCCCAGCACGGCATCGTAAAATTCCAGCGATTCATCCAGGTCGTTGACATTGATCGTTGTCCAAAGAATCTTCATCGAAAAACTCCCCCCTTCACAACAGTAATTCAACCAAATCGATATTCTGTAACGGATTGGAATTCTTCATCGGCACGCAGGATCACCGAAGGGAAGCCCTCGTGATTGACTGCGTCCGGAAAACACTGCGTTTCCAGGCAGACTGCGCCGCATGGCTGATAGGCAGCGCCATCCTTTCCCTTTCGCGCGCTGAGTCCCTGCGCCGTGTAGAGCTGCAGACCCGGCTGGTCTGTGTACACACCCATGCAAAGGCCTGTCATGTTCCCTGCCAGGGTTGCGACTCTGCGGAATCCTTCTCCGTCGAGCACAAAATTATCATCATACTCCTCCCTGATCTGCCTCGGATTCCGGAAATCGAACCGGCTCCCACTGACCGGAAGCAGTTTCCCGGTCGGAATGAGCGAATCATCCGTCTCCGTCACAGCATCCGCATGGATCTGCAGGATGTGTCCGAGCACATCTCCGCTCTCATGTCCGTTCAGGTTGAAATAGGAGTGATTGGTGAGGTTCAGGATCGTATCACGGTCTGCGCGCGCACCGAAGGTGATGCGGAGCGCATTCTGTTCCGTCAGCTCATAGCGGACAGTCACGCGAAGCTCCCCCGGATAGCCTTCCTCGCCGTCTGGCGACACGCGGGAAAGAATGAGTGCCTCGCCGGACTCGTCCACTTTTCCGTTCCAGATCTGCCGGTGAAACCCATGAGGACCTCCGTGCAGGTGATTCCTGCCATCATTACATGCCAGCTGGTATTGCTGTCCGTTCAACACGAATCGCCCATTTGCGATGCGGTTTGCCACGCGTCCCGGCACTGCGCCGAGGCACGCATCATCCTGAAGATACTCTTCCAGCGAATCATATCCCAGACAGACGTCCATGCCAAACACGCGGATAGCCCGGATCGCACACCCGTAGTTCAGGACGGAAACCTCCATTCCGCGGCTGTTTTTCAGCGTGTATTCTATTACTTCCGCTCCGTCAGAGCGTGTTCCAAACTGCCTTTCCGTGATGCTCATATCTGATGTCCTCCTAACTGTCATTTTATCACAGACGCACGCCTTGTTCAATCTATCAGAAAACGCCCGCTAGGGGCGGGCGTGGATTTTGTTCAACACGAACAAAAGGCCGTAATACCCGGTCAGAACCAGCAGTATGCACACCGCATACCCCAGAAGATACCCCGGATTCCCCATGCGGTCAGCCAGCCATTCGAGCGGCGTGCCCGGTGCCGGCCAGTTGACAAAGAGGTAATTCGTGTGGAAGATCCGGTCAAACAGGTAGATCGGCGGCGTCACACAGCACAGGAACAGGATGCTCCAGCGCATGTGCCGGATTTCCGGGTGCACATCCCCGCGCAGATAGAGAAGCAGCGGGTAGAACACAAGCAGTCCATGCCAGGTCAGTCCGTACAGGTTCATAAAGTTCCAGACCGGGTACAGGTGTGCCCAGTCCGGCAGTAGCAGCGCAACCACGGAGCCCGGCAAAATCAGACAGAACGCGATCTCCGCCCACATTTCCCGGCGCCTGCTGGAAAACGCGAACAGCAGGAATACGAATACACCCAGGCTGCAGAGATGGAGCGGCAGATAGCCAACGGAGAAATGCCCTGCCTGCAGCAGAAACAGATCCTTAAAGCACTCCAGGAAGACCATCAGGACCGGAACCGCGCGCAGGATGAACTGCTGCGTCCGTTCACTGCATCTGAGAACGATGCGCAGCAGCACGATGATCAGAATACCGATCACCAGCAGTTCCATCCAGTGTTCCGTGCTGAACCG
Organism: Eubacterium sp.; assembly: GCA_017425345.1. The sequence goes on along the minus strand of JAFOML010000009.1, from coordinate 13,283 downwards.
GCCGTAGCCGATCCCCGCCGGAAGGTCGCTGTATTGTGTCCAGAAATACTCCATTATTCCTTTGACCAGAGATAGCAGTACGCCTGCGTACGCGCGGAGAAGTAGTTCTCTTTCAGAAGCTGCCGCACTTCCGCCTTGGTGTACCAGCCCGGCTCGATCTCCTCTTCCGCCGACGTGCTGTGATGGAATTCTCCGGTAGCGGTGCCGACGATGCAGATGTTCTTTTCGTTCGAAAAGCCCACCGCGCCGTAAGACGCATGCAGCACATCCGTCACGGAGGTCAGCGTCAGGCCGGTCTCTTCGCGGAGCTCTCGCTCGGCCGCTTCGCGCGGCGACTCGCCCGGGTCGATGAGCCCGGCGGTGAAGTTGTACACGGTCTGCCCGGTGGCCAGACGGAATTCCTTATTTAACAAAATCTTCTCCCCGCTCTCATCCGTCACCATCAGGATCACGGAATCGATGGGCGCCCCGACCAGATCCTCTTCCCCCGTCAGGTCCTTGCTGCGGCTGATCATCTCATACGTCTTGACGTTACCGTCCTCCAGTTTATAGTCGATATCGTAACGGGTGATAAAACGTCCTTCGTGGACTTTTTTGATTGTTTGAAACTTCATTCTACTACCTTTCTTCAAGTCAATCGGATCAGCATGCCTCTCAGCCTATGCTGCATCTCTTCGACGCGTTCGATGGCCTCGCTCACCTGCTCGCGCGTTCTCTTGATCTTGGATTGGACCATCCAGTCGATGATCAGACCATCCAGAAAGAAATCCGCGAACTTCAAAAGCCCATCCACCTGTACGTCCAGCTGAACGGCTTCCCGGATATCCGCGAGCTCACTGCTGTAACGCTGCAGCGCGACTCTGGCGTTTGAGAGGACCGTCTCCGCCTGATTCACCTGATTGTGCTTCATGAAGGTCGAAAACAGATCGCCTCCGAGCATGTCGACGATGCCCCAGCCGCGGGCTTTATTCAGGTGATCCCAGGCCTCGTTCAGGTACTGCAGCGCCACATCCCCGGCCTCCAGCGCCTCCCGTATTTCCTTATCTCTATCATAGCCTCTGTTATCATTCATCGTACCGTTCCTCCTTCCAGAACCATTGTACCACAAAACAGAAAAGGATGCTCCTCCGCATTACGCAGACAAGCATCCATTTAATTGCTTCAGACATCCAGCATTTCGATGATCTGCCGTTTGTAGGCGAGAAAGTCTTCGGTGAGGTTGAAGCCTTCGCGCTGGTTCCGCCCGGGCTCGATCACGATCTCGCCCGTGATATGCCCCGGCCTTCCCTGCAGGATGTAGATCCGGTCGGACAGCAGAATCGCCTCGTCGATATCGTGCGTGATGAAGACTGTCGTCAGCTTGATCTGTTCCATGATGGACAGATACCACTCGTGGATCGCGCTCTTGGTGATCGTATCCAGCGCAGAAAACGGTTCGTCAAGCAGCGCCAGACTGTCAGAGAACATGTACGTGCGAAGGAGCGCGGCGCGCTGGCGCATTCCGCCGGAGAGCTGGCTCGGATACTTTTTCTGTGTTCCTTCCAGCCCGAATTCCGGGAAATACTTCTGCACCGCGGCCCGCGCGCTCTTGCGCGACTGCCCCCGGATGACCAGCGGCAGCGCAACGTTATCCTCGATCGTGTAGTACTGCAGCAGGAGGTCCTTCTGCAGCATATACGCCAGGTGCCCCGTCTGACCGGTGACATCCGCTCCGTCCATCAGAACCTTCCCGCTGACCGGCTTGTAGATACCGGAGATGCAGTTGAACAGCGTAGTCTTTCCCGAGCCTGAAAGGCCCAGCAGACTCACCAGTTCTCCCTTACGTGCATGAATCGAGATGTCTTCGATGATCGTATGACCGTCGAAGGCCATGCTTACATTTTTGGTTTCCAGCTTATACATAGTATCTTACTCGGCTGCCGGCAGGAAGTCGTTCGTGAAGCCGACGTTATCCGGAATCTCAGCCTTCTCATACAGCTTGTTCTCGTTGATCCACTGGTAGAATGCGTTCCAGCGGGCAGCATCGAAGATGCCCCACTGGGAAGCGTCGTCCGTATACTTGTCTGCCAGGTATTTCGCGCTGGCGTGGGTGAGCTCGGAATCCAGTTCTGGAACCGCTTCACAGAGGATGTCCGCGGCTTCTTCCGGATGCTCTGCCGCATACTCATAGCCGCGGGCAGTCGCCTCGATGAACGCTTTGGCTTCCTCCGGATTCTGCGCAAGGTATTCATCGTTTGCGATGATGACCGGTGAGTAGTAGTCGAATGCCGGCGTGATGTCGCGGAACGCGAAGTAGTTGATTGGATAGTCCTTCACTTCTGCTGCAACACCTGCCCAGCCGTAGTAGACCCAGATCGTCTCGATCTGTCCGGCTTTCAACGCTGCGACCTCATCGTCCACGGTCTGCGGGATCAGTTTCAGCTTGCTGTAGTCTCCGCCGTCGTCCTCCATGACCTTCTTGATGATCGCCTGCTCGATCGGCCACTCCCATGTCGCATAGGTATGGCCTTCCATGTCCTTCGGGCTCGTGATGTTATTCTCCTTGGAAGACATGATGCCGCTCGTGTTGTGCTGGATCACAGCCGCAACCGCGGTGATCGGCATCGCTTTCTCATCTCCCTCGAGAAGCGCGGACATGGTATCCTGGAACGAAACGCCGAACTGCGCTTTTCCGGATCCGACCAGCGCTTCTGCGCCGTCATCAGGCGGCTGCTGGATCGTCACTTTCAGGCCGGCTTCTTCATAGTATCCCAGGGCATCGGCGACGTAGACGCCGGTGTGGTTGGTGTTCGGGGTCCAGTCGAGGACAAAATTTACTTCCTTGAGCTCCCCCGCATCTGCAGCTGCCGAACCTTCCGCACTTTCACTACCGCCGTCGCTTCCTCCGCATCCTGTCAGCAGCACAGCTGCTGCGACAGCCGCTGCCGCGAGCACCATTAAAAATCTTTTTTTCATCTCTTTCTCTCCTCCCATGGCATCAGCTTCCGCTCTGCCACGTTGACTAACCAGATCAGGATCAGGCTGACCAGCGAGATCAGCAGGATCACTGCAAACATCTTATCGTACGCAAAGGACTTCTTCACCCGCGTCATGTACACGCCCAGTCCGTTGAAACCGCCCATCCACTCGGCCAGAACCGCTCCGACGATCGCATAAGTCACGGAGATCTTCAAGCCGGAGAAGAACTGCGGCAGCGCTCCCGGAATCTTGATATGCCGGAAAAGCTGCGGACGGCTCGCTCCCATCGAGCGGAGCAGGTTGATCGCGTCGCGGTCGCAGGCGCGGAATCCGTCCAGCACGCCGACCGCGATCGGGAAGAAGGTGGTAAGGATGACCAGCACCACCTTCGGCGTCATCTCATAACCGAACCACAGCACCAGAAGCGGAGCAATCGCAACCGTGGGGATGGTCTGGGTGATGACGATGATGGGGTAAAAGGCTTTGTACGCGGTGTCGAACATGTCCATGACCACCGCAGCCAGAAAGCCGAGCGAAACCCCGATCAGAAGGCCGATGACGGCCTCGATCACCGTGACACGCGTGTGCGCCATAAGCGTCCAGAAATCCTCGACAAATGCGCGCATCATCGCGACCGGCGACGGCAGCATAAAGTCCGGGACGATCCCGAGGATCGACACCAGCTCCCAGATGCCGATGATCGCCGCAATGGCCGCGATCGGGTAAAGATTATTCGTGATATTTCCCGATTTTTCTTTCAATGGAAAGTACCTCGCCTTCCGGCTTGTAGCTGATCTTGACATACGCTGCGACAGACGGTGCGCCTGCGCGGATCGCAATGTGCTGGCATTCCTTGACGATGTCCATCAGCTCATCATAGGGACCTTCGATCGTTGTCTCGAACGGTCCGACGTAATAGTTGTACCCCTGCTTCGCGATATACGCGATGACCTCATCTACGACACGACAGAGTTCGTCATCATCCGGCATCTGCGGCAGGCTCTGAATTGCTACACTTGCTTCCATAATGTGTTCTCCTTTCCCACGGGCATTAAAAAACTCCCGCGCATCAAACGGGGAGTTAACTTTTCTGATATCTCTCAATCAGCTTCCCTACGCCGGCGTTATCCGGATCAGGTAATGAGGGTTCCCGGACTTCCGTCCGGTTTCTCAGCAAACGCTCCCCTAGCTATTTGTCAACATTAGTATAGTCAGCACGATAGATTTTGTCAATAGAAGAGGCTAACGACGACGCCACGATGACGGATGGAACAGCATCAGCATCGGGAACAGCTCCAGCCTGCCGAACAGCATGTCCGCTGCAAGCACCATCTTGGAGAACGTGGAGAAGCCGCTGAAGTTGCCCGCCGGGCCAACCTCGTTCAGCCCCGGGCCTATGTTGTTGACAGAGGCTGCCACTGCAGTGAAGTTCGTGGTAAAATCGAACCCATCCACGCTGATCAGAACGACCGAAGCCGCGATCAGGATCACATAGAAGGATACGAACGCGAGCGCGTTCTGCACGACCTCGTCCGGCAAAGACCTTCCGTTCATCCGGATCTTATACATCACATGCGGGTGATAGATGTGAAGGATCTTCATATGCGCATCCTTGATCATGATCAGAAGGCGGGAGACTTTCAGGCCTCCACCCGTAGACCCCGCACAAGCACCGATGAACATGAGCAGGACCAGTACTGCTCGGGCAAGCTCAGGCCACTGGCTAAAATCCAGCGTGCCAAAGCCGGTCGTCGTCATGATCGATGCCGCCTGGAACAGCGTGTGATGGAGCGCATAGCCTTCTTCCATGTCCGGCGCCTCGGTCACGAGACTGCAGTAGATCGCTGCAGAAGCGGCCGCGAGGATCACGAGGTACCAGCGTACTTCTTCGTTTGCCAGGATCTCCTTGGGTTTCCGGCGGAACATTGCGAAATAGACGGCAAAATTCAGCGCGCTCAAAATCATAAACAGCGTGATAATATTCTGCTGAAGCGGCGTATAATCTCCTGCCGAGCTATTCAGCACGCCGAATCCTCCGGTGCCGACGGTGCCGAATGTGATGCAGAGGTTATCAAATAGCGGCATGCGGGAGGCAGCCAGCGCCAGGATTTCCGCGACGGTCAGTCCGATATAGATCAGATAGAGACCCCGTGCCGTATCCTTTAGCTTGGGGACGATTCGCTCCACGGAGTATCCCGGGGACTCTGCCTGCAGCAGATGGATCGAGCTCGATCCCGTGAGCGGCAGAAACACCAGGATAAACACGATAACGCCCATACCGCCGATCCAGTGTGTAAAGCTGCGCCAGAAGAGGCAGGAGTGGTGCAGCGCTTCCACATCGGTCAGGATCGAGGCTCCTGTCGTCGTGAACCCGGAAACCGTCTCAAAAAAAGCATCCGGAAAGGACGGGATGTCTCCTGTCAGAACGAACGGGACAGCGCCCGCCGCAGACAGGATGATCCATGACAGCGCGACGATGATGCTGCCGTCACGGACAGAAAGACCCTGCCGCTTCGGCTGCAGTCTCCCGAGCAGGGTGCCGCAGACAAAGACTGCTGCAGCGCAGAGGATCCAGACCGGCCAGGTCCCCTCTTCATAGAGCAGGCTCACCAGAAGCGGCAGCAACAGAAAGCCGCCTTCAAACCGCAGGACGAACCCTATGTTTTTAAATACAATTCTGTAATTCATCGTATTGCTTAACGGAATAATTCCGAGATTGTCTTTACTTTTCTCCCGGACGTGATCACGACCACATAATCTCCGGGATACATGCAGCTCTTTCCTCGTGGAAGGATACTCTCTCCCTCGTGGAAGATGCTTGCGACCAGTACGTTATCCTTGAACTTCAGCTTTTCCAGTGGAACGCCCGCATAGGGGAAATCCGCTCTGATACTGAACTCGATTGCCTCTGCTTTTCCGTTCTCCAGCTCATAGAGGCTTTCGACCGCGGATCCTCTCCCGCTCATCTGAGAACGCACATACTGCAGAATAATCCCGGTGGTCAGGATCTGCGGGTTGATCACCGTATCCAGGTGAAGCCGTTCGACCGTCTCCGGGAATGACATACGGTGAATCCTCGTGATCACCTTAGCGCCGCTGCTCTTTTTCAGATGCAGTGACAGGAACAGGTTTTCCTCGTCGAGGTTGGTACAGACAACAACTGCCTGACGGCCAAAGACCTCTTCTTCTGCCAGCAGTTTCTCATTCATCACATCCCCACAGATGACCGTCGCCTGCGGAAGCGCGTCGGCGAGCCGATCTGCCCGTCTGCGGTCCTTTTCCACGATGGTCACGTCCACATGGTTTTCCAGCAGATCCTTCGTCAGGTAATAAGCGGTGCGGCCGCCTCCGGCGATCAGCACATCTTCCACGCTGCCGGGCGGAAGCCCGATTCTCTGAAAGAACTGGGTGATGATCGGACGTGACGCGGTCGCCGACACATCATCCCCTTCCTGCAGGATGAAAGATCCGTTCGGGATGTGTATCTCCCCTTTTCGTTCTACCGTGCAGAACAAGATCGAACACTTATACTTCTCTGCCACTTCCATAACAGAGCGTCCGCTCAGAGGGCAGTTCCTGCCGATCCGGAAGTGAAACAGCTCGATGTCACCGCGCTCAAAGGTATCGATTCGCTGCACATGCGGAAACTGCAGGATCCGGCCGATCTGTCTGGCGGTGGAATAGGCCGGATTGATGATCATTTCCAGGCCGAACGCCTGCTCGAGATATGCGCTTTCTTTATGGTATGTCGGGCTGCCGACCCTTGCGATCGTCTTGCAATGTCCCAGATTCTCCGTGATCAGACAGCTCAGCAGATTCTTTTCATCATACTTCGTCACAGCAATCAGAAGATCTGCGTCCTGCGCGCCCGCTTCTTTTAGCACTGCGACATCCGTAGCATCTCCCTGGATCCCGAGCGCATCCACCTCGTCATCGAGTTCCGCGAGCAGATCCGCATTTTCATCGATCATGACGATATCATGTCCTTCCCGGCTGAGGCGCCCCGCCAACAGCCGTCCTACATTTCCACATCCGGCAATAATGATCTTCATAAGATCACCCCACTTTCCACCTGAATCTATCCGCTGCAACAGTAAAAAGGCCGCATCCCGTTAAAGAGCCACGGCCTGTCATGCATGCAATCACATTGGTTCAATAACATCTTTATATAGCTTCCGGAACAGGATCGAAGTCACGAGCAGCGACACACCCTCTGCGATCAGGAATGCCCACCAGACGTTCGACACGTTCCCGGTCTGCGCGAGCAGCCAGGCTGCCGGAAGCAGCGCGAAGAGCTGACGCAGCACGGAGTTGATCAGCGAATATGTGCCGCGGCCAAAGGCCTGGAAGACCGAACCGAGCACGATACACACCGCTGCGATCGGGAAGTGGAGCGCGATGATCCGCATCGCCGGCACACCGAGCGCAAGCATCTCGTCTGACGCGTTGAAAATGCCGAGCAGCACTTCCGGGAAGAGCTCGAAAACGATCAATCCGCACACCATGATCGTGATGGCAAACATCAGGGCAAACTTCAGGGTTTCTAATATTCTGCTCTTTTTCTTCGCCCCATAGTTGTATGCCACCACCGGAACGATTCCGTTGTTCAGTCCGAAGATCGGCATAAAGATGAAGCTCTGCAGACGGAAATACACGCCAAACACTGCGACTGCCGTCGAGGAGAACGCGATCAGGATGTGGTTCATCGCATAGTTCATGACGGATCCGACGGACATCATCAGGATCGTCGGAATACCGACAGAATAGATTCGCTTAATGACTGCCCACTTCGGATGCAGGATCGCCTGGAACGAAAGCTGTATCTCCTTATTCTTCTTCACATTCAAGGTAAGCCCGATGATCGTCGCGGCCGTCTGGCCGAAAATCGTCGCAATTGCCGCACCTGCAATGCCAAGCTTCGGCGCGCCAAGAAGACCGAAGATCAGGATCGGGTCCATGATCATGTTGATCACCGCGCCGGTGACCTGCGAGATCATGCTGTAGAACGTCAGTCCGGTCGACTGCAGCAGGCGCTCAAAGGTCATCTGGTAGAACAGCGCCAGAGAAAGGCAGCAGACGATGGTCAGATAAGTGGATCCTGCCTGCACGATTTCCGGATCATCCGTCTGGATCGAAATGAACCAGTGTCCGCAGGATAGTCCAAGCGCCAGGAAGACCAGGTAGCAGCAGAAGGCAAGGAACAGACCATTGTTGGCCGCGTCATTCGCCTGTTGGAACCGTCTCTCACCGAGCGATCTGGACAGGTATGCGTTGATACCGACGCCGGTACCGGAGCCAAGCGCGATCATCAGACCCTGCATCGGAAATGCCAGGGTTACGGCTGCGAGCGCATCCTGCGAAATATATGAGACGAACATGCTGTCCACGATATTGTAGAGCGCCTGCACCAGCATCGATATCATCATTGGCAGCGACATGCTGATGACCAGCTTGCGGACAGGCATGACACCCATCTTATTTTCTTTACGTTGTTCTTCTATCTGTTTGCCCATCTTCTATTGTCCTTCTAATCGTTCTATCATGTAAAAAGGACCGCTGACATCGGTCCTTCTTACTAAGTCTATATTAGTATATACCTAAACTGTGAAATGTCAATAGCTTCGCCGATCAGATGCGCGCTACGCCGCTTTCGATCGCCGCTTTCTTGACCGCTCCCGCGACGGCAGGCCGTACGCGCGGATCGAATGCTTCCGGAATGATGTACTCTGCGCAGAGCTCGTCTTCCGTAACGACCGCCGCGAGCGCTTCTGCTGCCGCGATCTTCATGGCATCGTTGATGTCGCTGGCTTTCGCGTCGAACGTTCCGCGGAAGATTCCCGGGAATGCCAGAACGTTGTTGATCTGATTCGGGAAATCACTGCGTCCCGTCGCGATGACCGCAGCCCCACCGGCTCTCGCATCGTCCGGGAAGATCTCCGGTGTCGGGTTCGCGCAGGCAAAGATGATCGCGTCCTTCGCCATCGTCTTAACCATCTCCGTCGTAACAGCTCCCGGTGAGCTTACTCCCAGGAAAATGTCTGCGCCCTTGATCGCGTCTGCAAGCGTGCCCTTGCACATCGCGCGGTTCGTGACCTTAGCCATCTGCTCCTTGTACGGGTTCATGCCCTTCTCGCGCCCTTCATAGATCGCGCCGGTACGGTCACAGAGCGTAATGTCCTTGATTCCGTAGGAGAGCAGCAGCTTGCTGATTGCGATCGCCGCAGCGCCTGCGCCGTTGACGACCATCTTGACCTCGTCCATCTTCTTTCCGACAACTTTCAGTGCATTGATCAGGCCAGCCAGGGTAATGACCGCAGTTCCGTGCTGATCGTCATGGAAAATCGGAATATCGCATTTTTCTTTCAGTTTTTCCTCAATCTCAAAACATCTCGGCGCAGAGATATCCTCCAGATTAACACCTCCAAACGAGCCGGAGATCATATATACGGTATTGACGATCTCATCGACATCGTTGGACTTGATGCAAAGCGGGAACGCATCCACATCGCCGAATTCCTTGAACAGCACGCACTTGCCTTCCATGACCGGCATGCCGGCTTCCGGACCGATATTGCCGAGACCCAGCACCGCGCTGCCGTCCGTGACAACAAGACACATGTTGTGTCTTCCGGTCAGGGTGTAGCTCTTGTCAATATCCTTCTGGATCTCCAGACAGGGCTGTGCAACGCCCGGTGTGTAAGCGAGCGACAAAGCTTCCTTGCTGTCCACCTTTACCTTAGAGATAACTTCCAGTTTGCCTTTCCACTCTTCGTGGAGGCGCAGCGACTCCTTAGCGTAATCCATTATTTAATTCCTTTCCTTTACGATCGGCAGCGTCGATCCTCCATATGGCATCACAAGGATCTTCGCGTGGTCTCTTCGGGTCTCTATCGCCGCATCCACCGCCTGCTGTAACTCATGGAATCCGGTGAAGAACATGCTCTCCACCAGTTCCTTATCCATTGTAGAAACCAGATATACGTCTGCTTTCTCCATGACCATTCCGATTGCGGCCGCCTTGTGACCGCCCAGCTCGAAGCTCGTCTGCACGCGTTCCACCAGGTCGTGCGGGCAGGTTGCATCTGCCATCCATGCCTCGAACTTCTTATTTCCGATCCCCTCCGAACATGCGCCGACCAGAATGATGATGCCGCCGTCCTTCACGACGTGCTTGGCATTATCCAGTGCCTTCTGCGTCTGGTACAAGTTCAGGTCTTTCGGGGCTCCTCCCTGCGAAGTAATGACGATATCGGCTTTCTCGTGAAGCTCGATCCAATAAAACTTATCCAGAAATGCGCACCCGTTGCGGTGAGCTTCTAGCCAGTCCCCCGCCACGGCATAGATGATGTTCTTATGCTCATCCAGCACGACGTTCAGGAGGTAGTCGATGCCGACCATGGCCGCGCCTTCCTCCAGGTCCGCGCGCAGCGGATTCCCGATGAGTTTCCCGGCGTGAGCATCCTCCTGTACCATCATTGCGTGGTTGACCTGGATCGCCTCGTACGTGGAGCATCCCGGAAAGAGCGCCTTGGCTCCACCGGAGTAGCCAGCGAAGTAGTGGTACTCGATGTTTCCGAGGGCTATGCGGAAATCTGCGTGAAGCACGTGCTCTGCAATGTCGACGGGAGTCCCATGCGCGGTATCCCCGACGTGAACAAAATCATATTCCGTGCTATCCTCACAGACGACCTCCTTCCATGCCCGTTCGCCGGCAAGCCGCTGCTTCTCCTCATCACTGAGACTGCGATGGCTTCCACAGGCGAATACGAGACGGATATTCGACGGATCCGCGCCCGCCGCATAGAGGGTATCTAAAAGAACCGGCATTACCTTGTAAGTCGGCATTGGACGGGTCTCGTCAGAGGTGAGGATCGCGATCTTCTTCCCGCTGAGATCATACTCCGCAAGCGGGCGCGCACCAATCGGATTCTGCAGCGCATCCTGAAGGATTCCCTGCTCATCCGTGCGGTGTTCCACCTCATTCGGAAGTACGATTCCTGCGTAGTTCTCGTCCGGAAACTCACAGGTCTGTACCCCTTTCCCAAATCCAACTTCTATCTTCATCTGCCGTTCCTCCAAAAACAGAGACGGCAGGAAATCCCGCTATGCCGTCTCTTACTGCTCTTGCATGTGTAACTATCCGTAACTGCTTTACGTTTACTTTCTCTCGATCGCCTTTTTCGCTGCCGCCGCGATGTCCTCTCCCGTCAGGTGGTACTCCTTCACGAGGAAATCCTGCGATCCAACCTGTCCGTAGCGCTCATCCACACCGACGAATTCCATCGGGGTCGGACGCTTCTTCGCGAACAGGTTCGCCACTGCGGATCCGAGTCCACAGGCGACTGTATGGTTCTCCGCAGTCACGATTGCGCCGGTCTCCTCTGCTGCCTTGAGGAGGATCTCCTCATCCAGCGGCTTCCAGGTCGGCATATCGATGATTCTCGCTGCGATGCCTTCCGCTGCGAGAAGCTCGTTCGCCTTCAGCGCCTCATCGACCAGAATGCCGGATGCGACGATCGTCACGTCGTTTCCGTCCCGGAGCTGATAGCCCTTTCCGATCTCAAACTCGGAGCCGTCTTCATAAACCTTGACGATGCCCTTCCGGACGAGTCTGATATAGCTCGGCTTTCCGGAAGCGGCGAGCGCCTTGACCATGGACTTGGTCTGTGCATAATCCGCGCTGTCCACTACGATGAACCCCGGAACGCTCATATAAAGGCCGGCGTCTTCCAGCGCGGTGTGGGTCGCTCCGTTGAATGCGGAGCAGATGCCCGGGTCAGATCCGACGATGTGGACCGGGAATCCCGAAAAGCCTACAGACAGGAACGCCTGGTCAAAGACTCTTCTGGATGCGAATGCTCCGAAGGAGTGTACGAACGGGATCAGTCCGCTCGCTGCCATGCCGGCTGCTGTGCCGACTCCATTTGCTTCTGCGATTCCGACATTGAAGACTCTGTCACCGTGCGCCGCGCGCAGCTTCTTGACATTAATGCAGCCTTCCAGGTCGCAGTCGATATGTACGTATCTTTCATCCTGATCCATGAGTTCGATCATGGCTTCAATATAGGCATCCCGGTTGGCGCGGGAATCCTTCTCATGTTTTCCGATCAGTTTCACTGTCATTTCCCTGCCTCCTTACTCTGCCTTGACTGCCTCATAGGCAGCTTCTACTTCTGCGAGCGCTTTCTGCCAGTCCTCTTCCGGCGGCTGCGAGCTGTGTGCGCCGACGGATTCTGCGAAAAACGCGCCTTTTCCCTTGATCGTATGCAGAACGATCGCGGTCGGTCCATCGTGGTAAGCCAGCGCCTTCTGCGTTGCTTCCCAGATCGCCTCCACGTCATTGCCGTCCTCAAGTTCAATGACGTTCCAGCCGAATGCATCGAACTTTGCTGCCAGACCCTTTCCGTGGCTCATGATCTTCGCCGTCGGTCCATCCAGCTGCAGTCCGTTATCATCCACGTAGCAGGTGATGTTATCCAGCTTGTAGTGAGCCGCTGCCTCTGCAGCTTCCCATACCTGACCCTCGTCGCTCTCACCGTCACCTACGATCGTGTAGACGCGGGAATCCTTCTTCTGGAGCTTCTGTCCAAGGGCTACGCCTACTGCCTGGCTGATCCCCTGTCCCAGAGAACCTACCGTAATATCCACGCCCGGTGTTGCATTCCGGTCCGGATGCGACGGAAATCTGGTGCCCGGCTGATTCAGCGTATAGGCATCTTCCATCGGATAATATCCCATGATGCCGAGCGTCGCGTACAGCGCCGGTCCTGCATGTCCTTTAGAAAGAACGAAAAAGTCACGGTCTTCCCACCGCGGATTCTTCGGGTCAAACTTCATCACATCTCCGTACAGGACAGCCATGGTATCCGCAATCGACATGGATCCGCCCACGTGACCGAATCCTCTTGAATGGATCACCTTCATCGTCTCTACTCTGATCTGAGCTGCAAGCACTTTCAGATCATGCAGTTTCTTCTGCTCCATGCAATTCCTCTCTTTCCTGTTCCACCTAAGGAACCATACAAATTCCTATTCCATAATATACTGTTCTGCCTCTCGAGGCAAGAACGGTTTCGGAAATATCGCAGAAAAAAAGAGAATGAACTTTAAGTCGGAGCGTAGCTCCTGGCGTGCTCGCACGTCAAGGACGTAGCGAACGACTGCAACGGGCGCCGGGAGCTTCCGCTCCTCCGGGTTTCAGTGGGGGATTATAACCCACCACTGAAAGTCGGAAATGGAACCCGCCGCCTATAGAGGCGGGGGACATCCGGCGCCCGTTATAGTCCCAGTTCTTTTACGGCGTCCTCTCTCATCTTATATTTCAG